>NZ_JAJQJF010000002.1:0-518732 GCF_021213615.1 Cupriavidus sp. UGS-1 | reverse complement strand
GCGGGCTTCGACCGCCGCCGCCAGCGCGGCGCCCATGCCGGCCTCGGCGCGCGCGCAGGCCAGCACCGTGCAGCCGCCCTCGCTCAGTTCCCGTTCCAGCTCCGGCTGTCCCGGCCGCACCACGGCGATCGCGCCGGGCAGCGCGGTGGCCAGCGTGCGGGCGCTGTGCCACGCCACGGTGCGTCCGTCCGGCAGCGCTTGCAGCAGCTTGTTGCGCGCGCCGCCTGGATCGAAGCGGCGGCCGTAGCCGGCCGCCAGCAGGATGCCGGCCGGCAGATCCGAATCGATCAGCGGCCCGGACTGCATGCGCTGGCCTCGTTGGCCGCCAGTTCGCGCGCGGCCTTGGCGCCCTCGACCTGCAGGATGTCGGGCAGCGAGACGTGGTTCTTCGCTGCGACCACCTCGGCCAGGATCGAGATCGCGATCTCCGGCGGCGTGCGGCTGCCGATATAGATGCCGACCGGTCCGTGCAGCCGCGCCAGCTGCGCGTCGTTCAGATCGAATTCCTTCAAGCGCTCGCGCCGCGCCTGGTTGTTGCGCCGCGACCCCAGCGCGCCGACATAGAAGGCGCGCGTGCGCAGCGCCTCCATCAGCGCCAGGTCGTCGAGCTTCGGATCGTGCGTCAGCGCGATCACCGCGCAGCGCTCGTCCAGCTTCATCTCGATCACGGTGTCGTCCGGCATCGTGCGCACCATGGTGACGCCGGGGATGTCCCAAGTTTCGGTGTATTCCTCGCGCGGATCGCAGACCGTGACCTGGAAGCCGAGGCCGACCGCGATCTGGCACAGGTATTTCGACAGCTGTCCGGCGCCGATCACCAGCATCCGGTAGCGCGGCCCGTGGATCGTCGCCAGTGTGCGGCCGTCGAAGCTCAGGCCGTCGGTGGCCTGCGCCGGGCCCAGCGTGGCCTTGCCGGTCGCCATGTCGAGCGTGCGGGTCACCAGCCTGCCGTTCTCGACCGCGTCCAGCAGCTCGGCCAGGCCGCTGTCGGCCGTCACCGGTTCGGCGACCAGTTCGATGGTGCCGCCACACGGCAGGCCGAAGCGGTGCGCCTCCTCGGCGCTGATGCCGTACTTGATCGCCTCCGGCGTGCGGGCCGCGATGCCCTCGCGCCGGACCCGGTCGATGATGTCGTCCTCGATGCAGCCGCCCGACACCGAGCCGACCACCAGCCCGTCGTCGCGCACCGCCAGCATCGCGCCCTCGGGGCGGGGCGACGAGCCCCAGGTCCTGACTACCGTCACCAGCAGCGTGCGGTGGCCTTCGGCGGTCCACCGCACACTGCTTTTCAGGACTTCGAGATCCACGCTGTCCATGATCGCTTCCGTTTCGTTTGTTCGCCTTCGGCCGAATCGGCCGCAGAAGGTTCATCCGCCGGCGACGCGCCGCCGCTGACCGCCTCGCAGAAGCGCGTGAAGAAGGTGTCCGCCATCTTGCGCGCGGCACCATCGACCAGCCGCGAGCCGATCTGCGCGATCTTGCCGCCGACCTGCGCCTGCACCGTGTACGACAGCACGGTCTCGTCGCCGTCCGGGTCCAGCCGCACCTTCGCGGTGCCCTTGCCGAAGCCCGCCGCGCCGCCCTGGCCGTCGAACGCGATGGTATAGCTGTCCGGCGCCTGGATATCCTGCAGCGCCATCCGGCCCTTGAACTTCGCCTTCACCGGCCCGACCGCGGCGGTCATGCTCAGCAGGTAGGCGTTGTCGCCATCGGGCTCGATACTCTCACATCCGGGAATGCAATGCTGGAGCAGGGCCGTGTCGTTCAACGCCTCCCAGGCGACCTGCTGCGGCACCGGCAGCCGGTGGGTTTGGGTCATTTCCATGGTGCGGGGTTCTCCTTGTCGTTGTTGGCGGACCGGCGCGCCGATGGCGCCGCGAGCAGCGATTCCAGCGCGAACAGGCTGGCCAGGTTGTGGGCGGGGCGCAGCGCGTCGACATGCGGCAGGATCGCCTGCACGCCGCGGGCCTGCGGCGTGAAGCCCGCGTAGCGCAGCAGCGGATTTAGCCAGACGATGCGATGGGCGAAGCGCCGCAGGCGCGCCATCTCGTCGCCCAGCAGGTCGATCCGCTCGTGATCGAGGCCGTCGGTGACCAGCAGCACGGTGGCGCGGCCGCCCAGCGTGCGGCGCGCCCACTGGCGGTTGAAGGTCGTCAGCGCGGCGCCGATGCGCGTGCCGCCGGCCCAGTCGCGCACCTGCTGTGCGATGGTCTCCACGGCATCGTCGGGATCCCGCTCGCGCAGCGCCCGGCTGACATTGGTCAGCCGCGTGCCGAACAGGAACACCGACAGCCGCTCGCGCGATTGCATCAACGCATGACAGAAGTACAGCACCGCGCGCGAATACTGGCTCATCGACCCCGAGATATCCAGCAGCAGCACCAGCGGCGGGCGTCGCTCGGCGTGGCGGCGGTATTTCCAGCGCATCCATTCGCCGTGCTGGCGCACCGCCAGCCGCGCGCTCGCGCGCAGGTCGGCGTGGGTGCCGTGGGCGGCGGCGCGCAGCCGGCGCGTGCGCTCGGTTGCCAGATGCGTGCGGCGCGCGCGGATCAGATGCTGCAGCGCGCGCCATTCGTCGGCCGACAGCGTATCGAAGTCGCGCTGCGCCAGCCGCTCCTGCGCGGAGAAGGTCAGCACCGCGCCGATGCGCTGCTCCGCCGGCGACGGGGCCGGTGCGGATGGCTCGGCGGGCGGCTTGCGCGCGGCCAGCGCGTCGGCCAGGCGGTTGCTGCGGCGAGGCGGCGGCGCGCCGGCGTCCACGCGCGGCAGCAGCAGCGCGCGCAGCTTGCCCTCCCAATCAGGGTCGCGCCAGAACAGGTCGAAGGCGGCGTCGAACAGTGGGCGTTGGTCGGGGCCGGACAGCATCAGCGCGGCCAGCGTCGCGCGCACCTCGTCGCGCCGGCCCAGGTCGACGTGCCGCAGCGCCTGCAGCGCGTCGACGGCCTGCGCCGGCGACAGCGGAAGGCCGGCGCCACGCAGCAGCCGCACGAAATGGGTGATGTTGCGCGCCAGCACCGGCAGCTCGGGAACGGTACGTGCCGCGGCCTGGCCGTCCGGCGTCGTGGCGGCGTGTGGCATCGGTGAAGCCGCGTCGGCTGGCGGGCGCGGCGTCACTCAGCGCTCCCCGGCCGGCTCCGTCGGCGTGCCGGCCAGCAGTTCGGCCACGGTCGGCCCGCCGACGCGCGCGAGATCGTCCTGGTATTTGAGCAGTACGCCGAGGGTGTCGCGCACCGAATCGGGATCGAGTTCGGTCACGCCGAGCGCCGCCAGCGCGCGGCACCAGTCGATCGCCTCGGCGATGCCGGGCGCCTTGAACAGGTCGATGCCGCGCAGCCGGTGCACGAAGTCGATCGCCTGCGTCTGCAGCGCCGCCGCGGCCTCCGGCGCGCGGGCGGCGACGATGTCAAGCTCGCGCTGGCGCTCGGGATAGCCGATCCAGCGATAGAGGCAGCGGCGCTTGAGCGCGTCGTGAACCTCGCGCGTGCGGTTCGACGTGATCACGATCAGCGGCGGGCGCTGCGCGGCGATGCGGCCGATCTCGGGGATCGACACCTGGTATTCGGACAGCACCTCGAGCAGGAAGGCCTCGAACGGTTCGTCGGCGCGGTCGATCTCGTCGATCAGCAGCACGCGCGGCCCCGCGGGGGCGGCAGGGTCGGGCAGCAGCGCCTCCAGCAGCGGGCGCTTGAGCAGGAATTCGTCGCGGTACAGCGATTGCGCCTCGGGCCGTTCGCCGCGCGCCTCGGCCAGGCGCAGCGCCATGATCTGGCGCGGATAGTCCCATTCGTACAGCGCGCTGGCGGCGTCGAGCCCCTCGTAGCACTGCAGCCGCAACAGCCTGGTGCCCAGGCCAGCGGCGATCGCCTGCGCCAGCGCGGTCTTGCCAACGCCCGGTTCCCCTTCGAGAAACAGCGGGCGCTGCATCTTCAGCGCGAGGAACAGCACGGTCGCGGTCTCGCGGTCGGCGAAGTATTGCTCGCGCTGGAGCAGCGTCAGGGTCTGGTCGATCGAAGCGGGCAGCATGAAGGCGAGGTCGGACGACAGGACGGGTAGAGGCGGCGGCAGTGAACGAGGCCGGATCGCGGGAAGAACCGCGGCAAGCAGGCGGACCGGCAAGCCGGTCCGCTGCTGCGCTTCAGCACGATCAGGAAGGTTGCGAGGAACCCTGCCCCAGCGCCTGCTCGACCGCGCGCGCCGCCAGCACCGGAATCAGATGCGCCCGGTACTCGGCGGACCCGTGCAGGTCGTCGTTCAGGCCCTCGGTCGGGATCGTCACCGCCCGCGCGGCCGCCGCGCTGAAGTCGGCCGACAGCGCGCGCTCCAGCGGCTCGCAGCGGAATACCGCGTCGGCGGCGCCGGTGACGGCCACGCGCACGTCTGCGCCGCTGCTGCTGCTGCTGCTGCCATCTGCCCCGCCGACGCTCCTGGCCACCATCACGCCGACCAGCGCAAAGCGCGAGGCCGGGTTGCGGAACTTGACGTAGGCGGCCTGGCGCGGACAGGGGAAGCGCACCGCGGTGATCAGCTCGTCGGGCTCGAGCGCGGTCTCGTACATGCCGACGAAGAAATCGTCGGCGGCGATGCTGCGCCGGTCGGTCACCACGGTGGCGTTCAGGCCCAGCACCGCGGCCGGATAGCAGGCGGCCGGATCGTTGTTGGCGATCGAGCCGCCCAGCGTGCCGAGCGCCCGTACCTGGCGGTCGCCGATGCCGCCGGCCAGCGCGGCCAGCGCCGGCAGCCGGCGCTTGACCTCGGGGTGCGCCTCGACATCGGCGTGCCGCGCGCCGGCGCCGATCACCAGCGTGTCGCCTTCGACACGGATGTCGCGAATGCCGGGAATGCGGTTGATGTCGACCAGCGTCGACGGCGCGGCCAGACGCAGCTTCATCGCCGCGATCAGGCTCTGCCCGCCCGCCACGATCTTCGCATCGGGGTCGCTGCGCAGCAGCGCGGCCGCCGCCTGGGCATCGGTCGCGCGTTGGAACTGGAATGCGTACATGGATGTCTCCTCGCGCGTCAGATGGTGCGTGCCGGGGTGGCACCGTTGCCGGCTGCCTGCCCGGCCGCGTGGATCGCCTGCCAGACCCGATGCGGGGTGGCCGGCATCTGCAGGTCGCGCACGCCGAGCGGCGACAGCGCGTCGATCAGCGCGTTGATGAAGGCCGGCGGCGAGCCGATCGCGCCGGCCTCGCCGCAGCCCTTGACGCCCAGCGGATTGTGCGTGCACGGCGTGCCCTGCGCGGTCTCGACGGTGAAGTCCGGCAGATCGGCCGCGCGCGGCATTGCGTAGTCCATGTAGGAGCCGGTCAGCAGCTGGCCGCTGTCGCCGTCGTAGACGCACTGCTCGAGCATCGCCTGTCCGAGCCCCTGGCCGATGCCGCCGTGGACCTGTCCCTCGACGATCATCGGATTGATGATGTTGCCGAAGTCGTCGACCGCGGTGAACTTGACCACCTGCGTCTCGCCGGTGTCCGGGTCGACCTCGACCTCGCAGACGTAGGCGCCGGACGGATAGGTGAAGTTGGTCGGGTCGTAGAACGCGTTCTCGTTCAGGCCCGGCTCCAGCCGCTCGAGCGGGTAGTTGTGCGGCACATAGGCCGACAGCGCGACCTCGCCGAAGGTCTTGCTGCGGTCGGTGCCGGCCACGCGGAACACGCCGTTGCTGAACTCGATGTCGTCGGCCGACGCCTCGAGCAGGTGCGCGGCGATCTGCCTGGCCTTGGCCTCGATCTTGTCGAGCGCCTTGACGATGGCCGAGCCGCCGACCGCCAGCGAACGCGAGCCGTAGGTGCCCATGCCGAACGGCACGCGGCCGGTGTCGCCGTGCACGACCTCCACCGCATCGAGCGGGATGCCGAGCCGGTCGGCCACCACCTGGGCGAAGGTGGTCTCGTGCCCCTGCCCGTGGCTGTGCGAGCCGGTGAAGACGGTTACGGTGCCGGTCGGATGCACGCGGATCTCGCCGACCTCGAACAGGCCGGCACGCGCGCCGAGCGCCCCGGCGATGTTCGACGGCGCCAGCCCGCATGCCTCGATGTAGCAGGAATAGCCGAGGCCGCGCAGCTTGCCGCGGCGCTGGGCCTCGTCGCGGCGCGCCGGGAAGCCGGCCACGTCGGCCAGCTCCTGCGCGCGCTGCAGGCAGGGCTCGTAGTCGCCGGTGTCGTAGGTCAGCCCGACCGGGGTCGCATACGGGAAGCTGCGGATGAAATTGCGCCGGCGCAGTTCGGCCGGATCGATGCCGAGTTCGCGCGCCGCGGTCTCGACCAGCCGCTCGACCACATAGGTGGCCTCGGGCCGGCCCGCGCCGCGATAGGCGTCGACCGGCGCGGTATTGGTGAACACCGCGGTGACCTCGGCGTAGATCGCCGGGGTCGCGTACTGGCCGGCCAGCAGCGTCGCGTACAGGATGGTCGGCACGCTGGAGGCGAAGGTCGACAGGTAGGCGCCCATGTTGGCGGTCGTGTGGACCCGCATCGCCAGGAACTTGCCGTCCCCATCGAGCGCCAGCTCGGCGCGCGTGACATGGTCGCGCCCGTGCGCGTCGGTCAGGAAGGACTCGGAACGCTCGGCGGTCCACTTGATCGGCCGCTTGACCTTCTTCGACGCCCAGGTCAGCGCGACGTCCTCCGGATACAGGAAGATCTTCGAGCCGAAGCCGCCGCCGACGTCGGGCGCGATCACGCGCAGCCGCGACTCGGGCAGCCCCAGCACGAAGGCGCCCATCAGCAGCCGCTCGACGTGCGGGTTCTGGCTGGCGACGTACAGCGTGTAGCTGTCGTCCTGCCGGTTGTAGCTGGCGTTGACCGCGCGCGGCTCGATCGCATTGGGCACCAGCCGGTTGTTGACGATCTCCAGCGTGGTCACGTGCGCGGCCTTGGCGAAGGCCGCATCGGTGGCCGCGCGGTCGCCGTGGCCCCAGACGTAGCAGGTGTTGGCCGGCACGTCGTCGTGCACCAGCGTGGTGGCGGAGGCCGCGTCGGCGGTGCGCACCACCGCCGGCAGTTCCTCGTAATCGACCTCGATCTTCTCGGCGGCGTCGCGCGCCTGCTGCAGCGTCTCGGCCACCACCAGCGCGACCTGGTCGCCGACATGGCGGACCTTGCCCTGGGCCAGCACCGGATGCGGAGGCTCCTTCATCGGCGAGCCGTCGATGCTGTGGATCAGCCAGCCGCAGGGCAGGCCGCCGACCTTGTCGGCCGCCATGTCCTCGCCGGTGAAGACGCCGATCACGCCGGGCGAGGCCATTGCCTCGCGTGTGTCGATCGAGCGGATGCGCGCGTGCGCGTAGGGCGAGCGGACGAAATAGCCGTAGCTCTGCTGCGGCTGCACGATGTCGTCGGTGTACTGGCCGATGCCGGTCAGGTAGCGGTAGTCTTCCTTGCGCTTGACGGAGGCGCCGACCAGCCGTGGGGTCTCGGGTGCGTTCATGGCGGTTCCTCCTTACTCGGCCGAGGCGGCGGATGCGGGCACGCCGGATGCAGCGGCGCCGGCCATCGCGGCCTGGCCCTGCTGCACCGCGCGCACGATGTTGTGATAGCCGGTGCAGCGGCACAGATTGCCGTCCAGATGCGCGCGGATCGCCGCGGCGTCCGCGTTCGGGCGCTCCTGTACCAGCGCGGTCGCGCTCATCACCATGCCTGGCGTGCAGAAGCCGCATTGCAGTCCGTGGCAGTCGCGGAACGCGGCCTGCATCGGATGCAGTTCGCCATCGGGGGCCAGCCCTTCGATGGTGGTCACCTGGGCACCGTCCGCCTGCACCGCCAGCAGATTGCACGACTTCACCGCCCGGCCGTCCAGATGCACGGTGCAGGCGCCGCATTGCGCGGTGTCGCAGCCGACATGGGTGCCGGTCAGGCGCAGCTGTTCACGCAGGAATTGGACGAGAAGGGTGTGGGGTTCGACCTGGGCGTCGACGGTCTTGCCGTTGACGGTCAGGCGGATCGGAATCGCCATGCTGGTCTCCATGTGGGTGGACGCACATGGCCGGCTCCGGACATCCCGCGTGTATCCCGAAAATGCGCGATGACTGCCCGGAACAGGCTACGGCGCGGTGCTGCCGCTTGTTGGAACGCGGCTATTTCGTGATGGTGGTACAGCGAGTGTTACAGCTAACGATTGCGGCTAACGATTGCGGCTTACGATTGCGGCCAACGAATGCAGCGGTCAATCCCGCGACGGGCGATCCGTCGCGGCCCATCGGCCAGTGAACCATAGGCTGGCAAAGGCTCTAACAGTAAATCACAAATCCCCAGGGTGTGCCATGCGGGTTGCCCCGCTTGGCGCTTGCTAGAATGGCCGGCCGCGCGAGCGGGGCAGCTTCGGCATGGCCGTCGCGCCCGCCGCCGCTTCGCGCCCCGAACCCTCGACCGAACCACCGCATTCATTGATGGAAGGCCTGATCGACTGGCTGTTCGACACCGCCGCGCTGCCCAAGGTTGGGCTGAGCGCGATCTTCCTCGTCAGCCTGCTGTCGGCGACGCTGCTGCCGGTCGGCTCCGAGCCCGCCGTGTTCGGCTATATCAAGCTCAATCCGGACATGTTCTGGCCCGCGTTGCTGGTGGCCACCGCCGGCAACACGGTCGGCGGCGCGATCGACTGGTGGCTCGGCTATGCGGCCAAGCTGGCGCTGGTGCGCTACCACCTGCGGCGCCAGCATCGCGAGCACGAGCGCGAGCATGCCGAACACCGCAAGCATCCGCGCAAGCCCCGCAAGCCGCCGCTGGACGCGCGCTATTTCCGCTGGATGCGGCGCCTCGGCCCGAAGACGCTGCTGCTGTCGTGGTTGCCGATGTTGGGTGATCCGTTGTGCACATTGGCCGGGTGGCTGCGCTTGCCGTTCTGGCCGAGCCTGGGCTATATGGCGGTCGGCAAGCTGCTGCGCTATCTGGCGATGACCAGCGCGCTGCTGTGGATTCCGGACAGTTTCTGGCGGGGGCTGGGCGACATGATGCGGGGGTGGTTCTGACCTCGTCGTCCCCGCGCAGGCGGGGACCCAGCGTCGTTGAAGCCTGGTCGCGGAGCGAAAGCCGCTGGGCCCCCGCTTTCGCGGGGGCGACAGCACCAGGCCCCGCCAGCCATGTCCCGAGCGGGGGTATGGGATTGTTGCGCTGCGGCAAAATCGGCCGTTGCAGTACAATCGCGCTTTAGTTGACGACAGGCGCACCGTCCCCGTGCGCCGCATGCCGCGGTCCCGCCCATGAATGCCCCACTCGTGCTCGACGCCAAGCTCGCCGCGCAGGACGCCCCTCCGCGCCTGCGCGAGATCCCCTATAACTACACCTCCTTTTCCGACCGCGAAATCGTGATCCGCCTGCTGGGCGAGGAGGCCTGGCGGATCCTGGACGAGCTGCGCGGCGAGCGCCGCACCGGCCGTTCGGCGCGGATGCTGTACGAGGTGCTGGGCGATATCTGGGTGGTCCGCCGCAATCCGTATCTGCAGGACGATCTGCTGGAGAACCCGAAGCGCCGCGAGATGCTGATCTCCGCGCTGCATCACCGCCTGGCCGAGATCGAGAAGCGCCGCGCCGCCGATCGCGCCGAGCATGCCGAGCCCGCCGCCGAGGACCGTTCGCACCGCGTCGAGCAGCTGGTCACCTTCGCCCGGCAGGCCATCGAGGAATTCAAGCGCGAGTTCACCGACGCCTACGAGCTGCGCAAGCGCGCGCTGCGCGTGCTGGGCCGTGTCACGCAGAAGGACAACATCAAGTTCGACGGGCTCTCGCGCGTGTCGCACGTGACCGACGCCACCGACTGGCGCGTCGAATACCCGTTCGTGGTGCTGACCCCCGATACCGAGGAAGAGATCGCCGGGCTGGTCAAGGGCTGCTTCGAACTGGGCCTGACCATCATTCCGCGCGGAGGCGGCACCGGCTATACCGGCGGCGCCGTGCCGCTGACGCCGCTGTCGGCGGTGATCAATACCGAGAAGCTGGAACAGCTCGGACCCGTCGAGCAGACCGACCTGCCGGGCGTGCCGGACAAGGTCGCGACGATCTTCTCCGGCGCCGGCGTGGTGACGCGCCGCGTCGCCGACGCCGCCGACAAGGCGGGCCTGGTGTTCGCGGTCGACCCGACCTCGATCGACGCCTCGTGCATCGGCGGCAACGTCGCGATGAACGCCGGCGGCAAGAAGGCCGTGCTGTGGGGCACCGCGCTGGACAACCTGGCCTGGTGGCGCATGGTGGACCCGGAGGGCAACTGGCTCGAGGTCACGCGCCTGGACCACAACCTGGGCAAGATCCACGACGTGCCCGTCGCCACGTTCGAGCTGAAGTGGTTCGACGGCAATCGCGCGCCGGGCGAGAAGCTGCTGCGCAGCGAGACGCTGGCGATCGAGGGCCGCAAGTTCCGCAAGGAAGGGCTCGGCAAGGACGTCACCGACAAGTTCCTGGCCGGCCTGCCGGGCGTGCAGAAGGAAGGCTGCGACGGCATCATCACCAGCGCGCGCTGGATCCTGCATCGGATGCCGCGCCATATCCGCACGGTCTGCCTCGAGTTCTTCGGCCAGGCGCGCGACGCGATCCCGAGCATCGTCGAGATCAAGGACTTCCTCGATATCGAGTCGAAGACGCCGGGCGGCGCGATCCTGGCGGGCCTCGAGCATCTGGACGAGCGCTATCTGCGCGCGGTCGGCTACGCCACCAAGAGCAAGCGCAACGCCTTCCCGAAGATGGTGCTGATCGGCGATATCGTCGGCGACGACGAGAACGCGGTCGCGCGCGCCACCTCGGAAGTGATCCGCATGGCCAACGGCAAGAGCGGCGAGGGCTTCGTCGCGATCAGCCCCGAGGCGCGCAAGAAGTTCTGGCTCGACCGTTCGCGCACCGCCGCCATCGCGCGCCATACCAACGCCTTCAAGATCAACGAAGACGTGGTGATTCCGCTGAACCGGATGGGCGAATACACCGACGGCATCGAGCGCATCAATATCGAGCTGTCGATCAAGAACAAGCTCAAGCTCGCCGACGAGCTCGAGAGCTTCTTCGCGCGCGGCAACCTGCCGCTGGGCCGCAGCGACGACGCCAACGAGATCCCCAGCGCCGAGCTGCTGGAGGACCGCGTGCAGCAGGCGCTGACGCTGCTGCGCGACGTGCGCGCGCGCTGGGTCTATCTGCGCGACAACCTCGACACGCCACTGACGCAGGCGCGCGCCGCGCTGATCGGCCACGGCCTGGGCCTGCTGGGGCAGGCCTTCGAGGCGCGCCTGGTGCAGCAGCCCGATGCCGCCGTGTTCCATCTGCTGCAGGATCGTACGATCCGCGTGTCGTGGAAGAACGAGCTGCGCGCCGAGCTGCGCAAGATCTTCAACGGCGGCGAATTCAAGCCGATCCTCGACGAGGCGCAGAAGATCCACAAGGAGGTGCTGCGCGGCCGTGTCTTCGTCGCGCTGCACATGCACGCCGGTGACGGCAACGTGCACACCAACATCCCGGTCAACTCCGACGACTACGACATGCTGCAGGACGCCCACAAGGCGGTGGCCCGCATCATGGCGCTGGCGCGTTCGCTCGACGGCGTGATTTCGGGCGAGCACGGCATCGGCATCACCAAGCTCGAGTTCCTGACCGAGGAAGAGATCGGCGACTTCCGCCAGTACAAGCAGCGCGTCGATCCGCAGGGCCGCTTCAACAAGGGCAAGCTGCTGCCCGGCGCCGACCTGCGCAACGCCTATACGCCGTCGTTCGGGCTGATGGGGCACGAGTCGCTGATCATGCAGCAGAGCGACATCGGCGCGATCGCCGACAGCGTCAAGGACTGCCTGCGCTGCGGCAAGTGCAAGCCGGTGTGCGCGACCCACGTGCCGCGCGCCAACCTGCTGTACAGCCCGCGCAACAAGATCCTGGCCACCTCGCTGCTGATCGAGGCCTTCCTGTACGAGGAGCAGACGCGCCGCGGCGTGTCGATCAAGCACTGGGACGAGTTCTCGGACGTGGCCGACCACTGCACCGTCTGCCACAAGTGCGTGACGCCGTGCCCGGTCAAGATCGACTTCGGCGACGTGTCGATGAACATGCGCAACCTGCTGCGCAAGATGGGGCAGAAGAAGTTCAACCCCGGCACCGCGGCGGCGATGTTCTTCCTGAACGCGACCAATCCGCAGACCATCAACATGACCCGCAAGGTCATGATGGACTGGGGCTACAAGGCCCAGCGCGCCGGCAACGAGCTGATGAAGACGCTGGCGCGCAAGCAGACCGCGCATCCGCCCGCCACCGTCGGCAAGCCGCCGGTGCGCGAGCAGGTGATCCACTTCGTCAACAAGAAGATGCCGGGCAACCTGCCCAAGAAGACCGCGCGCGCGCTGCTCGATATCGAAGACAACGAGATCGTGCCGATCATCCGCAATCCGAAGGCGACCTCGGTCGAGAGCGAGGCGGTGTTCTACTTCCCGGGCTGCGGCTCGGAGCGGCTGTTCTCGCAGGTGGGGCTGGCCACGCAGGCGATGCTGTGGCACGTCGGCGTGCAGACCGTGCTGCCGCCGGGCTATCTGTGCTGCGGCTATCCGCAGCGCGGCACCGGCCAGTTCGACAAGGCCGAGAAGATCGTCACCGACAACCGCGTGCTGTTCCACCGGGTCGCCAACACGCTGAACTACCTCGACATCAAGACGGTGGTGGTCAGCTGCGGCACCTGCTACGACCAGCTCGCCGGCTACGAATTCGAGAAGATCTTCCCTGGCTGCCGCATCATCGATATCCACGAGTATCTGCTGGAGAAGGGCGTCAAGCTCGAGGGCGTGACCGGGGCGCGCTACATGTACCACGATCCCTGCCACACGCCGATCAAGACGATGGACCCGACCAAACTGGTCAACCAGCTGATGGGCGGCAACGGCGAGGCCGGCAACATCGAGAAGAACGAGCGCTGCTGCGGGGAGTCGGGCACGCTGGCGGTCACGCGTCCGGACGTGTCGACGCAGGTCCGCTTCCGCAAGGAAGAGGAAATGCGCAAGGGCGCCGGCAAGCTGCGCGCCGACGGCTTCGACGGCGACGTCAAGATCCTGACCAGCTGCCCGTCCTGCCTGCAGGGCCTGTCGCGCTACAACGAGGATGCCTCGGTGCAGGCCGACTACATCGTGGTCGAGATGGCGCGCCATCTGCTGGGCGAGAACTGGATGCCCGACTACGTCGCCGCCGCCAACGCGGGCGGCATCGAACGGGTGCTGGTGTGAGGGTCCGGCAATGAGCGCGGCGGAGCAGGGCACGGCCCGCGTGGCCCGCGTGGCGGGTTGCCCGCTGTGCGAGGGCGATGGCGGCGAGCTGGTCTGGCAGGACGCGGGCGGGCGCGCCCGCGTGATCCTGGTCGAGCACGAGCGCTTTCCCGGCTTCTGCCGCGTCGTCTGGCAAGACCACGTGGCCGAGCAGACCGACCTGTCCGAGGCCGAGCAGGCCTGGCTGATGCGGCTGGTCGCCCGCGTCGAACGCACCGTGCGCGACGTGATGGCGCCGGACAAGGTCAATCTGGCCGCCTTCGGCAACATGGTGCCGCACCTGCACTGGCATATCATCCCGCGCTATCGCTGGGACACGCATTTCCCCGAGGCCGTATGGGCCGCGCCGCAGCGCGAAGCGGACGCCGGGCGCGTCGAGGCGCTGCAGCAGCGGCTGCCGGCGCTGCGGGCGGCGCTCGCCGCGCTGTCAGCCGAGTGAGCAGGCGACGCGTTCTACCTGCGTGGTGACTGCGCGCCGTGACTGCGCGCCGAATTGCGGCGAATGGTGCCGAATGCGCGCCGTTGCGCCGCGCGGAACCCGGGCGGTTTCCCCGCCGTCTGATGCCTGTTCGCCGTTCCGTGCTGGCCACCCGCGCCGGCGCGGCCGTTGTTCCTAACGCCTGCCGTCATTCATGTCCACGCCAACCACCGCCACCGTGCCCGGTCCGGCCGTCCCGGCCCGCGAGCTGCAGATCCAGAGCCGCCTGCGCTTTCGCGCGACCTGGGCGCTGATCAAGCCCTACTGGAAATCGGAGGACCGCAAGGCCGGGCTCGGACTGTTGCTGCTGCTGGTGGCGCTGAACCTCGGCATCGTCTACATCAACGTGCTGCTCAACGAGTGGAACCGCGTGTTCTACAACGCGCTGGAGCAGCGCGACTACGCCTCGTTCAAGGAGCTGCTGCTGCGCTTCAGCATGATCGCGGCCTGCTTCATCGTCGCCGCGATCTTCCGCCAGTACTACACGATGATGCTGCAGATGCGCTGGCGGACCTGGATGACCAACCAGTTCCTCGGCAAGTGGCTGGCCTGGCAGGCCTACTACCGCATCGAGCAGACCCACGCGACCGACAACCCCGACCAGCGCCTGGCGGACGACCTGCGGCTGTTTACCGACGGCGCGCTGTCGCTGTCGCTCGGCCTGCTCAATTCGGTCGTCACGCTGGTGTCCTTCGTCGGCATCCTGTGGGCGGTGTCCGGGCCGATCAGCTTCGCGCTGGGCGGCACCACGATGACGATCCCCGGCTATATGGTCTGGTTCGCCGGCGGCTACGCGGTGCTCGGCTCGCTGCTGACGCACTGGATCGGCCGCCCGCTGATCGGCCTGAACTTCCAGCAGGAACAATACGAGGCGAACTTCCGTTTCTCGCTGGTGCGGCTGCGCGAGAATGCCGAGCCGGTCGCGCTCTATCGCGGCGAGCCGACCGAGCAGTCCGGGCTGCGCGCGCGCTTCGAGCAGATCCGCGTCAACTGGAATCAGCTGATGTTCTATACGCGGCGGCTGACCTTCATCAGCTCGGGCTACGGCCAGTTCGCCATCATCTTTCCGATCCTGGTCGCCGCGCCGCGCTACTTCGCCGGCAAGATGACGCTCGGCGGGCTGATGCAGATGTCGACCGCCTTCGGCCAGGTCCAGGGTGCGCTGTCCTGGTTCGTCGACAACTATGCGACGCTGGTCGGCTGGAAGGCCGCGTCGAACCGCCTGATCGATTTCCAGCAGGCGATCCGCGAGGCCCAGCGGCAGGAACGGCTGCACGACGGCGAGCACGATATCCAGGTCACTGTCGGCGATGCCGGTGCCGGCGGGCGCGATCGCATCGAGATCGACGCGCTGGCGCTGGCGCTGCCAGTGCTGGGGGGCCCCGGCTTGCCGGTGGTCAAGCGGCCGCTGGTGTCGGCGTTCTCGCTGACGATCTCGCGCGGCGAACGGTGGCTGGTGACCGGCCCGTCGGGCTGCGGCAAGAGCGTGCTGTTCCGCGCGCTGGCCGGGATCTGGCCTTACGGCAGCGGCTCGGTGGCGATGCCGGCGGCGTCGCGCACGCTGTTCCTGCCGCAGCGCAGCTATCTGCCGGTCGGCACGCTGGCCGACGCGCTGGCCTATCCGCAGGCCGGCGACGCGCATCCGGCGCAGACGCTGCGCGACGCGCTGCGCCGGGCCCAGCTCGGCGCGCTGGCCAACCAGCTGGACGTGTTCGACAACTGGGCGCTGCGGCTCTCGCCCGGCGAGCAGCAGCGGCTGGCGTTTGCGCGCGCGCTGCTGTGCAAGCCCGATTTCCTGTTCCTCGACGAGGCGACCAGCGCGCTGGACGAGGAAACCGAGCGCGCGATGTACCAGCTGATGGTCGATGCGCTGCCCGGGGCGGCGATCGTCAGCATCGCCCACCGCAGCACGGTCGCGGCCTTCCACAATCGCCGGCTGCGCTATCTGCCCGAGGGTGGCGCGCCGCAGGCCGAGGCCGTGGCCACCGGGACGATCGAGGCCGGTGTGCCCCGTCCTGCGCTCGAAGATGGGCAAGGCAGGTCGCGTGCGGTAAGCTATCGGGTCGTACAAGAAGTAGAAGCGTGAATCCGGCAGGAGCTTTGGCCTCCGCCCGGGTCCGCGCCAACACGGCAAGCGCCGAGAATCATGGCAGGACTGGAAAAAGATACCCCGCATCCCACCGCGCTGACGGTCCACACGCAATCGCGCGTGCTGGAAATCGGCTTCGACAATGGCGAGAGCTTCCGGCTGCCGTTCGAATACCTGCGCGTCTATTCGCCGTCGGCCGAGGTGCAGGGCCATGGCCCGGGCCAGGAAGTGCTGCAGACGGGCAAGCGCGACGTCAACGTGACCGCGGTCGAGCCGGTCGGCAATTACGCGATCCTGATCCGCTTCTCCGACGGCCACGACAGCGGCATCTATTCGTGGGACCTGCTGTACCGCCTCGGCGCCGAGCAGGAATCGCTGTGGCAGGACTACCTGCGGCGGCTCGAGGCCGCCGGCGCCGACCGCGACACCCCGATGGCGCCCGCCGCGGCGCACGGCCACGGGTGCGGCCATCACTGAGCCGCCGGTCCCCACCGACTCCCCTGGATTTCTGGAGCCAGCGATGAGCGAAACCCACTTCGGGTTCGAGAAGGTCGACGAGACCGAGAAGGCCGGCAAGGTCGCCGGCGTGTTCCATTCGGTCGCGTCGAAGTACGACCTGATGAACGACCTGATGTCGGGCGGCATGCACCGGCTGTGGAAGCTGTTTACGATCGCCCAGGCCGGCGTGCGGCCGGGCCAGAAGGTGCTCGACATCGCCGGCGGCACCGGCGACCTGGCCAAGGCGTTCGCGCGCCAGGCGGGCCCGACCGGCGAGGTCTGGCTGACCGACATCAACGAATCGATGCTGCGCGTCGGCCGCGACCGGCTGCTGAACGACGGCATCGTGACGCCGACCTGCCTGTGCGACGCCGAGCGGATTCCGTTCCCGGACAACCACTTCGACCTGGTCACCGTGGCCTTCGGCCTGCGCAACATGACCCACAAGGACCGGGCACTGGCCGAGATGCGGCGGGTGACGAAGCCGGGCGGCAAGGTCATGGTGCTGGAGTTCTCCAAGGTCTGGAAGCCGCTGGAAAAGGCATACGACGTCTATTCTTTCAAGGTGCTGCCGTGGCTGGGCCAGCGTGTTGCCGGCGACGCCCACAGCTACCGCTACCTGGCCGAGTCGATCCGCATGCACCCGGATCAGGATTCGCTTGTGCGGTTGATGGAACAAGCGGGGCTGGAGAACGTCGAATACTTCAACCTGACGGCAGGCGTGGTTGCCTTGCACGTCGGCCGTAAGTACTGAATCAGCGCCGATTGCGGCGCAATAAAAGGGGATAAGGAATCATGTCCAACATTCGCGGAAAATTCCTGGCGGGGTCGCTGGCCGGCATGCTGGCCTTCGGGATGGTGTTCGATGCGGAAGCCAAACGCATGGGCGGTTCGCGCAGCTTCGGCAAGCAGTCGTCCAACGTGACCCAGCAGCGCCAGCAGGCGCCGCAGCAGACGCCGGCGCAGCAGCAGGCTCAGCAACCGGCCCAGCAGGCCGCGCCGGCGACCGCCGGCGCCGGTGCCGCCACGGCCGCCGCGCCGCGCCGCAACTGGGGCGGCATCCTCGGCGGCATCGCCGCTGGCCTGGGCATCGGCTGGCTGCTGTCGCAGTTCGGCCTGGGGGGCGCCGCGCTGACCTTCCTGTCCAACCTGATCCTGATCGCGGCGCTCGCCTTTATCGCGATCTGGCTGATCCGCAAGTTCCGTGGCGGCGCCAAGCGCCCGCAGCCGGCCTATGCCGGCGCGGCCGGTGCCGGCGGTTCGCCGGGCGGCCGGACCGACCTGAACCGCGGCGCCTTCGACCGCGGCCAGGAGCCGATGATGCGCGAGCCCGTGCTGCAGCCCTCGGCCCAATCGGCCGGCCCGGCCGCGCTGCAACCGGCCGCGGGGGCCGCGGCGGCCGGGTCGCAGGTCGCGCAGCCCTGGGGCGTGCCGGCGGACTTCGATACCGAAGCCTTCCTGCGCAATGCCAAGGTCTACTTCGTGCGCCTGCAGGCCGCCTGGGATGCCGGCAATCTCGACGACATCCGCGAGTTCACCACGCCGGAAATGTTTGCCGAGATCAAGATGGACCTGGGCGATCGCGGGGCGCAGGGCAACCACACCGACGTGGTGACGCTGGACGCGACGCTGCTGGGCATCGAGTCGACCGACAACCAGCATGTGGCCAGCGTGCGCTTCAGCGGCATGATCCGCGAGAACGAAGGCGAGGCCGCGCAGCCGTTCGCCGAGGTGTGGAACCTGGCGAAGCCGGCCAGCGGCGCCGGCGGCTGGGTGCTGGCCGGGATTCAGCAGGAATCCTGAGCCCGCGGCCGAGTCGCTGCTTGAGCCAAGGCCCGGGTACGGCGTGATGTGCCCGGCGCTGGCTTAGAATGGAGGCCCACGCGCCAACGCGCGTGGGCCTTTTTCATTGGCGCCGGCCTGGCCGGCGTGGTCCGCACCATCACGCCATGAACACTCTTCCGTCCGCGCTGGCCGGCCCCATCGTCGCCGCGCTCAATCATCTGCTGGAACAGGAGCCGTGGGCGCGCAAGCTGCTGACGCCATATGCCGGCCGCGTGATCGGCTTCGACGCTGCTGCCTTTGCAATGGCCTTGCGGATCGATGCGCAAGGCATGGTCGCGCTGGCCGCTGCCGACGCGCCGCCGCCGTCTGTGACGATCGCCGTGCCGCTGCAGCAATGGCCGCTGGTGGTGGCCGACGTCGCCGCCGGGGGGCAGGCCGCCGCGATGCGCCATGTGCGGCTGGAGGGCGATGCCGAGCTGGCCAATACCGTGTCGACGCTGGCGCGCAGCCTGCGCTGGGATGCCGCGGAGGATCTGGCCCGGGCCTTGCGTGCCGTGATGGGCGGCACCGTCGGCGACAGCGTCGCGCAGCGGCTGGTCGACGGCGCGCAGCAGGCCCACGCCGGCGCGCTGCGGGTCGGGCGGGCGCTGGTCGAGAACGTGACCGAATATCTGCTGGACGAACAGCCGACGCTGGTCCGCCATGCCGCGCTGGACGATTTCCGTGCCGATGTGGCCGCGTTGCGCGACGATCTGGCCCGGCTGGAGAAACGGCTGGAGCGGCTGGAGCGCGGTGCGGGTGCTGGTCCCGGTGCCGGCGCCACCCCGCTGCCGTCCGCGCATCGCTGAACCGGGCCAGCCGCGCCGAGCGCGGAACCGCTGACAAGAATCCCGCCCGCCGGCGGCAACGACGCGCAACAGCGTGTCCCGATCCGGCCGGCTTACCAACAAGACCTGCATGACCCGTTTCCTGCGCCTCTGCAAGATCGCCTTTGTCATCTTCTACTACGGCCTGGACGAGCTGGTGCTGTCCGGTTTCCAGAACCGGCATATCCGCCTGCTGGTCAGGGTCATCACCATCGGACGCAAGCTCGATACCGTGCCGCGCGGCGTGCGGCTGCGGCTGGCGCTGACGCGGCTGGGGCCGATCTTCGTCAAGTTCGGCCAGGTGCTGTCGACCCGGCGCGACCTGCTGCCGGCCGACATCGCCGACGAACTGGCGCTGCTGCAGGACCAGGTGCCGCCGTTCGATCCGGCCGTCGCGGTCGCCATCATCGAGCGCTCGCTGGGCCGGCCGCTGACGCAGCTGTTCGAGACCTTCGAGCACCAGCCGGTCGCCAGCGCGTCGATCGCGCAGGTGCATTTCGCCACGCTGAAGGCCGGCCCGTATCGCGGCCGCGAGGTCGCGGTCAAGGTGCTGCGGCCCGGCATGCTGCCGGTGATCGACAGCGACCTGGCGCTGATGCGCGATGTCGCGGTCTGGATCGAGCGGGTGTCGGCCGACGGCAAGCGGCTCAAGCCGCGCGAGGTGGTCGCCGAGTTCGACAAGTACCTGCATGACGAGCTCGACCTGATGATCGAGGCGGCCAACGCCAGCCAGCTGCGCCGCAACTTCCAGGACACCGAGCTGCTGCTGGTGCCGGAAGTGTTCTGGGACTTCTGCAGCAGCGAGGTGTTCGTGATGGAGCGGATGCACGGCATCCCGATCTCGCGCACCGAATCGCTGAAGGCCGCCGGGGTCGACCTGCACCGGCTGGCGGAGGAGGGCGTCGAGATCTTCTTCACGCAGGTGTTCCGCGACGGCTTCTTCCACGCCGACATGCATCCGGGCAACATCCTGGTGTCGGTGCAGCCCGAGACCTTCGGCCGCTATATCGCGCTGGACTTCGGCATCGTCGGCGCGCTGTCCGAGTTCGACAAGAACTATCTGGCGCAGAATTTCATCGCGTTCTTCCGCCGCGACTACCACCGCGTCGCGCTGCTGCACGTCGAGTCGGGCTGGGTGCCGCCGCAGACCCGGGTCGAGGAGCTGGAAAGCGCGGTGCGCGCCTGCTGCGAGCCGTACTTCGACAAGCCGCTGAAGGAGATCTCGCTGGGCATGGTGCTGATGCGGCTGTTCCAGACCTCGCGCCGCTTCAACGTCGAGATCCAGCCGCAGCTGGTGCTGCTGCAGAAGACGCTGCTCAATATCGAAGGGCTGGGCCGCCAGCTGGACCCGGACCTGGACCTGTGGAAGACCGCCAAGCCCTATCTCGAGCGCTGGATGCACGAGCAGGTCGGCTGGCGGGGCGCCTGGGAACGCATCCAGGTCGAGGCGCCGCAGTGGGCCAAGATGCTCCCGGACTTTCCTCGGCTGGCGCACCAGTTCCTGGAGCGCCGCGCGCTGGTCAACAACGGCCAGCAGGACCGCCTGCTGGCGGCGCTGGTGGTCGAGCAGCGCCGCACCAACCGGATGCTGGCGATCGGGCTGCTGCTGATCGGCGCCGTGGCGATCGCGGTTGTGGCCACGCAGCTGGTCGACTGGTTCGGTTGAGGGTTCGACCCAGCGTCGGCCTGCCGCCGTCGCCGATCCAGCCCGTGCCGACGGCCCGCGCCGCTGCCGATTTTTTTGGCAGGGCGCGCTTGTATCGCCGCTTGCATCGCTATAATCCGCGTTTTGATTCGGCTACGACCGCAGGCCAGTGCTCGTCCCAGGGCACCCGATCCGCCACCCACGCGGCCCCGACCGATGAATTGGACTGCGGGCGCGCGCACCTTGCCGCCGTCCGCCATTCGGTTTCTTGGCCCCTGGGCTCTTTGGGATAGGGCAGCAGCATGCTGATCTGGTTTGTCATCATCTACTGGGTAATCTCGGTCGGCATCGGCCTGTGGGCCGCGCTGCGCGTGCGCAACACGACCGACTTCGCCGTGGCGGGCCGCAGCCTGCCGTTCTACGTGGTCACCGCGACCGTGTTCGCGACCTGGTTCGGCTCCGAGACCGTGCTCGGCATTCCCGCGGTATTCCTGAAGGAAGGGCTGTCCGGCGTGGTGTCCGACCCGTTCGGCTCGTCGCTGTGCCTGATCCTGGTCGGCCTGTTCTTCGCCCGTCCGCTGTACCGGATGAACCTGCTGACGATCGGCGACTACTATCACAACCGCTACGGGCGGCTGGCCGAGATCCTGACCACGCTGTGCATCGTGGTGTCCTACCTGGGCTGGGTCGCCGCGCAGATCAAGGCGCTCGGGCTGGTCTTCTATACCGTCTCGGACGGCGCGCTGTCGCAGGACGCCGGCATGATGATCGGCGCCGCCAGCGTGCTGATCTACACGCTGTTCGGCGGCATGTGGTCGGTGGCGATCACCGATTTCATCCAGATGATCATCATCGTGATCGGCATGCTGTACATCGGCTACGAGGTCAGCGGCCAGGCCGGCGGCGTGTCGGCGGTGGTGTCGCACGCGGCCGCGGCGGGCAAGTTCGAATTCCTGCCCGAGCTCGACCTGATCCAGATCATCGGCTTTGCCGCCGCGCTGTTTACGATGATGCTCGGCTCGATCCCGCAGCAGGACGTGTTCCAGCGGGTCACCTCGTCGCGCACCGAAAACATCGCCGCGCGCGCCTCGGTGCTGGGCGGCGTGCTGTACTTCTGCTTTGCCTTCATCCCGATGTTCCTGGCGTATTCGGCCACGCTGATCGATCCGGCGATGGTGCAGCGCTTTATCGATACCGACTCGCAGCTGATCCTGCCGACGCTGATTCTCGATCACGCGCCGCTGTTCGCCCAGGTGATGTTCTTCGGCGCGCTGCTGTCGGCGATCAAGAGCTGCGCGTCGGCCACGCTGCTGGCGCCGTCGGTGACGTTCGCCGAGAACATCCTGCGGCCGTATTTCCGCCACCTGGACGACCGGCGCTTCCTGCGCGTGATGCAGGCCGTGGTGCTGGTCTTCACCGTGGCGGTCACGCTGTTCGCGCTGAACTCGCATCTGTCGATCTTCCATATGGTCGAGAATGCGTACAAGGTCACGCTGGTGTCGTCCTTCGTGCCGCTGGCCTTCGGCCTGTTCTGGAAGCGCGCCACCCGCCAGGGCGGACTGGCAGCGATCCTGCTGGGACTGAGCTCGTGGCTGGTCGCCGAGATTGCCTTCGCCGATGCCGCGGTGCCGCCGCAGATGGTCGGCCTGCTGTTCTCGCTGGGCGGCATGGTGTTCGGCTCGCTGCTGCCGCAGTGGATCGGCGACCGCCCGCCGGTCAAGGAAGTGCACATCGCCTGATTTGCCGGCGGAAAGGGCTGCCGCGCGGCCGATTTGCGCCCCGGCCGCCAATCGGCCGGTCTGCGCCCCAGGCCGGCCGCTTTTCCGGCGGCAACGGCGTCCAAACGGTTTATAATTCAAGGCTTTGCATGGCCGGACGGTGGCGGGCGACAGCCTGGTACGCCGCGCCGGCCGCGCGCGTTGATTTCCTTTGATTTTTTGTCGACCCCTTTGTCGATCCCCTGGTTGAGCCAATGGGGATCTCCCGGAGAACCACGATGCCGATCTATGCCTACCGTTGCGACGCCTGCGGCCATGGGCGCGATGTGCTGCAGAAAATGAGCGATGCCCCGCTCACCGACTGCCCATCCTGCAATACGGCGGGGGCCTTCAAGAAGCAGCTGACCGCGGCCGGGTTCCAGCTCAAGGGTTCGGGCTGGTATGTGACCGATTTCCGCGGGGGCAACAACGGCGGCAGTGCCAGCACGGGCGCCAGCTCGGGCGCGAGCAGCACCGCCGACGCCGGCGCGGCCAAGCCGGCCGAGACGTCCGCGTCCGCCAGCGGGGCGAGCGCGGCCGGCGGCTGCGGCAGCGCCTGCGCCTGCCACTGAACCAGGAAGGAACGTGGCAACCAACAAGAAGACTTCCGCACTGAAGACCTGGTTCCTGACCGGCCTGCTGGTGCTGGTGCCGCTGGGCATCACGCTGTGGGTGCTCAGCCTGATCATCGGCACGATGGACCAGAGCCTCGCGCTGCTGCCCGAGGCCTGGCAGTTCGACCGCCAGCTGTTCGGCATGCGCGTGCCCGGCCTGGGCGCGATCCTGACGCTGCTGTTCATCCTGCTGGTCGGCGTGCTGGCGCACAACTTCATCGGCCAGCGCCTGGTGCGCTGGTGGGAAGCGCTGCTGCACCATATCCCGGTGGTGGGGCCGATCTATTCCAGCGTCAAGCAGGTCTCCGACACGCTGCTGTCCTCGTCGGGCAACGCCTTCCGCAAGGCGCTGCTGGTGCAGTACCCGCGCGAGGGCTCGTGGACCATCGCCTTCCTGACCGGCCGGCCCGGCGGCGACGTGCAGAACCACCTGCAGGGCGAATACGTCAGCGTCTACGTGCCCACCACGCCGAATCCGACCTCGGGCTTCTTCCTGATGATGCCCAAGGCCGACACCATCGAGCTCGACATGACCGTCGATGCCGCCCTGAAATACATCGTGTCGATGGGTGTGGTCGCGCCGGCCGAGCTGCCGCGCAAGGCCGCGCCGAACCGCGCCGCCGGCGCCGCTGCCGGCGCCGCGGCCAACGTGTCCGCCGCCGACCCATCGCACTCCAATTGACCGCGGGCCGCCCGAGCGCGGCCGCGCCTTACCGGGAATTTCTCCTATGTCCTCCATGCGAACTCACTACTGCGGTCTCGTGACCGAACAACTGACCGGCCAGGAAGTGGCCCTGACCGGCTGGGTGCAACGGCGCCGCGACCACGGCGGCGTGATCTTCATCGACCTGCGCGATCGCGAAGGGCTGGTGCAGGTCGTCTGCGATCCGGACCGCCCGGAGATGTTCAAGGTCGCCGAGGACATCCGCAACGAGTTCTGCATCCGCGTGACCGGCAAGGTGCGCGCGCGCCCGGCCGGCACCGAGAACGCCAACCTGACCTCGGGCAAGATCGAGGTGCTGTGCCACGAGCTGACCGTGCTGAACCCGTCGGTCACGCCGCCGTTCCAGCTCGACGACGACAACCTGTCGGAGACCACGCGCCTGACGCACCGCGTGCTGGACCTGCGCCGCCCGCAGATGCAGTACAACCTGCGCCTGCGCTACAAGGTCGCGATGGAAGTGCGCAAGTACCTGGACGAGCAGGGCTTCATCGACATCGAGACGCCGATGCTGGGCAAGAGCACGCCGGAAGGCGCGCGCGACTACCTGGTGCCGTCGCGGGTCAACCCGGGCCACTTCTTCGCGCTGCCGCAGTCGCCGCAGCTGTTCAAGCAGATGCTGATGGTGTCGGGGTTCGATCGCTACTACCAGATCACCAAGTGCTTCCGCGACGAGGACCTGCGCGCCGACCGCCAGCCGGAATTCACGCAGATCGACTGCGAGACCTCGTTCCTGACCGAGCAGGACATCCGCGACCTGTTCGAGAACATGATCCGCACGGTGTTCAAGAACACCATCGGCGTGGCGCTGGACGACCGCTTCCCGGTGATGGAGTTCCGCGAGGCGATGGCCCGCTTCGGCTCGGACAAGCCGGACCTGCGCGTCAAGCTCGAATTCACCGAGCTGACCGAGGTCATGAAGGACGTCGACTTCAAGGTGTTCTCGGGTCCGGCCAACAGCGACAACGGCCGCGTGGTCGCGCTGCGCGTGCCCGGCGGCGGCCAGATCTCGCGCGGCGAGATCGATGCCTATACGCAGTTCGTCGCGATCTACGGCGCCAAGGGCCTGGCCTGGATCAAGGTCAACGAAGTGGCCAAGGGCCGCGACGGCCTGCAGTCGCCGATCGTCAAGAACCTGCATGACGCCGCCATCGCGGAGATCCTGAAGCGCTCGGGCGCGCAGGACGGCGACATCCTGTTCTTCGGCGCCGACAAGGCCAAGGTGGTCAACGACGCGATCGGCGCGCTGCGCCTGAAGATCGGCCACTCGGAATTCGGCAAGGCCAACGGCCTGTTCGAGGACGCGTGGAAGCCGCTGTGGGTCGTCGACTTCCCGATGTTCGAGTACGACGAGGAAGACGCCCGCTGGGTCGCGATGCACCACCCGTTCACCAGCCCGAAGGACGAGCATCTGGAATACCTGGCCACCGATCCGGGCAAGTGCATCGCCAAGGCCTACGACATGGTGCTCAACGGCTGGGAAATCGGCGGCGGCTCGGTGCGGATCTATCGCGAGGACGTGCAGAGCAAGGTGTTCCGCGCGCTGAAGATCAACGAGGAAGAGGCGCGCGCCAAGTTCGGCTATCTGCTGGACGCGCTGCAGTACGGCGCGCCCCCGCATGGCGGCATCGCCTTCGGCCTGGACCGCATCGTCACGATGATGGCCGGCGCCGATTCGATCCGCGACGTGATCGCGTTCCCGAAGACCCAGCGCGCGCAGGATCTGCTGACGCAGGCGCCGAGCTCGGTCGACGAGAAGCAGCTGCGCGAGCTGCATATCCGGCTGCGCACGCCCGAGCCGAAGGCTTCGGCGTGATGCCGCTGGCGAGCTAGCGAGAGACGACGGCCGTGCGCGAGCGCGGCCGTTTTTTGTTTGTGTAGGCTGGGGAGGGCGATCGAGGTTTCCAATTGTTTCCCGTGGGAACGATCGGCCACCTCGCTGGGTCATCCATCGGGCTGCCACCGGCAGCAGCGCCTGACAACGGAGAACAAAGGTGACACTGGATATCGAACTGATCCGCCAATTCCTGCTGCAGCATGCGGAGACGATCCTGACCTGGCTGGTCGCCGGGTTGGTGATGATGCTGCTGGCGCGCTTCGAGCTGCGCCGCGCGGTGCGCAGGTCCGCGCAGGCGATGTCGGAATCGGTGGCGACCACGGTGGCCGCCTGCGTTCCCGATATCGCGCATGCCGCCCAGGTCGGCAGCGCGGCGGCCGAGGGCGGCGCGGTGCAGATGCAGCGCGCCGAGGCGCTGCGGCGCGTGGCGCTGGACACCGTGGCGGCGGTGATGGCGCGCGGGCGCTGGCTCGAGGAGGTCGGCAACCTGCGCCTGCCCGAAGACGCGTTGCTGCCGGGCCGCCGCGGCAGCGGGGCCGATCCGCTGCTGGTGGTGGCGCCGCAGCCCGTGGTGCAGGCCTACCTGGCCGCGCAGCGCACCTTCGAAACGATGGCCGCGCAATTGCAGGCCCGCCGCCGCGACGCGCTGGCGCTGCAGGACGCGGCCCAGGCGCTGGTGGCCGAGGCCGCGCAGATCGAGCAGGAGACCGCCAGCATCGTGCTGCGCTTCGAACAGGTGAACGCCCAGGCCGCGCAGGCCCCGCAGGGCGAAGGCGGCGACTACCAGCGCTTCCTGATCCAGAAGTACCACGCGCTGGGCCAGCGCGAGAAGGAGGTCGCACAGGCCCGCACCGAGATGCAGGCGCGCGCCACCCAGGCCGCCGAGGCGCTGGCGACCGAGGCGCACGCGGCCGCGGCGCGCTACACCGAATCGCTGGCGCCGCTGATGCAGCAGTTGCGCGCCGCCTGGGGCCACGGCGACTCACCCGACGTGTTCGACAGCTGGGTGCGCGAAGCTTCCGTCCGGGAAGAGCGCGCCTGAGCGCCAGGTTTTGTCGCTCTCTTGCTTGCCGGGAGAGTCAGTCCGATCCCAACGATTTTCTCCCCTCTCCCGCTTGCGGAAGAGGGGCGGGGGAGAGGGCAGGGGGCGGTCGTTATGCCTTCGCGGTATGAAAACCACCCCCCCTCTGCCCAACCCTCTCCCCCTGAGGGGAGAGGGAGGACACCGAGAGCACCCCTCCGTGCCTTCTTCATCACATCACCCCCACGCCTCCAGGGCTTGTCGGACTAACCCCGGTGGCGCCATCAGGCAACTGCGTTAAGCTTGTCAGCCTGTTCCCGTCCGATCCCATGCCCTACAAGATTCCCGAATCCGTGCTGGTCGTGATTCATACGACCGATCTGCAGGTCCTGCTGCTGGAGCGGGCCGACCGTCCCGGCTTCTGGCAATCGGTCACCGGCAGCCTCGATACCCCCGACGAACCCCTGGCATTGACCGCCGCCCGCGAGGTGGCCGAGGAGACCGGCATCGTCGCGAGCGAGCACCGGCTGCAGGACTGGGGCCACCATATCGAATACGAGATCTACCCCGAATGGCGCCATCGCTACGCGCCCGGGGTCACGCGCAACGTCGAGCACTGGTTCGGCCTGTGCGTCGACCGGCCGCTGCCGGTCACGCTGGCGCCGCGCGAGCATCTGCAGTCGGTCTGGCTGCCGTGGGAGCAGGCGGCCGCGCGCTGCTTCTCGTCGAGCAATGCCGAGGCGGTCCGCCAGCTGGCCTGGCGCGCCGCGGCCGGGGCGACCGCCTGTGCGACCGCCTGTGCGACGGACGCCGCCGGCCCCGCCGCCGTCGCGGGCGCCGGCCTGGCCGGAGGGACGCGATGAAGTTGCGCGTGGTCACGTACAACATTCACAAGGGACTGACCGGCTTCGCGCGCCGCCCGCGCATCCAGCACGTCCGCGACGGCCTGCAGACGGTCGACGCCGACATCGTGTTCCTGCAGGAAGTGCAGGACCGCAACGATCGCCTGGTGGCCGCCGCGCTGTTTGATTCCGACTACACGCAGCTGAACTACCTGGCGACCGACGCCTATCCGCATTCGGTCTACGGCCGCAACGCGGTCTACGACCATGGCCACCATGGCAACGCGATCCTGTCTCGCCATCCGATCCTGATGTCGGAGAACCTCGATATCTCGGACCATCGCTTCGAGCAGCGCGGGCTGCTGCATGCGGTGGCCGATGTCCACGGCATCGAGGCGCATCTGATCTGCGTGCATTTCGGCCTGTTCGCGCGCAGCCGGGCGCGCCAGGCCGAGGCGCTGGTCGAACGGGTGCGCAACGTGGTGCCGGCGGACGCGCCGCTGGTGATCGCCGGCGACTTCAACGACTGGAACCACCGGCTTGACGCGCTGATCTGCAATACGCTCGGCGCGCTGGAAGCCTCGCATGCGCGCGGGTCGCGGCTGCATACCTTTCCGAGCCATATGCCGTGGTGGCAGCTCGACCGGATCTATGTGCGCGGTTTCGAGATCGAGCGTGCCCGCGTGCTGACAGGACGCGACTGGGCGCAGCGCTCGGACCATGTGCCGCTGGTCGCCGAGCTTGCGCGGCCGCAGGTGCCCGAGGTCAATCCGCGGCACAGCGACGAGACGGCGGGCGCGGCCGGCTAGTCGCCGGGTTCGCTGGCCCGGCGGCGAAGCCGCGCTACAGCTTTCGCTTCAGCGACAGTCCGGCCTGCTCCCGCACGAAGGCCTCGATGGCGTCGATCCGGTTCAGGTCGAGCACCGGCAGCCGGGTCAGCGCGGCCACCTGCTCGGGGTCGTCCGTGGCGACGCCGACGATGCCGGGCACGTCGGGCCACAGCGGCGGCCGGCCATGGCCGGGACGATAGACCTCTAGCTTGGGCACGTCGCTGTGCTTGTATCCCTCGACCAGAACCAGGTCGGTATCGGCGGGCAGCACCGCCAGCGCGTCGGCCAGTTCGGGCGAGGGCGCGCCTTCGTCGTAGCGGCGCATCAGCGTCAGGTGGCGCGCGCCGACCAGCACCACATTGGCGCAGCCGGCCTCGCGCATGCGCCACGAATCCTTGCCCGGGGTGTCCGGGTCGAATCCGTGATGGGTGTGTTTGATGCCGGCCACGCGCAGGCCGGCGGCGACGAAGCGGGGGATCAACTGGTCCAGCAAGGTGGTCTTGCCGCTGCCGGAAGTGCCGGCGATACCGAAAACCTTCACGATCGAATCAGCTCAGTGCGCGGGGGCGAGGGTGGGACGATGTCGTGGACAGGCTGTCAATGCAGACGCCATCGCAGCCGCCAACGAAGTGGGGAACAAAATCGGGAACAAAGTCGGGAATAAATCGCGACGATAGCAGAGTCGGGCCGCGCCCGTCCGTCCTGTTCCGCCTGCCCCGCGCCGGACCCGATGCCTGGTTCGACATCCCGCGCCGCTGCGCGCCGGGTGGCGTTTCCGCCGCCAGGTGACCGATAATGCCGTCATGTCCTTGCCCGAGAGCCCAAGCGAATCCGTCCGCTCTTCCATGACCGCCGTCGCCCATGCGGTGGAAGGCACGACGGAGGCGGCCGCCGCCACGACCCTCGACGCGCGCCACGGCTCCCGCCTGTTGCGCGGCGGGCCCGGCCGGCCGGTCGGCGGCAATCGCGTCGAGCTGCTGCGCGGCGGCGCCGACTACTTTCCCGCGCTGATCGCGGCGATCGACCAGGCGGTGCTGTCGGTCTCGCTGGAGACCTATATCTATGCCGACGACGAGGTCGGCCAGGCGGTCGCCGACGCGCTGCTGCGCGCGGTCGAGCGCGGCGTGCGCGTGCACCTGCTGGTCGACGGCTTCGGCGCCGGCGACATGCCGGCGCCGCTGGTCGAGCGCCTGGAGCAGGGCGGCGTCAGGCTGCGCGTCTATCGGCCGCTGCGCGGCTTCCGGCTGGCGCGCCGGCATCTGCGCCGGCTGCACCGCAAGCTGGCGGTGATCGACCGGCGCATCGCCTTTGTCGGCGGCATCAACATCATCGACGACCACAATCACGGCCCTTTCGACGAGGCGCAGCTCGGTCCGCGCTACGACTTCGCGGTGCGGGTCACCGGTCCGCTGGCGAGCCAGATCGCGCTGAGCGCCGAGCGGCTGTGGTGGCGGCTCGCGCTGCGCGGCGAGATGCAGGGCGGGGGGCTGGCCGGCGGCCTGTCGGGCCTGGCCGGCGAGTTTCCGCTGCCGCAGGGCCCGCTGCCCGCGCCGGCCGACGGCGGCGGCGTGCGCGCCGCGCTGCTGCTGCGCGACAACCTGCGCAACCGCCGCACCATCGAGCGCGCCTATCTGCAGGCGCTGGGCGCGGCGCGGCACGACGTGATCATCGCCAACGCCTATTTCCTGCCCGGGGCCAAGATGCGGCGCGCGCTGCTGGCCTGCCGCCGCCGCGGCGTGCGGGTACGGCTGCTGCTGCAAGGCATGGTCGAATACAGGCTGCAGCACTACGCGACCCACGCGCTGTACGCGACGCTGCTCGAGGCCGGCGTCGAGATCCACGAATACGCCGAGAGCTTCCTGCACGCCAAGGTCGCGGTGGTCGACGACAGCTGGGCGACGGTCGGTTCCAGCAATATGGATCCGTTCAGCCTGCTGCTGGCGCGCGAGGCCAATGTCGCGGTCTACGACGAGGCCTTTGCCGCCGGGCTGCGCCGCGAGCTGGAACGGGCGATCGCGCTGCGCAGCGCCCGGGTCGTGCCCGAGGATCATGCCCGCCGCGGACGCCTGCGGCGCTGCCTGGACTGGATGGCGTACATGCTGTTGCGCTTCGGCGTCATGGTGGCCGGGGCCGCTGGCCGCTACTGAGCGTGGCATGCCGGTGCTGCCTTGCGGCAAAATGCGGCGCGCACCGGCACGTCGGCCTCGCCACCGATGCGGACCGCCGGATGTTGCACCGCAGTTCGGCCGGCGCGCGGTTTAGAAACGAAGGTCTAATTAAAAACTTGATAGCGGCAGGCGCGGCCAGAATAATCTGAACGACCGTTCTTTTTTGGCTTAGACTGCGTGCATTCGCCGCCCCGGCTCCGCTCTACCCTGCGGGCCGGCGGCGATCGACATCACCGGCCAGGGCCAAGCGCGGCATCGCGAACCGATGCCGCAAAAAGTACGGAGAAAAATCATGCGACACCAGTCAGCCCGTCTCGAATCCGCCGCCAACGCTTCTCCCACCCCGATGCGCAAGGGGGAGATGACGCGCGTGGCGATTCTCGACGCCGCACTGGAATTGTCGTCCCGCGACGGACTCGAAGGTTTGACGATCGGTCTGCTCGCGGAACGCATGCAAATGAGCAAGAGCGGCGTGTTCGCGCATTTCGGTTCGCGCGAAGACCTGCAGGTGGAGGTGGTGCGCGAGTATCACCGCCGGTTCGAGCAGGAGGTCTTCTATCCCTCGCTGAACGAGCCGCGCGGTCTGCCGCGGCTGTGGTCGATGGTGCGGCGCTGGATGGAAAAGCGGATCCAGGAAGTCACCACCGGCTGCATCTACATCAGCGGGGCGGTCGAATACGATGACCGCGCGGAAAGCCCGGTGCGCGACGAGCTGATCAAGAGCGTCACGATCTGGCGGGCCGCGCTGACACGCGCGATCGAACAGGCCAAGGAAGAAGGCCATCTGCGCGCGGACTGCGATCCGCGGCTGATGCTGTTCGAGATGTACAGCCTCGAACTGGGGCTGCATCACGACGCCCGCTTCCTGCGCCTGCCCGACAGCGCCGAGCTTGCCATGGTCGCGCTCAACAAGCTGATTCAGTCCTACCGTACCTGATGCCGCCGCGGGCATAGCGTGCTGGAAGCACGAGCGGCGCGGCGGCTTCGCCAACTCCAAAGGAGATCTTGATGGGCCAGTACACCGCTCCGCTGCGCGACATGCAATTCGTGCTGCACGAACTGCTCGGCGTCGAGGCCGAGCTCAAGGCGATGCCGCCGCACGCGGACATCGACGCGGACACCATCAACCAGGTCATCGAGGAAGCCGGCAAGTTCTGCTCGGAAGTCATTTTCCCGTTGAACCAGAGCGGCGACCGCGAGGGCTGCACCCACCACGGCGACGGCGTCGTGACCGCGCCGTCCGGCTTCAAGGAAGCCTACCGGCAGTACGTCGAGGCCGGCTGGCCGGCGCTGGCGTGCGATCCCGAATTCGGCGGCCAGGGCCTGCCGATCCTGGTCAACAACGCGCTCTACGAGATGCTGAACTCGGCGAACCAGGCCTGGACCATGTACCCCGGCCTGTCGCACGGGGCCTACGAGGCGCTGCACGCGCACGGCACCCCGGAGCTGCAGCAGCGCTACCTGCCCAAGCTGGTATCGGGCGAGTGGACCGGCACGATGTGCCTGACCGAGCCGCACTGCGGCACCGACCTGGGCATCCTGCGCACCAGGGCCGAACCGCTGGACGATGGCTCGTACAGCCTGACCGGCACCAAGATCTTCATCTCGGCGGGCGAGCACGACCTGTCGGCCAACATCATCCATCTGGTGCTGGCGCGCCTGCCTGACGCGCCGCAGGGCACCAAGGGCATCTCGCTGTTCGTGGTGCCGAAGTTCATTCCCGACGCCGACGGCAATCCGGGCGAGCGCAACGGCATCGTCTGCGGATCGATCGAGCACAAGATGGGCATCCACGGCAATGCCACCTGCGTGATGAACCTGGACGGCGCGCGCGGCTGGCTGGTCGGCGAGCCGAACAAGGGCCTGAACGCGATGTTCGTGATGATGAACGCCGCGCGGCTCGGCGTCGGCATGCAGGGCCTGGGGCTGACCGAGGTCGCCTACCAGAACTCGGCGGCCTACGCGAAGGAGCGGCTGCAGATGCGTTCGCTGACCGGGCCGAAGGCACCGGACAAGCCGGCCGATCCGATCATCGTGCACCCGGACGTGCGCCGCATGCTGCTGACGCAGAAGGCCTTCGCCGAAGGCGGCCGCGCGTTCAGCTACTGGACCGCGCTGCAGATCGACCGCGAGCTGTCGCACCCGGACGAGGCCGTGCGCAAGCAGGCCGGCGACCTGGTCGCGCTGCTGACGCCGGTGATCAAGGCCTTCCTGACCGACAATGCGTTCATCGCCACCAACGAAGGGATGCAGGTGTTCGGCGGCCACGGCTATATCTCCGAATGGGGCATGGAGCAGTACGTGCGCGATGCCCGCATCAACATGATCTACGAGGGCACCAACACGATCCAGGCGCTGGACCTGCTGGGCCGCAAGATCCTCGGCGACATGGGCGCGAAGATGAAGGCCTTCGGCAAGATCGTGCAGGAGTTCGTCGAGGCCGAGGGCACCAACGAGGCGATGCAGGAGTTCGTCAATCCGCTGGCGGACCTGGGCGACAAGGTGCAGAAGCTGACGATGGAGATCGGCATGAAGGCGATGGCCAATCCCGACGAGGTCGGCGCCGCCGCGGTGCCGTACCTTCGCGTGGTCGGCCACCTGGTGTTCGCCTATTTCTGGGCCCGCATGGCGAAGATCGCGCTGGAGAAGCAGGGGACGCAGGACGGCGGCGGCGACAAGTTCTACACCGCCAAGCTGGCCACCGCGCGCTTCTATTTCGCCAAGCTGCTGCCGGAGACCGCCGCGCAGATCCGCATGGCGCGCGCCGGCGCCGCGCCGCTGATGGCGCTGGACGCGGAATTGTTCTGATCGGTCGGAGAAAAGCCAGGTCGTTGCCCGCTCTACGGTTTTCCCCTCTCCCGCTTGCGGGGGAGGGGTAGGGGAGAGGGAAAGCGGCGGTCGATCCAGCGATATCGCGTGCTGGGAGCGCCGATGCCCTCTCCCCCAGCCCCTCTCCCGCGAGGCGGGAGAGGGGAGAGGACCCGCCAAGGGAAATGGCAGCGACCGTACCATCCGACCCCACCTGTTCAACCGCTCACTACCAGGAGCGCGCATGTCCAATTTCATCGTCAAGAAAGTCGCCGTGCTCGGTGCCGGCGTCATGGGCGCGCAGATCGCGGCCCACCTCGTCAATGCCCGCGTGCCGGTGGTGCTGTTCGACCTGCCGGCCAAGGAAGGCCCCAAGAACGGCATCGTGCTGCGGGCCATCGACAACCTGAAGAAGCTGTCCCCGGCGCCGCTCGGCCTGAAGGACGACGCCGGCCTGATCCGCGCCGCCAACTACGAGGACGACCTCGCGCTGCTGAAGGAATGCGACCTGGTGATCGAGGCGATCGCCGAGCGCATGGACTGGAAGCACGACCTGTACAGGAAGGTCGCGCCGCACCTGGGCGCCGACGCGATCTTCGCCACCAATACCTCGGGCCTGTCGATCACCGCGCTGTCCGACGGCTTCGATGCCGAGCTGAAGGCGCGCTTCTGCGGCGTGCACTTCTTCAATCCGCCGCGCTACATGCATCTGGTCGAGCTGATCCCGACCGAGGCCACGCAGCCGGCGATCCTGGATCGCCTCGAAGCCTTCCTGACCACCACGCTCGGCAAGGGCGTGGTGCGCGCCAAGGACACGCCGAACTTCATCGCCAACCGCGTCGGCATCTTCTCGATCCTGGCCGTGTTCGCCGAGGCCGAGAAGTACGGCATTCCGTTCGACGTGGTCGACGACCTGACCGGCAGCAAGCTGGGCCGCGCCAAGTCCGCGACCTTCCGCACCGCCGACGTGGTGGGCCTGGACACGATGGCCCACGTGATCAGGACCATGCAGGACAACCTGCAGGACGATCCGTTCGCGCCGGTCTACCAGACGCCCGCGGTGCTCAAGTCGCTGGTCGATGCCGGCGCGCTGGGCCAGAAGACCGGCGCCGGCTTCTACAGGAAGGAAGGCAAGCAGATCAAGGTGCTCGACGCGAAGACCGGCCAGTATGTCGACGCCGGCGGCAAGGCCGACGAGATCGTCGCGCGCATGCTGAAGAAGGAACCGGCCGAGCGCATCAAGCTGCTGCGCGAATCGGGCAATCCGCAGGCGCAGTTCCTGTGGGCGATCTTCCGCGACGTGTTCCACTACATCGCCGTCTATCTCGAGCAGATTGCCGGTTCGGCCGCCGACGTCGACCTGGCGATCCGCTGGGGCTTCGGCTGGAACTCGGGCCCGTTCGAGGACTGGCAGGCCGCCGGTTGGCAGCAGGTCGCGCAATGGGTCAAGGAAGACATCGAGGCCGGCAAGGCGCTGTCGAAGGCGCCGCTGCCCGACTGGGTCTTCGCCGGCCCGGTCGCCGACAACCAGGGCGTGCATTCGGCGCAGGGCTCGTGGTCGCCGGCCACGCAGTCGTTCGCCGGCCGCAGCGCGCTGCCGGTCTATCGCCGCCAGGCCTTCCGCGCCGCCCTGAAGGGCAGCGACGCGGTCGATCCGCGCAAGGCCGGCCGCACCGTCGAGCAGAACGACGCGGTGCGGATCTGGGTCTGCGAGGGCCAGGACGACGTGCTGGTGATCTCGTTCAACAGCAAGATGAACACGATCGGACCGGACACCATCGACGGGCTGATCCGCGCGATCGACCTCGCCGAGAGCGCCTACAAGGGCCTGGTGGTGTGGCAGCCGACCTCGCTGCAGCTGGGCGCGCCGGGCGGTCCGTTCTCGGCGGGCGCGAACCTGGAGGCCGCGATGCCGGCCTTCATGATGGGCGGCGCCAAGGGCGTCGAGCCCTTCGTCAGGAAGTTCCAGGACGGCATGATGCGCGTCAAGTACGCCGCGGTGCCGGTGGTATCGGCGGCGTCGGGCATCGCGCTGGGCGGCGGCTGCGAGCTGATGCTGCATTCGGCCCGGCGCGTGGCCGCGCTGGAGACCTATGTGGGCCTGGTCGAGGTCGGCGTGGGGCTGGTGCCGGCCGGCGGCGGCCTGAAGGACGCCGCGCTGGCGGCCGCGCGCGCGGCGCAGGCGGCGGGCAGCACGAACTATCTGCAGTTCCTGACGCAGCGCTTCCAGAACGCGGCGATGGCCAAGGTCTCGGGCTCGGCGCTGGAGGCGCGGCAGATGGGCTATCTGCAGCCCACCGATCCGATCGTCTTCAACGTGCACGAGCTGCTGCACGTCGCCTGCAGCGAGGTGCGCGCGCTGCACGAGGCCGGCTACCGTCCGCCCGCGCAGGGCGAACTGGTACCCGTGGCGGGCCGCTCGGGCATCGCCACGATCAAGGCGTCGCTGGTCAACATGCGCGACGGCGGCTTCATCTCCGCGCACGACTTCCTGATCGCCTCGCGCATCGCCGAGGCGGTCTGCGGCGGCGACGTCGAGGCAGGGGCGCTGGTCAGCGAGGAATGGCTGCTGGCGCTGGAGCGCCGCGCCTTTATCGAACTGCTGGGCAACCCCAAGACGCAGGAACGCATCATGGGCATGCTGCAGACCGGCAAGCCGGTGCGCAACTAATCGGCACGCGAGGAAATCGATCATGAAACAACTGCAAGACGCCTATATCGTTGCCGCGACCCGCACGCCGATCGGCAAGGCGCCCAAGGGCGCGTTCAAGCACTACCGGCCCGACGATCTGCTGGCCACCACGCTGCGCGCCGCGCTGGCGCAGGTACCGAACCTGGACCCGGCGCTGATCGAGGACGCCATCGTCGGCTGTGCGATTCCCGAAGCGCAGCAGGGCCTGAACGTCGCGCGCATCGGCGCGCTGCTGTCGGGCCTGCCGACCTCGGTCGGCGGCATCACCGTGAACCGCTTCTGCGCGTCGGGCCTGAGCGCCGTCGCGATGGCGGCCGACCGCATCCGCGTCGGCGAGGCCGACGTGATGATCGCCGCCGGCGTCGAATCGATGAGCATGGTGCCGATGATGGGCAATACGCCATCGATGTCGCCGTCGATCTTCGCGCGCGACGAGAACGTCGGCATTGCCTACGGCATGGGTTTGACGGCCGAGCAGGTCGCGCGCCAATGGAAGGTCAGCCGCGAGGACCAGGACGCCTTCGCGCTGGCCTCGCACCAGAAGGCGCTGGCCGCGCAGCAGGCAGGCGAGTTCGCCGACGAGATCACGCCGGTCGAGATCGTCGAGAAGCTGCCGAACCTGGCCAGCGGCGAGGTCGAGCTCAAGACCCGCACGCTGTCGCTGGACGAGGGCCCGCGTCCCGATACCTCGCTCGAAGGGCTGGCAAAGCTGCGCCCGGTGTTCGCCAACAAGGGCAGCGTGACCGCCGGCAACAGCTCGCAGACGTCGGACGGCGCCGGCGCGCTGATCCTGGTCTCGGAGAAGATCCTGAAGGCCTGCAACCTGGTGCCGCTGGCGCGCTTCGTGTCGTTCGCGGTGCGCGGCGTGCCGCCGGAGATCATGGGCATCGGTCCGAAGGAAGCGATTCCCGCCGCGCTGAAGGCCGCCGGCATGACGCAGGACCAGCTCGACTGGATCGAGCTGAACGAGGCGTTCGCCGCGCAGGCGCTGGCGGTGATCCGCGACCTGGGGCTCGATCCGGGCAAGCTGAACCGGATGGGCGGCGCGATCGCGCTCGGCCACCCGCTCGGCGCGACCGGCGCAATCCGTTCGGCCACCGTGGTGCATGCGCTGCGCCGGCACAACCTGAAGTACGGCATGGTGACCATGTGCGTCGGCACGGGCATGGGCGCCGCCGGTATCTTCGAACGGGTTTGACGCGAATCGTTCTGCAAGCCGTCCCGTGGGCCGTCCTTCTGGCGGGCGGCTCCCGGGGGTCCGCCCGGTTCCGGCCGCCCGCCCCACCGACAAGAACACCGACCACCAAGGAGACACCATGAGCATCCTGACCCGCATCGAGCAAGGCGTGCTGACCATCGAGTTCGACCGCCTGGACAAGAAGAACGCGATCACCGCGGCGATGTACCAGCAGATGGCCGACGCGCTGCGGGCCGCCGCGAGCGACGACGCCGTGCGGGCGATCGTGATCCGCGGCAAGGACGAGATCTTTACCGCCGGCAACGATCTCGAGGACTTCCTGAAGCGGCCGCCGAGCAGCGGGGAGGATGCCGCCAAGGCGCCCGTGTTCCAGTTCCTGCACGAGATCAGCCATGCGGCCAAGCCGCTGGTGGCGGCGGTCAGCGGGCCGGCGGTCGGCATCGGCACCACGCTGCTGCTGCATTGCGACCTGGTCTATGCGGCCGAGAGCGCGCGCTTCTCGCTGCCGTTCGTGCAGCTGGGGTTGTGCCCGGAGGCCGCGTCGAGCCTGCTGCTGCCGCGCCTGGCCGGCTACCAGCGCGCCGCCGAGAAGCTGCTGCTGGGCGAGCCGTTCGGCGCGCAGGAGGCCCAGCAGATCGGCCTCGTCACGCGCGTGGTCGCGGCTGGCGAGCTGCACGACTTCGCGCTGGCGCAGGCGCGCAAGCTGGCGGCGCTGCCGGCGTCGTCGCTGCGGGAGACCAAGCGGCTGATGAAGGGGGTTGAAACCGCGCAGATGGAAACGCAGATGGCGCAGGAAGGCGCGGTGTTCCGCCGGCTGCTGCAGTCACCGGAAGCGAAGGAGGCCTTCACGGCATTCTTCGAGAAACGCAAGCCGGATTTCTCGAAGTTCAGTTGAAGGGTTGGGGCGGGGGAAACCACCCCCTCTGCCCGGCCCTCTCCCCCTGAGGGGGAGAGGGAGAACCCGATCGGTAGAGCTTGACGCTGCGGTCGGTTTTCTCCCCTCTCCCGCTCGCGGGAGAGGGGCCGGGGGAGAGGGCAAGGGCGCCCGCTATGCCGCCGCGAGCGACACCCTCAAACCTTCGGCAGCACCCGCGGCTGCCGTTCCTCGTCGGTCGCGACATAGGTCAACGTGGCCTCGGTGACCTTGACGATCTCGTTGCTATGGCGCATCCGCTGCGCATAGACCTCGACCTCGACGGTGATCGAGGTCCGCCCCGTCTTGACGATGTCGGCATAGAAGCTGACCAGGTCGCCGACGAACACCGGATGCTTGAACAGGAACGAATTGACCGCGACCGTGGCGACGCGGCCCTGCGCGCGCTCGACCGCGGGAATCGAACCGGCGATGTCGACCTGCGCCATGATCCAGCCGCCGAACACGTCGCCGTGCACGTTGGCATCGGCGGGCATCGGCACCACGCGCAGCGCGGGGTTCTTGCCGGGAGGCAGGGACGACAGGGTTTCGGTCAGATTCATGGTGCATCCGGTTAGCGGCGAGGCGGGGCGCAGGGGAGGGCGAAGCGGGGTAAAAACCCCCCGGGCCGAACTCTGCGACAATCGCATATTGGCCCGAATTCTAACGTATGCGACGCTATTCCACGACGGACGAGCCGGCCCCCACGGCCCCGTCTTCGCCGCTGTTCTCCGGCGCGCGCGGCCAGCGCAGCGACTGGCAGACCGTGCGCAATCTGCTTCCCTATCTGTGGCATTACAAGTGGCGCGTGATGCTGGCGCTCACCTGCCTGGTGGCCGCCAAGGCGGCCAATCTCGGCGTGCCGGTGCTGATGAAGCGGCTGATCGATGCGATGAACATCGCCCCAGGCGATCCGCGCGCGCTGCTGGCAGTGCCGGCTGGCCTGATCGTCGCCTACGGCCTGCTGCGGCTGTCGACCACGCTGTTTACCGAACTGCGCGAGATCCTGTTCTCCAAGGTCACGCAGAGCGCGGTGCGCGAGATCGCGCTGCAGGTGTTCCGCCATCTGCACAGCCTGTCGCTGCGCTTCCATCTGGATCGCCAGACCGGCGGCATGAGCCGCGACATCGAACGGGGCACGCGCGGCATCCAGTCGCTGATCTCGTATTCGCTGTACAGCATCCTGCCGACGCTGATCGAGATGGCGCTGGTGATGGGCTTCTTCCTGCTGCACTACGACATCTGGTTCGCCGCGATCACCGGCGGCGCGCTGCTCGCCTATATCGTCTTCACGGTGGTGGTGACCGAATGGCGCACGCACTTCCGCCGCAAGATGAACGAGCTCGATTCGCGCGCCAACCAGAAGGCGATCGACTCGCTGCTGAACTTCGAGACCGTCAAGTATTTCGGCAACGAGGCCTACGAGGCCGCGCGCTACGACGAGAACCTGCGCACCTACCGGACCGCCGCGATCCGCTCGCAGAACTCGCTGTCGCTGCTGAACTTCGGCCAGCAGGCGATCATCGCGATCGGCCTGATCCTGATCCTGTGGCGCGCCACCGTCGGCGTGGCGCAGGGCGTGCTGACGCTGGGCGACCTGGTGCTGGTCAACACGCTGATGATCCAGCTGTATATCCCGCTTAATTTCCTGGGCGTGATCTATCGCGAGATCAAGCAGGCCACCACCGACATGGACCGGATGTTCGTGCTGCTCGGCACCAACCGCGAAGTCGCCGACGCGCCCGATGCCAGGCCGCTGGCCGTGCGCGGTGCCGAAGTGCGCTTCAGCCATGTCGGCTTTGGCTACGACAGCAACCGGCGCATCCTCGACGATGTCGATTTCACGATCGCCGCGGGCACCACCACCGCGGTGGTCGGCCATAGCGGCTCGGGCAAATCGACGCTGGCGCGGCTGCTGTTCCGCTTCTACGACGTCGGCAGCGGCGCGGTGCTGGTCGACGGCCAGGACATCCGCACCGTGACGCAGGACAGCCTGCGGCGCGCGATCGGCATCGTGCCGCAGGACACGGTGCTGTTCAACGACAGCATCTACTACAACATCGCCTACGGCCGCCCGGGCGCGAGCCGCGAGGAGGTCATCGAGGCCGCGCGCGCCGCGCAGATCGACGCCTTCATCCGCGAACTGCCGCAGGGCTACGACACGCCGGTCGGCGAGCGCGGGCTGAAGCTGTCCGGCGGCGAGAAGCAGCGCGTGGCGATCGCTCGCACGCTGCTGAAGAACCCGCCGATCCTGATCTTCGACGAAGCGACCTCGGCGCTGGACTCGCGCACCGAGCAGGCGATCCAGGCCGAGCTGATGCGGCTGGCGCAGAACCGCACCACGCTGCTGATCGCGCACCGGCTGTCCACCGTGGTGCATGCCGACCAGATCCTGGTGATGGACCGCGGCCGCATCGTCGAGCGCGGCACGCATGCGGAACTGATGCGCGCCGACGGCCGCTATGCCGAGATGTGGCGCATCCAGGCGCGCAGCGCCGCGCAGGGCGCCGCGGCCGCGGACGGCGGCGAGCTGGCCGGCATCGAGGGCGCCGCGGCGGTCGCGGCCGATCTCGGCGACGCGACGCAGGACGCCTGAGGCCACCGAGGTCGCCTTCGCATTGTCGACAATGGCGGCGCGCAATCGCGCGCGGCCATGTCCGATGCACAAGTTTGGTTGGACAAGACGCCGCGGCCATGCCCCGCTTTGGGGCGGTTTCGATGCGGTTTTGGCTGGCATATCGCTTGCAGACACTGTTCGCGCAAAACAGGCACGAACAGGAGAGCAAACATGCCGCAAGACAAGCCGCACCACGGGTCGCATCACCAGCATACGCAGCAGGACACGCATCGCCACGCGCAGGCGCGACAGACCTGCGCCGGCACGGCGCCATCGACGCTGCGCCGCCGGATGCTGCGGCTCGGCACGATGCTGGGCACCGCGATGGTGCTGTCGACACAATGGGCCGCGCCGGCCCATGCACAGGCCGCGACCAAGGTCCGCTTCCAGCTCGACTGGCGCTTCGAGGGTCCTTCGGCGCTGTTCCTGCTCGGCGAGCAGAAGGGCTACTACAAGGCCGAGAAGCTCGATGTGTCGATCGACGCGGGCAACGGCTCGGGCAATGTGGTCAACCGGGTGGCCTCCGGCACCTATGACATGGGCTTCGCCGACCTGGCCTCGGTGATGGAGTTCTACGGCAACAACCCGGACGCGAAGAACAAGCCGGTGGCCGTGATGATGGTCTACAACAATACGCCGGCCGCGGTGCTGGCGCTGAAGAAGTCGGGCATCAAGGCGCCGAAGGACCTGGCCGGCAAGAAGCTCGGCGCCCCGGTGTTCGACGCGGGCCGCCGCGCCTTCCCGATCTTCGCCAGGGCCAACGGCCTGCAGGCATCGAGCTTCAACTGGCAGGCGATGGACCCGACGCTGCGCGAGACCATGCTGACGCGCGGCGATCTCGATGCGATCACCGGTTTCTCGTTCACCTCGATCCTGAACCTCAATGCGCGCGGCGTGAAGGACGAGGACATCGTGGTGCTGCCGTACCCGCAATACGGCGTCAAGCTGTACGGCAATGCGGTGATCGCGTCGGAGGACTTCCTGAAGAAGAACCCCGAGGCGGTCAAGGCCTTCCTGCGCGCGTTCGCGAAGTCGGCGCGCGACGTGATCGCGAGGCCCGAGGAAGGCATCAAGGCGGTCAAGGCGCGCGACGGCATCATCGACGAGAAGCTGGAGGTCCGGCGCCTGAAGCTGGCGCTCGATAGCGTGGTCAGGTCGCCCGACGCGAAGGCCGACGGCTTCGGCCGCGTCAACAAGCCGCGGCTGTCGCTGATGGCGTCGCAGGTCGCCGATGCGTTCGGCACCAAGGGCCGGATCAATCCGGATGCGCTGTGGACCGACGCCTATCTGCCGTCGGCGGCCGAACTGGACGTGCTGCGATGACGGTGGAAACTGCTCCGATCGCTGTTGCACCGGCCGCGCTGCCCGGCGCGGACGCCGAATCTCCCTTCGTCGACTTCAACCGCGTCTGGCTGGCCTACAACGACGAGCTCGCCCGCAAGGGCGAGTTCGCGGTCGAGGACATCTCGCTGCAGGTGCAGCCGGGCGAGTTCATCGCGATCGTCGGGCCGTCGGGCTGCGGCAAGTCGACCTTCATGAAGCTCGCCACCGGGCTGAAGCCGGCCACGCGCGGCGTGGTCAAGATCGCCGGCGAGAAGGTGACGGGCCCGCTGAAGATGGTCGGCATGGCCTTCCAGGCGCCGACGCTGCTGCCGTGGCGCACCACGCTGCAGAACGTGATGCTGCCGCTGGAGATCGTGGAGCCGTACCGCTCGACGCTGCGGGCCCGCCGCGACGAATACGTCGAGCGCGCCCGCACGCTGCTGCGCACCGTGGGCCTGGCCGGCTACGAGGACAAGTACCCGTGGCAGCTGTCGGGCGGCATGCAGCAGCGCGCGTCGATCTGCCGCGCGCTGATCCACGAGCCGCGCATGCTGCTGCTGGACGAACCGTTCGGCGCGCTCGACGCCTTCACGCGGGAAGAACTGTGGTGCGTGCTGCGCGACCTGTGGCAGGCCCAGCGCTTCAACGTGATCCTGGTCACCCACGATCTGCGCGAGGCGGTGTTCCTCGCCGACACGGTCTACGTGATGAGCCAGCGGCCGGGCCGCATCCTGATGCGCAAGCCGATCGCGCTGCCGCGTCCGCGCGATCTGGAACTGACCTATACCGAACCCTTCGCCGATCTGGTGCACACGCTGCGCGAGAAGATCGGCCATGTCCGCCAGCACTGAGATGACCACGTTGACCGATTCGACGCAGCGGCGCGTGGAGCGCGTCGCGCCCTGGCTGCTGCTGGCCGCCTGCCTGCTGCTGTGGCAGGGCGCCTGCATGATCTTCGAGGTGTCCGATTTCATCCTGCCGAGCCCGGCGGCCATCGTGGTGTCGCTGGTCGACTACTGGGACGTGATCGCGGCCCATGCCTGGCGCACCTTCTGGACCACGATGGTGGGCTTCGGCATCGCGATCGCGGTCGGCGTGGTGCTGGGCCTGCTGATGGGGTCGTCGCGGCTCGCGTATGCGGCCGGCTATCCGTTGATGACCGCGTTCAACGCGCTGCCGAAAGCGGCCTTCGTGCCGATCCTGGTGGTGTGGTTCGGCCTCGGTGCCGGTCCGGCGATCCTGACGGCGTTCCTGATCTCGTTCTTCCCGGTGATGGTCAATATCGCCACCGGGCTGGCGACGCTGGAGCCCGAGCTGGAGGACGTGCTGCGCGTGCTCGGCGCCCGGCGTACCGACGTGCTGTTCAAGGTCGGACTGCCGCGCGCGATGCCGTATTTCTTCGCGTCGCTGAAGGTCGCGATCACCCTGGCCTTCGTCGGCACCACGGTGTCGGAGATGAACGCGGCCAACGAGGGCATCGGCTATCTGCTGGTATCGGCCGGCTCGGCGATGAAGATGCCGCTGGCCTTCGCCGGCCTGGTCGTGATCGCGGTGATGGCGATGGCGATGTACGAGCTGTTCGCGGTGCTGGAGAAGCGGATGACGGGGTGGGCGCACCGGGCGTGAGGGGCGAAACACGAGCCTACGCTTCACCCTCGGTTTTCTCCCCTCTCCCACTTGTGGGAGAGGGGTGGGGGAGAGGGCAGGGCGTTCGCCATGGTCAATGGCGTCGGCATGGCCACTGCCGTTTGCCCTCTCCCCCAACCCCTCTCCCGCAAGCGGGAGAGGGGAGTACCGGTCTGCTCAGACGTATTCGAGCGGCAGCGCCGTCGTGTACTTGATCTGCTCCATCGCGAAGCTCGAGCTGACGTCGGCGAGCTCGGCGCCCTGGATCAGCCGCTTGTAGACGCGGTCGTAGGCGGCGATGTCGGGCACCACGACGCGCAGCAGGTAGTCGGTGTCGCCGGCCATCCGGTAGAACTCGGTGACCTCGGGGATCGATGCCACCAGCCCGTGAAAGGTCTTGAGCCACTTCGCGCTGTGCTGGCTGGTGCGGACCGACACGAAGACGGTGACGCCGACGTTCAGCTTGGCGGCATCGAGCAGCGCCACGCGCTTGCGGATCACGCCGGCCTCCTGCAGCTTCTGCACACGGCGCCAGCATGGCGTCGAGGTCAGGCCGACCCGTTCGGCCAGTTCGGCCACCGGCAGGTCGGCGTTCTGTTGCAGCTCGGCCAGGATCTGGCGGTCGTATCGGTCGAATCGGTCCATTGCGCTTGCTCCGTCGGTGTTGCGGGGGTTCGGTGGATCGCGAACCGGCGGGCGGCGCGCATCAGCGCGCCCTCCTGCGCTAGCCGGCCGCCACCGGCAGATTGACGCCGGTGGCGATCTGCGCGGCCTCGACGCCGTACAGATGCAGCGAGATGGCGATGTCGTCCGCCGCGCCGTGGCCCTGTTCCATCGCGCGGCCCGGATGGCCGAGCGAATGGATATGCCCGAGCCCGGCCGGCACGCTGAACACCGCGCCGGATTCGCGCATCACGCCGCCGCTGGGCCGCGCCAGCTGCGCCGCCTCGTCCCAGCGGTAGTGCTGCTCATACAGCGTGCCTTGCAGCACGCGGTAGGCGCACCAGGTCCGGTGCCCATGCACGGGGCTCGCCTGCCCCGGGCGCCAGACCAGCAGCATCGCCGAGAAGCGCGCCATCGGGTCGGCATAGACCAGATGGCGCGTATAGCCATCCGGACTGCCGGCACGCGCGGCCGCGGGCAACAGCGCCAGCAGCGCGTCGGGGTCGTCGCCGAGGCAGGCCTGGACCTGCGCCGCCACGGTCCGCGCGCTGTCGTCGAACACCCGCGCCAGCGCCGGCGACAGCGCGGACAGTGCGGCCTGCGGGCCGGTGGGCAGGGACGAGGACGGGCGCGGCTTCGGTTCGGCGTGCAGGCTGGGCATGGGGACTCCGCAAGGCAAGGGATAAGCGACAAGGGATCGGATGGGTCCGATCATAGCCAGCGGGGCCGAGCAAGCCGATCTAAAATGTGGTGCCGAAGCGATCCAATGTAGGATGATATTCCGTTTTTGCGGGCCGTCATGGAATGTTTTTGCGCAGGCGGCCGCCGGGAGATAATGCGCCATGGAAATCAAATGGCTTGAAGACTTCGTCAGCCTGGCCGAGACGCACAGTTTCTCGCGCTCGGCCGAGCTGCGGCACGTGACCCAGCCCGCCTTCTCGCGCCGCATCCAGTCGCTCGAGGCCTGGCTGGGCACCGAGCTGATCGACCGCTCCAGCTATCCGACCAACCTGACGCCGGCCGGCAAGGTGTTCTACGAGCAGGCGCTGGCGATGCTGGCCCAGGTCAGCGAGACCCGCGCGCTGATGCGCGGCCAGCGTTCGGCCAACGCGCAGATGCTGGAATTCGCGGTGCCCCACACGCTGTCGCTGACCTTCTTTCCCGAATGGCTGAAGGCGCTGGAGCGGCAGGTCGGCACGCTGGCCTGCCGGCTGCGCGCGCTGAACGTGCACGACGCGGTGCTGATGCTGGTCGAGGGCGGCTGCGACCTGGTGATGGTCTACCACCATCCCCGCCAGGCGATCCAGCTCGATCCCTCGCACTACGACATGCTGGTGCTCGGCGTCGAACGGATGTCGCCGTTCAGCGTGCCAGACGCCAGCGGCAAGCCGCTGTACCGGCTGCCGGGCACCGAGCGCAAGCCGGTGTCCTTCCTCAGCTATACGCCGAACGCCTTCCTCGGCCGCATGGTCGAGATGCTGCTGTCGGACACCAGCGAGTCGTTCAAGCTGGACAAATGCTACGAGACCGATATGGCCGAGGCGCTCAAGGTGATGGCGCTGGCCGGCCACGGCCTGGCCTTCCTGCCGGAGAGCGCGGTGCGCGAAGAGCTCGCGCAGGGCCGGCTGGTGCGCGCCGAGGGGCCGCGCGCCGCGCCGCTGTCGATCGAGATGGAAATCCGGCTGTACCGGGCGCGGCCCGGCGAGCATGGCAACGACCGGCGCGGCAGCCAGCTGCGCCGCAAGCGCGAGCTGGTCGACCGCATCTGGGCCAGCCTGTCGGCCGGCGCGGCGCCGATCGAGGGCAGGGCTGTCTGAGTCCCGGGGCGGCGGCGGCGAATGGCGCCACGCCCCCCACTTTGGTGGGGTATCGGGGGCGGCGAGGACCCCTTCAAACGTTATGCATTTCCTGCATGACCGAATGACCAAACGGCATTGGATTTCCCCGGGGCGGCGCCCCTAAGCTTGTCGCCATTCCATTTCCGGATTTCCATGATGTCTTCCGAATCGCCGATCATCACCGCCTCCGCGCATTCCGTCCCCTCCTATCTGAACGCCGACAATCTCGGTCCCTGGGGCATCTACCTGCAACAGGTCGACCGCGTGACGCCCTACCTGGGCTCGCTGGCCCGCTGGGTCGAAACGCTGAAGCGCCCCAAGCGCGCGCTGGTGGTCGACGTGCCGATCGAGATGGATGACGGCACCATCGCCCACTTCGAGGGCTACCGCGTCCAGCACAACACCTCGCGCGGCCCGGGCAAGGGCGGCGTGCGCTTCCACCAGGACGTGACGCTGTCCGAGGTGATGGCGCTGTCGGCCTGGATGTCGATCAAGAACGCGGCCGTCAACGTGCCGTACGGCGGCGCCAAGGGCGGCATCCGCGTCGACCCGCGCAAACTGTCGCGCGCCGAGCTCGAACGCGTGACGCGCCGCTATACCAGCGAAATCAACATCATCATCGGACCGAACAAGGACATCCCGGCGCCGGACGTCAACACCAACGAACAGGTGATGGCGTGGATGATGGACACCTATTCGATGAACGAGGGCAGCACGTCGACCGGCGTGGTCACCGGCAAGCCGATCTCGCTGGGCGGCTCGCTGGGCCGCCGCGAGGCGACCGGCCGCGGCGTGTTCGTGGTCGGTGTCGAGGCCGCGCGCAATCTGGGCCTGGAAATCAAGGGCGCGCGCATCGTCGTGCAGGGCTTCGGCAATGTCGGCAGCGTCGCCGCCAAGCTGTTCCATGAGGCCGGCGCCAAGGTCATCGCGGTGCAGGACCACAAGACCGCGCTGTTCGACCCGGCCGGCCTGAACGTGCCGGCGCTGATCGAGCACGTGTCGCACAACGGCACCATCGAGGGCTTCCGCGCCGAAACCATCAGCGCCGAGCAGTTCTGGCAGACCGAGAGCGAGATCCTGATCCCGGCCGCGCTGGAAGGCCAGATCACCGCCGCCAATGCGCCCCACATCAAGACCCGCATGGTCATCGAAGGCGCCAACGGCCCGACCACGCCGGAAGCGGACGACATCCTGCGCGAGCGCAATATCCTGGTGGCGCCGGACGTGATCGCCAACGCCGGCGGCGTCACGGTGTCGTACTTCGAATGGGTGCAGGACTTCTCCAGCTTCTTCTGGACCGAAGAAGAAATCAACCAGCGGCTGGTACGGATCATGCAAGAGGCGTTCCGCTCGATCTGGCAGGTCGCGCAGGAGAACAAGGTCACGCTGCGGACCGCGGCGTTCATCATTGCCTGTACCCGCATCTTGCAGGCGCGCGAAATGCGCGGCCTGTATCCCTGATCGATACGCGCGATATCGGGGCGATCGGACCCGGATCGGACCCGCGTTGGGGCAGGCGGAATGCTGCGATGCACCAAGGCGGGGTCCGGACCACAGCGAGGCGGCAGCCGGAGATATTCCGGCTGCCGCTTTTTTTATTACAGCCGCGTGGCGCAGCCGATTGCCGGACAGCGGCGGCTAGGGAAATACCCGTTGTATCCGAGCGTCGGCTTGCGCAATACTATTTCGTCGGCGGCACGTTTCTTGTTAGAGTCCCGCCTTTCTCTCATGGTCAAGGAGATGTTATGAAGGTTGCCAAACTGGCTGCGCTGATGATTGCGGCAGGCGTGCTGTGCGGTACCGCACAAGCAGCCGAGCAATTGACCGGCACGCTGAAGAAGATCAAAGACACGGGTGTCATTACGCTGGGCGTGCGGGAATCGTCGATTCCCTTCAGCTATAACCTCGGCGGCGTCCGCACCGTCGGCTATTCCTATGACATCAACGTCAAGATCGTCGAAGCGATCAAGGATCAGCTGAAGCTGCCGAATCTGCAGGTCAAGGAAATTCCGATTACCTCGCAGAACCGCATTTCGCTGCTGCAGAACGGCACCATCGATATCGAGTGCGGCTCGACCACCAATAATCTGGACCGCCAGAAACAGGTCGCCTTCAGCAACACCATCTTCATCATCGGCACCCGCTTCATGACCAAGAAGGACAGCGGGATCAAGGACTGGGCCGACCTGAAGGGCAAGAACGTCGTCACCACCGCCGGCACCACCTCCGAGCGCCTGCTGCGCACGATGAACGACCAGCAGAAGCTGGGCATGAACATCATCAGCACCAAGGACCACGGCCAGTCGTTCCTGACGCTGGAGTCGGGCCGCGCCGCCGCCTTCATGATGGACGACGCGCTGCTGTACGGCGAGCGCGCCAAGGCGCGCAATCCGGCCGACTGGGTCGTCACCGGCAAGCCGCAGTCGCGCGAATCGTATGGCTGCATGCTGCGCAAGGACGATGCGCCGTTCAAGAAGGTCGCCGACAACGTGATCGCCAACCTGATGAAGACCGGCGAGATCAACAACCTCTACGCCAAGTGGTTCACCCAGCCGGTGCCGCCGAAGGGCCTGAACCTGGACTTCCCGATGTCCGACGACATGAAGGCACTGATCAAGAACCCGAACGACAAGGCGCTCGACTGATTCGGCTCCAGTCACGCGTGTGAAACGGAAGGCGTGCGCGAAGGCATGTCCTTCCGTTTCTTTTTGAGGACGCATCATGAATTACAACTGGCATTGGGGTGTATTCCTCGAAGAAGCCGCGATGAACGAGACCTATCTCGACTGGATGATTTCCGGTCTGAAGGTCACCATCGCGCTCGGCCTGACTTCGTGGGTGATCGCCCTGATCATCGGCTCGATTCTCGGCGTACTGCGCACGGTTCCGAATAAATTCCTGTCGGGTATCGCGGCCACCTACGTCGAAATCTTCCGCAATATTCCGCTGCTGGTGCAGCTGTTCATCTGGTATTTCGTGGTTCCCGAATTGCTGCCGTTCGGCGAATCGATCAAGCAGATGAATCCGTTCACCCAGCAATTCCTGGCCGCGATGTTCTGCCTCGGCACGTTTACCGCCGCGCGGATCTGCGAACAGGTGCGCTCGGGCATCAACTCGCTGCCGCCGGGCCAGCGCAACGCCGGCCTGGCGATGGGCTTCACGCTGCCGCAGACCTATCGCTACGTGCTGCTGCCGATGTCGTTCCGCGTCATCGTGCCGCCGCTGACCTCCGAATTCCTGAACATCTTCAAGAACTCGGCGGTGGCGTCGACGATCGGCCTGCTGGAACTGGCGGCGCAGGGGCGCCAGCTGGTCGACTACACGGCGCGGCCGTACGAGTCCTTCATCGCGGTCACGCTGATGTACGCGCTGATCAATATCGTCGTCATGCTGGGAATGCGCTGGGTGGAAAAGCGCACGCGCGTGCCGGGCTTCATCGGCAGCAAGTAAGGGGAACGCGATGGCTTATTCATTCGATTTCACCTCGATCAACGCCGATACGCTGCACGTGCTCGGCGAGGGCATGATGGTGTCGCTGAAGATCACCGCCACCGCGGTAGTGGTCGGCATCGTCTGGGGCACCATCCTGGCGATGATGCGCCTGTCCTCGGTCAAGCCGCTGAACTGGTTCGCGCAGGGCTACGTCACCATCTTCCGCTCGATACCGCTGGTGATGGTGCTGCTCTGGTTCTTCCTGATCATTCCGCAGGTGCTGCAGTCGATCTTCAATCTGTCGCCGGCGACCGATCTGCGGATGACCTCCGCGCTGGTCGCCTTCGCGCTGTTCGAGGCGGCCTATTACTCGGAGATCATCCGCGCCGGCATCCAGAGCGTGTCGCGCGGGCAGATGTACGCGGCGCAGGCGCTCGGCATGACCTATGGGCAGACCATGCGGCTGGTGGTGCTGCCGCAGGCGTTCCGCAACATGGTGCCGCTGCTGCTGACGCAGGGCATCATCCTGTTCCAGGATACCTCGCTGGTCTACGTCAGCGCGCTGGCCGATTTCTTCGGGCAGGCGTATGGCATCGGCGAACGCGATGGCCGCATCGTCGAGATGCTGCTGTTCGCGGGTCTGGTCTATTTCGTGATCTGTTTTTCCGCATCGTTGCTGGTCAAGCGATACCAGAAAAAGGTGGCTGTATGATCGAAATCAATAACGTTTCCAAGTGGTACGGCTCCTTCCAGGTGCTGACCGATTGCACCACGCGCGTGGCCAAGGGCGAAGTGGTGGTGGTGTGCGGCCCGTCCGGTTCGGGCAAGTCCACGCTGATCAAGACCGTCAATGCGCTCGAGCCCTTCCAGAAGGGCGAGATCCTGGTCGACGGCACCTCGGTCGGCGGACCGAAGACCGACCTGCCGAAGCTGCGTTCGCGCGTCGGCATGGTGTTCCAGAACTTCGAACTGTTCCCGCACCTGTCGATCACCGAGAACCTGACCATCGCGCAGATCAAGGTGCTGGGCCGCTCGCGCGACGAGGCCATGGCCAAGGGCATGAAGTATCTGGAGCGCGTGGGCCTGAAGAACCAGGCCAACAAATATCCGGGGCAGCTGTCGGGCGGCCAGCAGCAGCGCGTGGCGATCGCGCGCGCGCTGTCGATGGATCCGATCTGCATGCTGTTCGACGAGCCGACCTCGGCGCTGGACCCGGAGATGGTCAACGAGGTGCTCGACGTGATGGTGCAGCTGGCTCACGAGGGCATGACGATGATGTGCGTGACCCACGAAATGGGCTTTGCCCGCAAGGTGGCGAACCGCGTGATCTTCATGGACCAGGGCCACATCGTCGAGGACACGCCGAAGGAGGAGTTCTTCGGCAATATCGAGGCGCGTTCGGAACGGGCCCGCCAGTTCCTGTCGAAGATCCTGCAGCACTGAGGTCTTCGCTGTCCCCGCAGTTCTCCCTCTCCCCCTCAGGGGGAGAGGGCCGGGGAGAGAGGTTTTTTCCGGCGACAGCGCGCGTGAAGACGCTGCTGCCCTCTCCCCCAACCCCTCTCCCGCCAGCGGGAGAGGGGAGTCAAGGCTCCCTTCAGGTTTCCCTTCGCGTTTCCCGTCAAGTACAGGCCGAATTGGCCGCGTTGCGCGCCTGCACCTCGGGCGGAATCGGCACCGTCAGCGTCATCGTCGGCTGCCCGGCCTCGAACATCATCAATTCTCCCGGCGCGAACGGCGTCCACACTTCGTCGTCGGTCAGCGGCGCGGTGGCGATCACCGCCACCCGGTCTTCCGGCGTGGTCACCTGGGCGAAATCGATCGACAGGTCCGCATCGATCAGATGCGCGGTCGAGAACGGCCACTGCCGCACCAGGTAGTACAGCCGCGTCGAGCAGTGCGCGAACAGCGCCTGCCCATTGCTCAGCAGATAGTTGAAGACGCCGTACAGCGTGATTTCGCGCGTGATGTCGGCCAGCGCGTGGCACAGCTCGTTCAACGGCGGCTGGGAGCCGGGGAAACGCTTGCGCAGCCCCTGCATCAGCGCGCAGAAGGCGAGCTCGCTGTCGGTGTCGCCGACCGGCTGATAGACGCCGGACAGGAACGGCGAGAAGCCCTTCAGGTCGCCGTTGTGGGCGAAGATCCAGTGGCGGCCCCACAGCTCGCGCATGAACGGGTGGCAGTTCTCCAGCCGCACCGTGCCCTGGGTCGCCTTGCGAATATGGGAGATGACGTTCTTCGACTTGATCGGATAGTTCTTGATCAGGTCCGCCACCGGCGAGGTGCCGGCCGACTGGTTGTCGATGAACAGCCGGCAGGCCTTGTCCTCGAAGAACGCGACACCGAAGCCGTCGGCATGATGATCGGTGACGCCGCCGCGCGCGGCGAAGCCGGTGAAGGAGAACGTCACGTCGGTCGGCGTGGCGCAGTTCATGCCGAGCAGCTGGCACATGGCGTGGGACCGGGGCGGCGTGAGGGCCGGCCGATTGCAATAGAATTGCGACATTATCCCGCCGGGCCGGGCGTTCTGCCAAGCACGTCCACGGCCGCCGGCGCGGTCCGCCGGGACGGCCGAATCGCCCGTCGATCCGCTTCAATCCGCCTCCAACGAGCCCTTCCGCCATGAGCCAATACAAGATTGCCGTGATCCCTGGAGACGGGATCGGCACCGAAGTGATGCCCGAAGGCATCCGCGTGATGGACGCCGCCGCGCGCCGTTTCGGCATCGACCTGCAGTGGGACCACTTCGATTTTTCCAGCTGCGACTATTACGCCCGCCACGGCAAGATGCTGCCGGACGACTGGTTCGATACGCTCTCGCGCTATGACGCGATCTACTTCGGCGCGGTGGGCTGGCCGGCGACGGTGCCCGACCATGTGTCGCTGTGGGGCTCGCTGCTGCAGTTCCGGCGCGCGTTCGACCAGTACGTGAACCTGCGCCCGGTCCGGCTGATGCCGGGCATCCGCAGCCCGCTGGCCGACCGCAAGCCCGGCGACATCGATTTCTACGTGGTGCGCGAGAACACCGAGGGCGAATACTCGAGCATCGGCGGCCGGATGTTCCCGGGCACCGAGCGCGAGGTCGTGATCCAGGAAACGGTGATGAGCCGGATCGGTGTCGACCGCATCCTGAAGTTCGCGTTCGAGCTGGCCAGCAAGCGTCCGAAGAAGCATCTGACTTCGGCCACCAAGTCCAACGGCATCTCCATCACGATGCCGTACTGGGACGAGCGGGTCGAGGCGATGGCGGCAAACTATCCCGGCCTGAAGGTCGACAAGTACCACATCGACATCCTGACCGCGAACTTCGTGCTGCATCCGGACTGGTTCGACGTGGTGGTGGCCAGCAATCTGTTCGGCGACATCCTGTCGGACCTCGGGCCGGCGTGCACCGGCACCATCGGCGTGGCGCCGTCGGCCAATATCAATCCCGAGCGGACCTTTCCGAGCCTGTTCGAGCCGGTCCACGGCTCCGCGCCCGATATCGCCGGGCGCGGCATCGCCAATCCGATCGGGCAGATCTGGTGCGGGGCGATGATGCTCGAACACCTGGGCCATGCCGATGCCGGCGCGGCCGTGCTGGGCGCGATCGAATCGGTGCTGGCCGCCGGGCCCGCGCACGCGCCGTTGACGCGCGATATCGGCGGCAACGCCGGCACCGCCGACCTCGGCCGCGCGATCGCGGAAGCGCTGTGAGCGAGGCCGCCAAGCCGGGCATGGACCCGCGCGCGCTGCTGCGCGAGAGCTTCGATGCCGCGGTCGCGGCCGCCGATCCGCTGCGCATCGTGGCCGCGCACCTGCCGCCGCCGGACCACCGGGGCCGCACGCTGGTCGTCGGCGCCGGCAAGGCCGCGGCGTCGATGGCGCTGGCGGTCGAACGCGCCTATGCCGGCGCCGGCGTGGCGCTCGAAGGCCTGGTCGTCACGCGCTACGCGCATGGCCTGCTCACCGAACACGTGCGGGTCATCGAGGCCGGCCATCCGGTGCCGGACGAGGCCGGCGAGCGCGCCGCCGCGGAGATCCTGTCGCGCGTGCAGGAGCTGGGCCCGGAGGATCGGCTGATCGTGCTGGTCTCCGGCGGCGGCTCGAGCCTGCTGTCGCTGCCGGCCGACGGCGTGTCGATGGCCGACCTGCGCGCGACCACGCAGGAGCTGCTGCGCTGCGGGGCGCCGATCACCGAGATGAACGTCGTGCGCAAGCATCTGTCGCGTATCCAGGGCGGGCGCCTGGCCCAGGCCAGCCGCGCGCCGGTGACCACGCTGATCGTCTCCGACGTCGCCGGCGACGATCCCAGCGCCATCGCTTCCGGCCCGACCGTTGCCGATCCCAGTACCTATGACGATGCGCTGGCGATCCTGCGCCGCTACGAGGCACGCGTGCCACCGGCTGTGCAGGCCTATCTCGAAGCCGGCGCGCGCGGCGAACATGCCGAGACGCCGAAGCCCGGCGATCCGCTGTTCGCGCGCGTCGACAACCGCATGATCGCCACCGCCCACGGCAGCCTGGCCGCCGCGGCCGACGTGTTCCGCGCGCACGGCGTGACGCCGGTGATCCTGGGCGACACCGTCACCGGCGAGGCGCGCGAGGTGGCGCGCGTCTACGCGGCGCTGGTCCGGGAGATCCGCGCGTACAATGCGCCGTTTGCCGCGCCGGTGGCGCTGATTTCCGGCGGCGAATGCACGGTGACGCTGCCCAAGGACGGCACCGGACGCGCCCGCGGCGGCCGCTGTTCCGAATTCCTGCTGTCGCTGGCGATCGAACTGGAAGGCGTGGCCGGCGTCCATGCGATCGCCGCCGACACCGATGGCATCGACGGCTCCGAGGAGAATGCCGGCGCGCTGGCCGGTCCCGACACGCTGGCCCGTGCGGAGGCGGCCGGCATGCCGGCGCGCCGCCAGCTGGAGGCGCACGACGCCTGGGGCCTGTTCGATGCGATCGGCGACCTGGTCGTGACCGGCCCGACCCGTACCAACGTCAACGACTACCGCGCCATCCTGATCCTGTAATCGCCGATCGCCGTTCGTCCGCCGCCGCCCGCTCAATCCCCACGCTTTCGATTTGCCGAAGTCATGACCCAGACCCTGACCATCACCCGCCCCGACGACTGGCACCTGCATCTGCGCGACGGCGCGGCCCTGGCGGCGGTGCTGCCCGATACCGCGCGGCAGTTCGCGCGCGCCATCGTGATGCCGAACCTGAAGCCGCCGGTCACCACGGTGGCGCAGGCCGAGGCCTACCGCGCGCGCATCCTGGCCGCGCTGCCGGCCGGCCTGTCATTCGAACCGTTGATGACGCTCTACCTGACCGACAACACGCAAGCCGACGAGATCGTCGCCGCCAAGGCGAGCGGCTTCGTCCATGCGGTCAAGCTGTATCCGGCCGGCGCCACCACCAACAGCGATGCCGGCGTGACCGATATCCGCCGCTGCAGTGCGGCGCTGGAAGCGATGCAGCGCGTCGGGCTGCCGCTGCTGGTGCACGGCGAGGTCACCGACAGCGAGATCGACCTGTTCGATCGCGAGGCAGTCTTCATCGAGCGCGTGATGACGCCGCTGCGGCGCGATTTCCCGGCGCTGAAGGTCGTGTTCGAACACATCACGACCAAGGACGCGGCCGACTACGTGCGCGAGGCCGACGGTCCGATCGGCGCGACCATCACCGCGCATCACCTGCTGTACAACCGCAATGCCATCTTCATCGGCGGCATCCGCCCGCATTACTACTGCCTGCCCGTGCTCAAGCGCGAGACGCATCGCCAGGCGCTGGTCGCCGCGGCGGTATCGGGCAATCCGCGCTTCTTCCTGGGCACCGACAGCGCGCCGCACGCGCGCGGCCTGAAGGAACATGCCTGCGGCTGCGCCGGCTGCTATACCGCGCTGCATGCGATGGAGCTGTACGCCGAGGCCTTCGATGCGGCCGGCGCGCTCGACAAGCTGGAAGGCTTCGCCAGCTTCCACGGGCCCGACTTCTACGGCCTGCCGCGCAATACCGGCACGCTGACGCTGCGGCGCGAGCCGTGGCAGCTGCCCGAAGCGCTGCCGTACGGCGAGACCGAACTGGTGCCGCTGCGCGGCGGCGAAACGCTGCAATGGAAGGCCTCGCTGGCCGCCTGAGCGGTGGGTGCGCGCGGCACTGAGCCGGCAGCCGAGCGTCCGCGATCCACGGGGGACGTGGCGCTCCAGCTGGCCGGGATCGACTGGTCCCGGCCCTGGTTTGCGCCTTTCGCCGAGGCGGGCGCCGCGATCGCGGCCCACGTTTGCCAGGGCCGGCCGGTCCATGCGGCGCTCGACGCCGTCGCCACCGCGCGAGGGCTGGCCAATGCCGCCGGACTGCCTCTGCGCTTCGTCCCCCAGCAGGCGCTGCCGCCCGGCACCGCCTACGAGGCGCATATCCACGCGCATGGCGAGGTGCCGACGCGCGACAACCTGCACGATGTCTTCAACGGCCTGATCTGGCTGCATTTCCCGCGGACAAAGGCGATGCTGAACCGGCTGCAGGCCGAGGCCATTGCCTCGGACGGCGTGCAGCCGACGCGCGGGCCGTTGCGCGACGCGGCCACGCTGTTCGACGAGAACGCAGTGCTGTTCGTCAGCGCGGAGCCGCTGCTGGAAGCGGCGCTGCGCGGATTCCGCTGGCGCGAGCTGTTCGTCGACGGCCGGGATGCGTGGCACGGCCGCTGCACGGTGGTGCCGTTCGGCCATGCCTTGCTGGAAAAGCTGGTCGCGCCCTACAAGTCCATCACCGCGCACGCCTGGCCGATCGCCATGGCGCCCGCGGATCCGCGTCCAGGCTCGCTGGACGCGCCGCTGGCCCAGACGCTGGCGCGGGCCGAGCTGCGCGGCCGAAGCAGCTTCGCGCCGCTGCCGGTGCTCGGCATTCCGCACTGGTGGCCGGCCAATGCCGACGCCGGGTTCTACGACGACACCACGGTGTTTCGTCCTGGCCGCCGCGCGGGCGTCGGCGCATCGAGGAACGGCGGGACCCATGCAAAGGTGCTAGACTGCGGCCCGCGAAGCAGGACAGACAACCGCTGCTCGCCTGGCAACGGGCGAGGGGAGGAAAGTCCGGACTCCACAGGGCAGGGTGGTGGCTAACAGCCATCCACGGCAACGTGCGGAACAGGGCCACAGAGACGAGTCTTCGCGCCGGGTTCGCCCGGTGCGAAGGGTGAAACGCGGTAACCTCCACCCGGAGCAATCCCAAATAGGCAGACGATGAAGCGGCCCGCCGAGTCTGCGGGTAGGGAGCTGGAGCCGGCCGGTAACGGTCGGCCTAGAGGAATGGTTGTCACGCGCGCGCGGACCGCAAGGCCCGCGCGTCGCGCACAGAATCCGGCTTATCGGCCTGCTTCGCTTCGAATTCGCTTCCCGGTGCGCCGCACCGGAACGCTTCCACGGCGCCAAGGCGCCGGCATCAAGTTCCCGCTATTACACTTCGACCAGTTCGACGCTATGGCTGATCTCGGCCGTCTTGGCGAGCATGATCGACGCCGAGCAGTACTTGTCGTGCGACAACTGCACCGCGCGTTCGACGGTGGCCGGGTTCAGGTTGCGGCCGGTCACGGTGAACTTGAAGTGGATGCGGGTGAACACCTTTGGATCCTGGGCGGCCCGGTCGGCCTGCAGCGTGACCGAACAGCCGCGTACATCGTGGCGCCCGCGCTTCAGGATCAGCACCACGTCATAGGCGGTGCAGCCGCCGGTGCCGAGCAGCACCATCTCCATCGGCCGCGGCGCCAGATTGTGGCCGCCGCCCTCGGGGGCCCCGTCCATCGCGACGAGGTGACCGCTGCCGGTCTGCGCGACGAAGCTCATGCCGTCGTTGCCCATCCAGGTGACCTTGCATTCCATTTCGTTCGTTCCTGCTCTCAATGTTTCGTTTCGGGACTGCGACGCGTGTGCATCGTACCCCTTGCATTTTCCTCAAATTTTCCTTGCACCGTGTGGTGTCTTTGCCGCCTGAACGGCCGGAAAACCGAGGGAAACCTCTAAGATGTCAGTTTCGTGACATCCCTATGTGTGACTAAGTCGTTGAATTTTAAGTATTTCTGCGGAGCGGCGTCATCGTGACAATTTTTTGCATTACGAAATGCCGTTTCGCACTGCAAATTTTCTTGCGTCGCACAAGCGGTCATGTATAATTCGAACCATTGAACGACGGCGCGCCGATGGCCCGCCAGAGTGCGAAAGCGAAGGGTGGTCGAAGCGACCGAGACGGTCTCCCGACGCCAGTCCGCACCGCCGGCCCCGTCCCGTTGTTCTCCCAGTGTCTCCTCCACCCTCCTCCTTTGGTGGATTCAAACCCAAGCCTCAGCGGCTTGGGTTTTTTTTTCGTCCCTGCGCGGTTTTTGCCCCCGCAATGTGGCCTGCCAGGCGCGGCACGGCTCCATCCCTTGACGGCAAACGCAATGTTTGCTTGTGCCGAGCGGCGAACCGCAAGTATAATCGAGGGCTTTTCCGTCATGCCCGCGGAAGAAGAACTCAGGGAGAGCCTGCACACACAAGCAGGAAGGTCAGGTCCAAAGGGCCGGCCGACGACGCAAGTCATGTTACGGGCAGGTTCTACAAGTCTCAGGAAAGATCATGAAAACCTTTTCCGCCAAGCCTCATGAGGTAAAGCGCGACTGGTTCGTGATTGACGCGACGGACAAAGTCCTCGGCCGTGTCGCCAGCGAAGTGGCACGCCGTCTGCGCGGCAAGCACAAGCCGGAATTTACTCCGCACGTCGACACGGGCGATTACATCATCGTCGTCAACGCGGCCAAACTGCGTGTCACCGGCACGAAGGAAACCGACAAGAAGTACTACCGTCACTCGGGCTACCCGGGCGGTATCTACGAAACCACGTTTGGCAAGATGCAACAGCGCTTCCCGGGCCGTGCCCTGGAAAAGGCTGTCAAGGGCATGCTGCCGAAGGGTCCGCTGGGCTACGCGATGATCAAGAAGCTGAAGGTGTACGCCGAAGCCGAGCATCCGCACGAAGCGCAGCAGCCCAAGGCGCTGGAAATCTAAGGGGGCCATCCATGATCGGAAATTGGAACTACGGTACTGGCCGCCGCAAGAGCGCTGTGGCTCGTGTCTTCATCAAGTCGGGCAAGGGCGACATCGTCGTCAACGGCAAGCCCATCAACGAGTACTTCGCTCGCGAAACCTCGCTGATGATCGTGCGCCAGCCGCTCGAACTGACCGCCCACGCGCAGACCTTCGACATCAAGGTCAACGTGACCGGCGGCGGCGAAACCGGCCAGGCCGGTGCGGTGCGCCACGGCATCACCCGCGCGCTGATCGACTATGACGCCACGCTGAAGTCCGCGCTGTCGAAGGCCGGCTTCGTCACCCGCGATGCGCGTGAAGTCGAGCGTAAGAAGGTCGGTCTGCACAAGGCACGTCGTCGCAAGCAGTTCTCGAAGCGTTGATGCGCCGGGCGATCCGGGATCCCGTCCTGGATTGCGCAGCCAGCAAGAACCGCACGCCTGTCGTGCGGTTTTTGTTTTGTGGGCTTCGTCGACCCGAGCGTCGCCGCCGACAGCGTTGTTGTGGCATCACGGTCGGACGGGCAGTTGGCCGCACAATGCATCGTCATGGATACAATGGCGCTTTCCCAAGTTTTCCAGTGAGGCCGCGATGCTGTTTTCGAAGAAGAAGGGGTTGACGATCGACACCCTGATCGGTCGCCAGACCGTCGTCGAAGGCGACCTGCACTTCTCGGGCGGCCTGCGGCTCGACGGCCGCGTGCGCGGCAATGTGCTGGCCGTGGCCGAGCAGCCGAGCATGCTGGTGGTCAGCGAGACCGGCGTGGTCGAGGGGGAGGTCAAGGTCGGCCATCTGGTGCTGAACGGCACGGTGACCGGTCCCGTGCATGCCGCCGAGCTGCTCGAGTTGCAGCCACAGGCACGCGTGCAGGGCGAAGTGCATTACGCGGCTCTGGAAATGCACCAGGGCGCAATTGTCGAGGGCCGTCTGGTTCCGCTCGGGAACACCGAGCCCAAGGCGTTGCCCAACCTGAAACTGGCCGCAGGCAGCGAAGAAAGCGCCTGAGGCCGCGCGCCTGGAAATACGCGCGCACCATGCCCCTTGAATCGATGGGGGATCGGCACGATCTTTCCAGTGCGCTTAGAATACCGGCGTATCTAAATAGGAGAACCCCATGAACGCAGTCGCGGAGGCACCCATTACCGAGGACGTGCCGGCCCCGTTCGTCTTTACCGACAGCGCCGCCGACAAGGTCAAGCAGTTGATCGAGGAAGAGGGCAATGCCGATCTGAAACTGCGCGTCTTCGTGCAGGGCGGCGGTTGTTCCGGCTTCCAGTACGGATTCACGTTCGACGAGGAAGTGAACGAGGACGACACCACGATGGTGAAGAACGGCGTCACGCTGCTGATCGATTCGATGAGCTACCAGTACCTGGTCGGCGCCGAAATCGACTACAAGGAAGACATCAACGGCGCCCAGTTCGTGATCAAGAACCCGAACGCCACGACCACCTGCGGTTGCGGCTCGTCGTTCTCGGTCTGACGCCAGTCCGCCTCAGCGAAAAGCGCACCTCGGTGCGCTTTTTTGTTGTCTCTTTCCGACCGGGTCCGCTCCTTACTGCGCCGCGCGCCAGACCACCGGAAACCAGTCTTCCCGCATTCGTTCGCCGTTGGCAAGCCCGATACCAGGGAAGGGCGGCGAGGTGCGGCCGGGACGCTCTACATAGCGGACGTCGTCACCGAGAAAGCGCGCCGAGAACGCGCGCCGGCGTCCGCTTCCGGTATTGCCCGCTGCGCCATGCACGGTGCGGAAGTCGAACACCACCGCGTCGCCCGGCTCCAGTTCCGGCGTCAGGATCCGGTGCGAGCCGTCTTCGACGTCGGGCATCTCCATGAAGGCATCGTCGCCGGCATAGAAGTTGTCGTTGCTGGCCCAGCGCTTGGGCCGCACCAGCTTGGGCCAGCGATGCGAGCCGAGCACCACGCGCAGCGTGTTCGCCGTGGTGACCGGGTCCAGCGGAATCCAGTAGCTGGCAGTCTGCCAGCCATCGACGCAGTAATAGGGCAGGTCCTGATGCCAGGGCGTCGGCTTGGCGGTGCCCGGTTCCTTGACCAGGATGTGCTCGTGAAAGACCTGCGCCGCCTGCGAGCGCATCAGCTGTCCGGCAATCGCGGCCGCCGGCGATTCGCGCATGAAGGCGGCAAAGGCGGGGATGCGCTGCCAGTTGCAGTAGTCCTCGAAGAACCGGCCGCTCTCGCCGGCGCGCACATTTTCGATGGCGAACGGCCCGGGTTCGGCCAGGTTCTGCTCGAAGCCTTCGCGCAAGCGCTCGACCCAGCCGCTGAAGGCACCGCGTAGCACCAGCGCGCCGTCGCGCTGGTAGGTCTCGATCTGTGTGGTGGTGATTTCCATCTGCTCCCCCGATTGATACTGGTCCGCCACGACAGTATCGAAGCGCCGCCAAAATAGGGAAAGCATATATTCTCTATGTTCCAATATAGCCATCTGCTATAGATGGGCCGCGACTGCGCCGAGCCGCCACCGATGATCGCCTTCTCCTTCCGCCAACTCGAATATTTCGTTGCCGTCGCCGAGCAGGGCAGCATCAGCGGTGCGGCGCGCGTGCGCCATGTTTCTCAGCCGTCGGTGTCGCTGGCGATCGGCCAGCTCGAGCAGATCCTCGGCACGCCCTTGTTTCGCCGGCAGGTCAGCCGCGGACTGGAGCTGACGCCGGCCGGCCAACGGCTGCTGGCGCGCGCCCGCGACATCCTGGCGCTGGCGGCCGGTATCGGCGCCGAAGAGAGCCAAGCGGCGACGCTGAGCGGCCAGCTGTCGCTGGTCTGCTTCCAGGACCTCGGCCCCTACCATGTGCCCGCGCTGCTGGCCGGGTTTCGGGCCCGCCATCCCGGCGTCGCGGTGACGCTGTTCGAAGCCGACCTTGCCACGGTCGCCCGCACGCTGCACGCCGGCAAGGCGGAGCTGGCGCTGACCTACGACCTCGGCTTCGATCACCGCGTGCTGCGCTGGCGTCTTGCCGAACTGGCTCCCTACGCGCTGCTGCCGGCCGACCATCGGCTGGCCGCGCAGCCGGACGTCAGCCTGGCGGAACTGGCCGGCGAGCGGCTGATCCTGGAGGACATCGCGCAGACACGCGAGTACTTCCTGTCGCTGTTCTGGGCGCACGGCCTGTATCCGCAGCTGCATCAGTACACGCAGACCTTCGAGATGCAGCGCGGGCTGGTCGCGCACGGCTATGGCGTGGCGCTGTCGTGCACCCGTCCTGCCGGCGACCGCAGCTATGACGGCACGCCGATCGCCTGCCGGCCATTGCGCGAGACCGTGACGCCGCAGCGCGTGGTGCTGGCGCGGGCCGAGTCGATCCGGCCCTCGCCGGTCGCGGAGGCCTTCATTCAGTGGGTAGAACAGGAGCGGGGCGCCGCGCCGTTGCGCGACGAGGCGCAAGGCAGCGCGGACCGCTAGGGGAGGCCGGCGCGGCGCCGGGGCAGATCAGCGCCGACAGTTCAGCGTGGACAGTTCAGCGTGGACAGTTCAGCGTGGACGGTTCCGCGTGGAGAGTTCAGCGTGGATAAATCGCGCCGAGTACGCGCGGGCCGGCGGCGCCGGTCACGGTCGGCATGTTCCCTGGCTGCCGCCGCAGGCATTGGCGCGCCAGCCAGGCAAACGCGAGCGCCTCGACCTGCGAAACCGGCACGCCGAAATCGTCCGTGGTCTGAACCGTCACGCCCGGCAGCGCGGCCGCCAGGCGCGTCATCACGAAGCCGTTGCAGGCACCGCCGCCACAGACGATCAGGCGCCGCGCGTCGGGCGCATAGCGGCGGATATCCCGGGCAATCGCTTCGGCGGTGAGCGCCGCCAGCGTAGCCTGCACGTGCTGGGGGTCGCGTTCGGCGTCCTGTAGCCGTGCGTCCAGCCAGGCCGGATGGAACAGGTCGCGGCCGGTGCTCTTGGGTGGGGATTGCTTGAAATAGGGCTCGTCGAGCAGCCGCGCCAGCAGCGCCTCGTCGATGCGGCCGCCGGCCGCCCAGTCGCCGTTGGCGTCGAACGGCAGGCCGCGATGGCGGGCGATCCAGTGGTCCAGCAGCGCATTGCCGGGGCCGCAGTCGAAGCCGATTACCGGCCCGCCATTGCCGGGCAGCACGCTGATATTGGAGATGCCGCCGATATTGCAGACCACGCGGGTTTCGCCGGCCAGGCCGAACAGCGCCTGATGCACGGCCGGCACCAGCGGCGCGCCCTGGCCGCCGGCCGCGATATCGCGGCTGCGGAAATCGGCGACCACGTCGATGCCGGTCAACTCGGCGAGCAGCGCGGGATGCTGGCTCTGGCGCGTATAGCCGATGCCGTCGTAGCGGCCCGGACGATGACGGATGGTCTGGCCGTGCGCACCGATCGCCGCGACAGCGTCGGCCGGCACCGCGGCGTCCCGCAACAGCGTGGCCACGCAGTCGGCGTAGACGCGCGCCAGCGCGTTGGCGGCCAGCGCCTCGCGCTGGATCTCGTCGTCGCCGGGCTGCTGCAGCGCGCCGAAGGCGGCGCGCAGATCGTCGGGGAAGGGTTGGTGGCTGGCCGCAAGGACCCGCGGCTGCGCCGCGGCGAAGTCCACCAGCACGCCGTCGGCGCCATCCATGCTGGTGCCGGACATCAGGCCGATCAGGAGCTCGGGGCGCGTGGTGGACATCGCGGCGTGGGGCGTTGCGCTCGGTGCCGCGTCAGTTGCCGTTGGAGGCGACGTTGTAGGTGCGCAGCGCGTTGATCCGGCTCAGCATGTCGCTGGTGTAGCTCAGGAACTGCTGGCGCGCGCGCCCGGTCAGCGCCGGCGATTCCATCAGCGTGATCGTCAGCGGATTCTGCGGCACGTCGTTGTGGCGGAACTCGTAGTGCAGGTGCGGTCCGGTGGCCCAGCCGGTCGAGCCGACATAGCCGATCAGCTGCCCCTGCATCACGCGCTGGCCTTGCTGGATGCCGGCAAAGCGCGACAGGTGCGCGTAGTAGGTCGAGTAGCCGTTGTGGTGCTTGATGACGATGATGTTGCCGTAGCCGTTCTGCTGGCCGACGAAGTCGACTTCGCCGTCGCCGGTGGCGAACACCTTGGTGCCGGTCGGCGCCGCGAAGTCCACACCCTTGTGCTGCAGCCACTGGTGATGCAGCGGATGGTCCCGGCCGCCGAAGCCCGACGACATCCGCGAGAACTCGACCGGCGAGCGCAGGAACGGCCGCTTCATGCTGCGTCCGTCGAAGGTGTAGTAGGCGCCGTTCTTGCCGTCCGGCGCGTACCACAGCGCCTGGTGCAGCTGGTTGCGGTTGATCAGTTCGATCGCGACCACGCGGCCGTTGCGCACGAAGGCGCCGTCGCGATAGCCCGATTCGTAGACGATGCGGAAGCGGTCGCCCTTGACGATGTCGTGGTGGAAGTCGATCACGCCCGAAAAGATCGAGATCATCTGATCGACGACCTCGTCCGGCACGTTGGCCGCGTCCATTGCCTTGAAGAAGCCGCCCGTGCCGATCGTGCCCGAGCCCATTTCGTAGTGCAGCTCGTTCTTGACGACCTCGATGCGGGCCTTGTAGTCCGGATCGGCCAGGTCGCCGGCGCGCTCGATCACCAGCTGGCGCGAGATCGACACGTCGCCGCCCAGGTTGGCCTGCAGCGACACCAGCAGATTGCTCTGGTCGACTTCCGCCTGCACGATCTGGCCCGGTTCGAGCTTGAACAGGCCGCGCGCGGTCGGGTTCTTGTGGATGAAGGCCTGGGCGTCGGGGTCGTCCACGCCAAGCCGCTTCAGTAGCGTGGCGATGGTGTCGCCGCGCTGCATGCGCTCCTGGCGGACGAAGGTGGCGCTGGTATCGGTCAGGCGCTCGAGCTGGTCGCGCAGGTCGGGCAAGCGCATGCCCTGGACCACGCGCGGCGCATCGGGGTCGTCGTAGGCGGTGCGGGGCGCCACGCCCATGGCGGCGGCCATGCCGAGCGTAAAGACGGTCGCGACCGACGCCGTCAATTGCTTGCGGCGGCGCGCATGCAGCGCATGGGTCGGATCGACGAGCACCACGAGCTCACGCGCGAAAACTTCGCGGAGTCTGGACCACATCACGTAAAATTCTGCCTTGGTTCGGGCTCCGCTGCCGCGACGATCTGTGCGTGTCTGCCTTCCTCCCCCGAGGTGCGGCGCGGGCTGTCTTTCGTTTGCCGCCTACAATGGCGGTTGGCCGGCGGGAGGGCTCCCGGCTGGCCGAATCGGCGGATTATACCAAAAACTTCCCCGGTGTCCGCCCGAATGTTCAAGTATTTCAACGACTTAAGTCATGACCGACGTATCCTCCGGCGCCGCGACCTCCTACCCCCTGACACCGTCCGTGATGCACGCGCTGGAAGTGTCCAGGCGCGGCTGCGACGAACTGCTGATCGAATCCGAATGGCTGCAGAAGCTGGCGCGCAGCGAAGCGACCGGCGTGCCGTTGCGGATCAAGCTGGGCCTGGATCCGACCGCGCCGGACATCCACATCGGGCACACGGTGGTGCTCAACAAGATGCGCCAGCTGCAGGACCTCGGCCATCACGTGATCTTCCTGATCGGCGACTTCACTTCGACCATCGGCGACCCGTCCGGCCGCAACAGCACCCGGCCGCCTCTGACGCGCGAACAGATCGAAGCCAACGCGCAGACCTATTACCGCCAGGCCAGCCTGGTGCTGGACCCGTCCAGGACCGAGATCCGCTACAACAGCGAGTGGTGCGACCCATTGGGCGCGCGCGGCATGATCCAGCTCGCCGCCAAGTACACCGTCGCCCGGATGATGGAGCGCGACGACTTCACCAAACGCTACCGGTCTGGGATTCCGATTTCGGTCCATGAGTTCCTCTACCCGCTGATGCAGGGCTACGACTCAGTTGCATTGAAGTCCGATCTGGAGCTCGGCGGTACCGACCAGAAGTTCAATCTGCTGGTCGGCCGCGAGTTGCAGAAGGAGTACGGCCAGGAGCCGCAGTGCATCCTGACGATGCCGCTGCTGGTCGGCCTGGACGGCGTCGAGAAGATGTCCAAGTCCAAGGGCAACTACGTCGGCGTCACCGAGCCGCCCAGCGAGATGTTCGGCAAGCTGATGAGTATCTCGGACGACCTGATGTGGCGCTACTACGAATTGCTGTCGTTCCGCCCGATGTCCGAGATCGACCTGATGAAGCAGGAAGTGGCGCTCGGCCGCAATCCGCGCGACTGCAAGGTGATGCTGGCGCAGGAGATCGTCACGCGCTTCCACAGCGCCGCCGACGCCGACAAGGCGCTGGAGGACTTCAATCACCGTGCCCGCGGCGGCGTGCCCGACGATATCCCCGAGGTCAGCCTGTCCGGCGCGCCAATGGGCATCGCGCAGCTGCTCAAGCAGGCCAACCTGGCGCCGTCGACGTCCGAGGCCAACCGCAATGTCGAGCAGGGCGGGGTGCGCATCGACGGCACCCAGATCAGCGACAAGGCGCTGAAGGTCGAGGCCGGCACCTATGTGGTCCAGGTCGGCAAGCGCCGTTTCGCGCGCGTGACGCTGTCCTGAGGCCGGGCCGATGATCGCGTTGATCCAGCGCGTGGCGCGCGCCAGCGTCACGGTCGATGGCCGTGTCACCGGCGAGATCGGTGCCGGCCTGCTGGCGCTGGTCTGCGCCGAACGGGGCGACACCGAGGGCGAGGCCGAGCGGCTGCTGGCCAAGCTGCTTGGCTACCGTGTCTTTTCGGACGCGGCCGGCAAGATGAACCTGCCGGTGCGAGACATCGACGGCCAGGGCACGCCCGGCGGCCTGCTGGTGGTGTCGCAGTTCACGCTGGCCGCCGATACCAACAGCGGCACGCGGCCCAGCTTCACGCCGGCGGCTTCGCCGGAAGATGGCCGCCGCCTGTACGAGCATTTCGTCGCCCGCGCGCGCGCCGCCCACCCCGTGGTGCAGACCGGGGAGTTCGGCGCGATGATGCAGGTCAGCCTGGTCAACGACGGCCCGGTCACATTCTGGCTGCGCGTGCCGCCGCCGTCCGCCCCGTCATCCACGCCGCCGCGCGCGGCCAACCTCTGAGCGCAAGGAGACAAGCATGAGACTCTGGAGCAACGCCTTTGCCGACATGGCGCCGATTCCCGGCGAGTTCGCCTTTGCCGTGCCGGACGCCGCCAACCACATCACGCTGTCCAGCAACCGCAATCCCGACCTGCATTGGGACGGCGCGCCGTCCGGCACGCGCTCGTTCGTGCTGATCTGCCACGATCGCGACGTGCCCAGCCGCGGCGACGACGTCAACCAGCAGGGCCGCGAGGTGCCGGCCAGCCTGCCGCGCGTGGACTTCTTCCATTGGGTGCTGGTCGACATTCCGCCGGGACTGACGACGATCTCGGCCGGCTCGCACAGCGACGGCGTGATCGCGCGCGGCAAGCCCGGTCCGGAGGCGACCGGCGGTACCGCGGCCGCGGGCGGCCTGCGCCACGGCGTCAACGACTACACCAACTGGTTCGCCGGCGACAAGGACATGGCGGGCGACTACTACGGCTACGATGGCCCGTGCCCGCCGTGGAACGATGCGATCGTGCACCACTACGTGTTCACGATCTATGCGCTCGATCTGGACCGCCTGCCGCTCGAAGGCCGTTTCACCGGCGCGCAGGTGCGCGAGGCGATCGCGGGCCACGTGCTCGACCAGGCCAGCCTGACCGGCACCTATACCCTGAATCCGAAACTGGCGGCGCAGCAGTCGGCCGGCTGACGCCGCCGCGGCCGCCACATCAAAAGCAAGCGCAAGAACAGCGCGCTCCCGGCGCGCGCGAAGGAAACGGCATGACGTTCACGCCCGGGCCGCAGTCGCTGCTGGCCATCACCCACCTGATCGTGATCCGACACGGCGAAACGGCCTGGAACCGCGAACGGCGGCTGCAGGGGCAGCTCGATATCCCGCTGAACGATACCGGCCAGGCGCAGGCACGCGCGCTGGCCGGCTCGCTGGCGGGCGAACCGATCGACGCGATCTACTCGAGCGACCTGTCGCGCGCGATGCAGACCGCGGCGCCGCTGTCGGAGGCCGTGGGCGTGCCGGTACAGCCGGAGCCCCGCCTGCGCGAGCGCTGCTACGGCACGCTCGAGGGCATGACCTATGCGGAGGTCGCGCAGCACCGGCCGGAGGACTTCGCCCGCTGGCAGGCCCGCGTGCCGGACTACGCCCCGCCGCAGGGCGAGTCGCTGCGCGACTTCCACGAGCGCGCCGTCGAGGTCGTGCTGGCGCTGGTGCGCCGGCATCCGGGCGAGCGCATCGCGCTGGTGGCGCACGGCGGCGTGCTCGACTGCCTGTATCGCGAGGCCACCGGCATGACGCTGGAAGCGCCGCGCGAGCATGAGCTGCTCAATGCCAGCGTCAATCGTCTGCGCAGCGACAGCTACCGGCTGACCGTCGCGCAATGGGCGGACGTCAGCCACCTGGCGACGCTGACGCTGGACGAAGTCGACCGCCGCGTGCCCTGATCCTTTTCTTCTTGGCTGTCGTCCCCGCGAAGGCGGGGACCCAGCGGCTGTGCGCGCGACGGCAACCGCGCAACCACGCAACCGCGCAACCGCGCTATACCCGCAACCGGAACGGCGTGAAATTGGTGTCGCGGTCGTACCAGTCCTCGTCCTCGGCACGCTTGAGGAAGCCGACGACGCGATAGGTGACCGGCGTCATCACGACCTCCCAGCCGGTCTTCAGCACGTACTGCGCGACCGCGACCTGCACCACCTTCTCCAGCGGCCAGATGCCGTAGAACGCGATCACGTAGAACAGCGACGAGTCGACCAGCTCGCCGGCCAGCGTCGAGCCGATCGTGCGGGTCCACAGCCAGCGGCCGCGCGTCCACAGCTTCATCTTCGCGAGCACGTAGCTGTTGGTGAAGCTGCCGCAGCAGAAGGCGATCAGCGAACCGAGCGCGATGCGCCAGGTATTGCCGAACACGTCCTCGAGGCTTTTCTGATAGTCGGCCATGAACGGCGCCACCGGCATCGACAGCACCACCAGGCTCATGAAGGTGGCGAAGGCCAGCGCCGCGAAGCCCGCCCACACCACGCGGCGGTCGCGGCCGTAGCCGTAGACCTCGGTCAGCACGTCGCCGAAGATGTACGAGACCGGGAAGAACAGCACGCCGGCGCCGAAGGTCACCGGTCCGATCCAGGGCAGCGTGACCTGCGCCGCCTTGGCCGCGCCGATCAGGTTCGAGCAAAGCAGCACGGTGACGAAGGCCACCATCACCAGATCGTAGTAGCGGTAGACGCGGCCGGTATGCGGCGCGGCGCGGGTTGTGGTCATGGTGTTCCCTGGTTTTTTGCTGGCGATTATGCCAGCAGCGGTCCGGGCGGGCGCGGCATGCAGGCATGGAGGAGCAGGTGTATCGTTGCGCCATCCCTCGGCCGCCACGTCAAGCCACACCACACCACACGGAGCCAACCGCCATGACCTGGTCCTCCAATCAATACCTGCAATTCGAAGACGAGAGAACGCGTCCGGCGCGCGAGCTGCTTGCCGCGGTGCCGACGCAGACCGTCCGCCGCGCCATCGACCTGGGCTGCGGTCCCGGCAATTCGACCGAGGCGCTGGCCGCGCGTTATCCCGACGCGCAGATCGTCGGCCTCGACAGCTCGCAGGACATGATCGACGCCGCCCGCAAGCGGCTGCCGCAGTTCCGCTTCGAGCTGGGCGATATCAGCGCCTGGGACGATCCGGGGCCGTACGATCTGGTGCTCGCCAACGCCGCGCTGCAATGGGTGCCCGACCACGAGGCGCTGTTCCCGTCGCTGGCGCAACGCCTGGCGCCGAACGGCAGCCTGGCCGTGCAGATGCCCGACAACCTCGACCAGCCGACCCACCGGCTGATGCGAGAAGTCGCGGCGGACGGACCCTGGGCGCAGGCGCTGTCGCAGGCGGCCGCCGCGCGCACCACGTTGCCGCCGGCGCGCTGGTACTACGATCTGCTGCGGCCTCACTGCGCGCGCGTCGACATCTGGCGCACGACCTATCACCACACGCTGGCAGGCGCGCCGGCGGTGGTCGAATGGCTGAAGGGAACGGGGCTGCGGCCTTTCCTCGAGCCGCTCGATGCCGAGCAGCGCGAGGCCTTCCTCGCGCGCTACACGGACGCAATCGCGCAGGCCTATCCGGCGCAGGCCGATGGGGTGGTGCTGCTGCCGTTTCCGCGGCTGTTCATCGTGGCGACGCGATGATGCCGCGGCGTCAGTCCTTCGCCGAGGAATCGGCGGAATCGTTGGTCGAGCGCTTGTTGGTCGAGTCGGCCGATGCGGCGCCGGCCAGCGCAGCCGCGCAGTAGGCGGCAATCGCATCGAGCACGCTGTCGGCCTCGCCGACCGCCGCCGCGCAGCGGATCGTGACGCCCGGCAGCCGCGCGCGGCAATCGTCCAGCAGCGCCGGCAGGTCGCGGCGCAGATGGCCGCCCTGGCCGAAAAACACCGGCACCACGAGGATGTCGCCGATGTTCTGCGCGGCCAGCTGCGCCAGCGTGCCGGGCAGGTCGGGCGTCATCAGTTCGAGAAAGGCCAGCCGCACCGCGCAATCGGGCAGCATCGCGCTCAGCCGCGCGTGCAGCCGGTCGAACGGCTCGCGCCAGCGCGCATCGCGCGCGCCGTGGGCGAACAGCACCAGCGCCTGACGGGCCGGCTTGTCGCTGGGCTGGTCGGCGCGCGAGGCCATCGCTCAGTGCCGGTCGACCCAGCGCAGCGCCGTCAGCGCGACCAGCAGGTACAGCGTGCCCGGCAGCAGCGCCGACACGATCGGCGGCCAGGTATGCAGCAGGCCCACGTGCGAGAACAGCGTGTTGGACAGGTGGAACGACAGCCCCAGCATGATGCCGCCGAACACCTTGATGCCGACCGCGCCGGCGCGCGCGTGCAGATAGGCGAATGGCAGCGCCAGCGCCATCATCACGAACAGCGTCAGCGGATAGACCACCTTCTTCCAGAACGCGATCTCGTAGCGCTGGGTGTCCTGCTTGTTGTCGCGCAGGTGGCGGATATAGCGGAACAGGTCCAGCGTCGACATGCGCTCCGGCGTGACCAGCAGCACCGACAGGATCTGCGGGGTCAGTTCCGAATGCATCGTCATGTCGGGAAAGCTCTTGCGCTCGGCGCGGAACGCCGGGGCCAGGCCGTCGCGCTGCGCGCCGGCCGGCGGCGGCGCTTCGGCAAAGCGCGTCTCGGTAACCTTCGACAGCTGCCACGACTGGTCGCCGTGGTAGCGCCCTTCCTCGGCGACGCGGATCACGCTGAGGCGGTAGTCGGCGTCGAATTCGTAGATCGTCACGCCGTTGATGGTCTGGTCGGGCTTCAGGCCCGCCACGTTGACGAAGCGGGTCAGCTCGCCCCCGGTGGCCGGATCCTTGCCGCGGTCCTTGACCCAGACGCCCGAGCGGAAGCCCGACGAAACCGTCGCGCCCAGCGAATCGAGCTTGACCTTCTGCGCGTACTGCTCGGTCTTCGGGCCGATGAACTCGCCGAACAGGAACGTCGCGATCGCCAGTGGAATCGCCAGCTTGAACAGCGAGAACAGCGCCTGCCGCGTGTTGAGGCCCGCCACGCGGAAGATCGTGTATTCGGACTGGCTGGCCAGCTGCGAGAACACATAGATCGCGCTGATCAGCGCCGCGATCGGCAGCACCTCGTAGATCCGCGTCGGCGCCTGCAGCACGACGTGGAAGAAGGCGACCAGCGAGGTGTAGCCCGCGGTCACGTTCTCCAGCTCGTTGAGCATGTCGAAGAACACGAACAGCGCCAGCACCGCGAACAGGATGAACGCGAAGACGCCGTAGATCAGCCGGCCGAAGTAGCGCTCGTAGACGTGCAGCACCCTCATGCCAGGTCTCCCTGCGGGGTGCGGCGGCGCAGCCCGAACACCGCACGCCAGCCGCCGAGGCTGTAGCGCTGGCGATAGCGGAACAGCATCACCGCGCCGAGGAAGGCCAGCAGGTGGAACGGCCACCAGGCGAGCCCGAACGGCAGCGAGCCGGAACGGACCCAGGCCTGCGACAGGTTGATCAGGTTGCTGTAGGTCAGGTAGATCAGCACGGCGAACACCAGCGGCGTATAGCGGCCCAGACGCGGGTTCACATAGGCCAGCGGGATCGCGATCAGCACGAAGTTGAAGGCGAGGATCGGCAGCGACAGCCGCCAGATCAGCTCGCCCAGGTTCTCGTTGGTCGGGTTGCGCAGCAGTTCGATCGTGTCGCGGCTCTTGACCGGCAGGTTGGCGTTGCTCTCGGGCGGCTTGCTGTCGACCTTGACCGCATAGCGGTCGAACTCGACGATGCGGTAGTCCAGCTTGCCCGGGGTGCCGGCATAGCGGCGGCCGTCCTCCATCACCACCAGCCGGTCGCCGTTCGGCATGGTCTCGAACTGGCCCTGATGGGCCAGCGCGACGCCGACCTTGCCGGCCTCGGCGTTGGCGACGAAGACGTTGCGCGCATGGCGCATATCGCCGTCGATGCTCTCGATGAACAGCACGTAGTTGCCGTTGGCCGGTTCGATGAAGCGGCCCGCCGCGATCATCGACAGCACGCCGCGCTGCTGGAAGCGGTCCCGGAACAGCGCGCTCTGCTGGTTGGCCCAGGGCCAGGCGAAGGCGCCGAGGAACAGCGCCAGCAGCACGAAGGGCGCGGCGAACTGCAGCACGGGTTTGATGAAGTCGCGCAGCGACAGGCCGGCCGAGAACCAGACCACCATCTCGGAGTCCTTGTACCAGCGCGTCAGCACGATCAGCGTGGAGATGAACAACGTCGCGCACAGCAGGATCGCCAGGTAGCCGAGCGCGGCCAGGCCGATCAGCATCAGCACGTCGTTGGGGCTGGCGCGGCCGGTGGCGGCCATGCCGAGAATACGGATCACGAGCGAGGTCAGCATGAAGGTCAGCATGACCAGGAACACCGCGCCGGCGGTGTAGGCGAGCTCGCGTCGCAAGGCTTGTTGAAAAATCATGCGATGTCGGTTCCGGGCTGCCGGCCAGCGCGGCGGCGGCGCACGCCGGCGGCTGACGAAGGGTACGGCGTCAGCGCTGCAGGCCAGCGGCGGCCAGTCGCTGCGGAAGTGACTGCCAAAAGTTCGCGAAGCAAAATCGCGGATAATGGAGGCTTTCGTTCTAAACGAGCCCCTGGAAGGAAGCGCGATGGAATTTAGCACAAAAGCCCTTGATTTGAGCAAAGCGGGCCAGAATGGTTTCCTGGCGACCAAGACCGATTGCCTGGTGGTCGGCGTGTTCGAGGGCCAGAGCCTGGACGGCGTCGCCAAGGCGCTGGACGCCGCGACCAAGGGCCTGGTGGCTAGATTGATCAAGCTCGGCGACTTCGAGGGCAAGCGCAATTCGCAACTGGTGCTGCACGAGGTCGCCGGCATCGGCGCCGCCCGCGTGCTGCTGGTCGGCCTGGGCAAGGAGGCGGAGTTCGGCGACAAGGCCTTCGCCGATGCGGTACGGACCGCATTGCGTGCGTTGAGCGGCACGCGTGCCGCCAACGTGCTGTGGTGCCTCGCCCAGCCGGCTCCGCGCGCGGCAGGGCCCGGCGCCGAGGGCGCGACCCGCGATATCGGCTGGCGCGTGATCACCACCGTCACGCTGATCCGCGAGGCCGGCTACCGGCTGCTGGAGCGCCATCCCGAGCTCAAGCGCAACGGCGCCAAGAACAACGACAAGGCCCTCGGCCTGCGCAAGGTCGTGCTGGCCGTCGATGCGGCCGAAGCCAAGGCCGCCAACCAGGCCGTGGTGCGCGGCGTGGCGATCGCCAACGGCATGGAGCTGACCAAGGACCTGGGCAACCTGCCTTCCAATATCTGCACGCCGACCTATCTGGCCGACACCGCGCGTTCGATCGCACGCCGCTTCAAGCTGAAGGTCGAGGTGCTGGGCCGCAAGCAGATCGAGGCGTTGAAGATGGGCGCCTTCCTCGCGGTCACCAAGGGCACTGCCGAGCCGCCGCAATTCATCGTGCTGCGCTACGACGGCGGCGGTGCGCGCCAGGCGCCGGTGGTGCTGGTGGGCAAGGGCATCACCTTCGATACCGGCGGCATCTCGCTGAAGCCGGGCGAGGGCATGGACGAGATGAAGTACGACATGTGCGGCGCCGCCTCGGTGCTCGGCACGCTGCAGGCCGTCGCCGAGATGGGCCTGAAGCTCAATGTCATCGCCGTGGTGCCGACCTGCGAGAACATGCCGAGCGGCACCGCCACCAAGCCGGGCGATGTGGTGACCAGCATGTCGGGCCAGACCATCGAGATCCTGAACACCGACGCCGAGGGCCGGCTGATCCTGTGCGACGCGCTGACCTATGTGGAGCGCTTCAAGCCGGCCGCGGTGATCGATGTCGCCACGCTGACCGGCGCCTGCATCATCGCGCTCGGTCACGTCAACAGCGGCCTGTACGCGCGCAGCGACGCGCTGGCCGACCAGCTGGTGCAGGCCGGCCGCAAGGCCATGGACGGCGCCTGGCGGATGCCGCTGGACGACGACTACCAGGAGCAGCTCAAGTCCAACTTCGCCGACATGGCGAACATCGGCGGGCGTCCGGCCGGCAGCGTGACGGCGGCCTGCTTCCTGGCGCGCTTTGCCGACAAGTACGACTGGGCCCACCTGGACATCGCGGGCACCGCATGGAAGAGCGGCGCGGCGAAGGGCGCCACCGGCCGCCCGGTGCCGCTGCTGACGCAATTCCTGATGGACCGCGCCGGCTGATTCCCGACCCATGACGCGCATCGACTTCCACAGCAACGTGCCGGACAAGCTCGGCTATGTCTGCCGGCTGATCCGCAAGGCCTACGGGGCCGGGCAGAAGATCGTCGTGCATGCCGAGCCGGCGGTGCTGGCGCGGCTCGATGCGCAGCTGTGGACCTTCTCGGCGCTGGACTTCCTGCCGCACTGCGGGCTCGACAGCCCGCACGCGGCGGAAACGCCGATCGTGCTGGCGGCCGCGCTCGACGCGGTGCCGCACCACGAACTGCTGATCAACCTGGATACGAAGATCCCGCTGCAGTTCGCCAGCTTCGAACGGATGATCGAAGTGGTCGGCGGCGACGCCGACGATCGCGCGGCAGGCCGCGAGCGCTATCGCCAATATCGCGAGCGGGGCTATCCGCTGGCGCACCACGACATCGGCCAACGCCAGCAGGGCGGCGACGCCGGCGCGTAGCGTCGCCGCGGGCGCCGCGTCCGCGGCCAACTCGCGTCGCTCCAACGACCTCCTCCGATCGCCCTGATCAATCGCTTCCTATAGTCGACACCGCCAGTTAACTTCGCGGCATTTCAGGCAAGCACCGTAGCCAATAGGCTGGCAACTTACGACATCGGCTCTCGCCGTGTCCCGTTGTTCCTCCTTCAGCCTCTCAGGTCCTCTTGCCAAATGCTCGACTACTCCGCTCGCCAGCCGCGGCCGCGTGCGCCGCGCCACTCAGGCCGAAATTCCGCCGACCGTCTCGTCGACCGCCATGCCGGGCATGCCGGCCGCTATCCACTGTACGGTCCCCTGCGCCATCCCACCGGCCATTCCCGCATTCCGTCCACGTATGACGGCCTCGATCGCAATCTGCCGTGGCGCTTGCCCGGGCCCACTTGCCTCGACGTATGCGAGCCAGGCGACGAGCCGAATGGCGACACGCTGCGTCCGCCGGCCCATCATCACGACGCCTCTTACAAGCTGCTGTTCGCTTTCCGCGAGGTCGTCCGCGACCTGATCCGCGACTTCATCTCGGATCCGTGGCTGCAGACAGCCGACTTCGACTCCATGGAAATGGTGCCGACCCACCACGTGTCGGACGGCCTGCGGGTGGGCATCAACGATGTGGTCTGGCGGCTGCGCGTGCCCGGACAGCAGCAGCCGGTCCATTTGCTGATCGAATTCCAGAGCAGTCACGATCCGCACATGGCCGCACGCATGCTGGCCTACGTCGGCATGTTCTATCGCGATGTCAGCCGGCGATGCCGCGGCAAGCAATGGCACCAATATCCGCTGGTGTTTCCGATCGTGTTCTACAACGGTACCGCGCGATGGCGGACGCCGACGGACATCGCGGAGATGATTCCGCCGGTACCAGGGCGCGTCGGCGCGCACCAGCCGAGGCTGCAGTACTGCCTGATCGACCGTACGACCTATACCGATTCGGAACTGGCGACGCAGCGCAATCTCGTCGCCGTGCTGATGCGGCTCGAACAGGCAAGGACGGTCGAAGCCGTGTTCGCGCCGTTGCGGTTGGCCAGGGAACTGGCGCAAGGCAATGCCGCGCTCGACACGGCGCTGAGCGCATGGGTCGCGGCGCGAGCCGCCAACTTCAGCGCCGCCGCGCTGGATCTCAACGAAGTTCGCAACCTGATGGAGCTGGATATGGAATTGTCGGCAGGCTATGGAAAGTGGGCGCGCCGCTTGGAGCGCGATATCAAGCGGAAGGTCACAGCTGAGGTCAATGCGGAACTCCGGGCCGAAATAGCAGCGGAGGTCAAGGCGGAAATTGAAGCGGAGGTAGCGGCTCGGGCCGAGGCCACGCTATTGATCACGCTGCTCGACCAACGCTTCGGCCCCTTGCCAGAGGACATCGTCGCCAAGGTTCTTGCGTCGTCGGTGGAACAGATTCAGGATTGGGCACGCCGCGTGCTATATGCGAAGAGCCTTGGTGAGGTGTTTCTCTGCTAGCGTGCGGCTGCCCGCGCGAGATGCATCGGGGGCGTGCCTTCCGGACGAGGCGGCCCCGGGCTGTAACGCCTCACTGGCGTATCAGCGTAGATTTGCCGAACAGGCTCTCGAGGAAATCGACCATCAGCCGGGCGGTCTGGTTGCGGACGTCGCAGGCCGGATTGAGCTCGAGCACGTCCAGCGATCCGAGCCGGCCGGTGTCCGCGATCATCTCCATGCAGAGCTGCGTTTCGCGATAGGTCGGACCACCCATCACCGTCGTGCCGACGCCCGGCGCGATGCTGCAGTCGAGGAAGTCCACGTCGAAGCTGACGTGCAGGTGGGTGTTGTTGTCGATGCCGGCGAGCGCGTTCTGCATCGTATGCCGCATGCCGTTTTCGTCGATATAGCGCATGTCGAAGACGGCCAGGTTCAGCTCCCGCAGCCGCCGTTTCTCCTCGGCGTCGACGCTGCGGATGCCAACTTGCCGGATATGCTCGGGCTTGACGGCCGGCACCGTGCCGCTGAGCGAAATCAATGGCGCGGGACCATCGCCGCACAGGCATGCGACGGGCATACCGTGGATGTTGCCGCTGGGACTGGTCGAACCGGTATTGGCGTCGGCGTGCGCGTCCAGCCAAAGCACCAGCAGCTTCTTGCCGGTGTCGCGGCAATGGCGTGCGGCCGCGCTGATCGAGCCGATCGCCAGGCAATGGTCGCCGACGAGCAGCAGCGGGAAGCGCCCGTCCTGCAGGCAGCCGTAGCAGGCATCGAACACGCCGCGATTCCACGCGACCACTTCGTCGAGATGCCGCATGCCATCGATCGGTTGATGCCAGGGATTGGCCGGGCCGGACAGGTTGCCGCCATCGACGACGTCGAGCCCATTGCGCAGCAGCGCGCCGGCGATATCGGCGACGCGCATCGCCTCCGGTCCCATCGACGCGCCCCGCGTGCTGGCGCCGACATCGGTAGGCGCGCCAATCAACATCACTGTCGTCATGATCCCTCCTTGCGGTTTCGAAGGCCGCCGGGGGCCGCGCATTGCTCGCGGCCGCCGATCGCCGGGCCATGATACCGCCCGCCGGCGGAATCAGCCCGGCATCGCCTGCGGGTCGTATTGGGCCGCGAACTCGGGGGAGGGCGGAATCGGCTTGATGATGTCGATCAGCACGCCGTTGGGGTCGGCGGTGATGAAATGCCGTTGGCCGAAGGGCTCATCCCGAAGCGCCAGCCGGATCGGCAGGCCGGCCTGCTGGAGCTGGACGTACAACGTGTCGATGTCCTCGACCTCGAAGTTCAGGATTGTCCCGGCCACCGGCGCGCGGCTGCCCGCCGGGATGGTCTCGTGCCGGTAGTCAAGCACCGCCAGGTTGACGCCGGCATCGTCGGCCGACTGCAGATGCCAGTACCAGTCGCTGGAGAACAACGCCTTGAAACCGAAATGCGTCTGGTAGAAGGCGGCGGTGGCGGCCACATCGGCGGTCTGGATGACGGGGTAGAAGCTGGTGATCTTCATGACGGACTCCATTTCGGTGTGGCCGCGTCGGCAAATTGTCGGGTTGCGGCCGGATTGGATTAACATGCAGCCTGTATCTTTTCTGTCGTTATAACATACAGGCTGCATGTATGCAAAGAACAATGCCACGGACCAATCGTGAACGCACCGAGGCGACGCGCGGCGCCTTGCTGGCCGCCGCGCGCGCGCTGTTCATCGACAAGGGATATGCCGATACCTCGACCCCGGAGATCGTCGCCGCGGCCGGCATCACCCGCGGCGCGCTGTATCACCACTTCGACGACAAGCGCGCGCTGTTTCGCGCGGTGCTGGAAGAGGAGGCGAGGGCGGTGGCTGACGAGATCGAGCGCGCCGCGCCGGCCACGCGCTCGCCCCGCAAGGCGCTGATCGCCGGCAGCGAGGCCTATCTCGATGCGATGTCCGTGGCCGGACGCACGCGGCTGTTGCTGCTCGATGGTCCGGCGGTGCTGGGGGCCGGCGAGAGCCTGGCCCTCGATCAGGCCCACGCCGGCCGCACGTTGCGCGAGGGTCTGGCGGCGGCGCTGGGCCCGCGCATCGCGCCGCCGCTGACGGTGGACGCGCTGGCCACGCTGCTGTCGGCGGCCTTCGACCGTGCCGCGCTGGCGATCGACGCCGGGGACGACCCGGCCGCCATCCGCGCGGCGATGGTCAGGCTGATCGAGCGGACGGTATCCGGCGGCTGAAGCCTGCCGCTGCGCCGATCCTCGATGAACCAAAAAAAAAGCCGCCCCGGAGGGCGGCCTTGCGGCGCGTCAGCTCCGGCTCAGTCGTCCAGCAGCGACAGGTCGCGCACCGCGCCCTTGTCGGCCGACATCACCAGCTTGGCGTAAGCCTTCAGGGCCGCGGAGACCTTGCGGGGACGCGGCTTGGCCGGCTTCCAGCCCTTGGCGTCCTGCTCCTCGCGGCGGCGTGCCAGTTCCTCGTCCGACAGCAGCACGTCGATCCTGCGATTCGGGATGTCGATGCGGATCCGATCGCCGTCGCGCACCAGTCCGATCGCGCCGCCGGCCGCCGCCTCCGGCGAGCAGTGGCCGATCGACAGGCCCGAGGTGCCGCCCGAGAAGCGGCCGTCGGTCAGCAGCGCGCAAGCCTTGCCCAAGCCTTTGGACTTGATATAGCTGGTCGGATACAGCATCTCCTGCATGCCGGGGCCGCCTTTCGGGCCTTCATAGCGGACGATGACCACGTCGCCGGCCTTGACCTTGTCGTTCAGGATGTTCTCGACCGCCTCGTCCTGCGATTCGGTGACGTGGGCCGTGCCTTCGAATACCAGGATGCTCTCGTCGACGCCGGCGGTCTTGACCACGCAGCCGTCGACCGCGATGTTGCCGGTCAGCACCGCCAGCCCGCCTTCCTTCGAGAACGCATGCTCGTACGAGCGGATGCAACCCTCGGCCCGGTCCAGATCCAGGCTCGGCCAGCGCGTGTTCTGGCTGAATGCCACCTGGGTCGGAATGCCGGCCGGTCCTGCCAGATAGAAGTTGCGGACCGCCTCGTCGCGGGTGCGGACGATATCCCATTGCTCGAGCGCGTCCTTCAGCGTCGGCGCATGCACGGTCGGCACGTCGGTATGCAGCTTGCCGGCGCGCTCGAGTTCGCCCAGGATGGCCATGATGCCGCCGGCGCGGTGCACATCCTCGATGTGGTACTTGTTGGTGTTGGGCGCGACCTTGCACAGCTGCGGCACGACCCGCGACAGACGGTCGATGTCGGCCATCGTGAAGTCGATCTCCGCTTCGCGCGCGATCGCCAGCAGATGCAGGATGGTGTTGGTCGAGCCGCCCATCGCGATGTCCAGCGTCATCGCGTTTTCGAAGGCCTTGAAGCCGACCGAGCGCGGCAGCACGCGCGCGTCGTCCTGCTCGTAGTACTGGCGGGCCAGTTCCACGATGCGGCGGCCGGCACGCTTGAACAGCTGCTCGCGGTCGGCATGGGTCGCCACCACCGTGCCATTGCCCGGCAGCGACAGGCCCAGCGCCTCGGTCAGGCAGTTCATCGAGTTGGCGGTGAACATGCCCGAGCAGGAGCCGCAGGTCGGGCAGGCCGAACGTTCGACCTCGGCCACGTCGGCGTCGGAGTAGGACGGGTCGGCCGCGATCACCATCGCATCGACCAGGTCCAGTTTCTTGAATTCGATGGCCTTGGTGACCGGGTTGGCCAGGCGCGTCTTGCCGGCCTCCATCGGACCGCCCGAGACGAAGATCACCGGGATGTTCAGCCGCATCGCGGCCATCAGCATGCCGGGGGTGATCTTGTCGCAGTTCGAGACACAGACCATCGCGTCCGCGCAGTGCGCGTTGACCATGTATTCGACCGAGTCGGCGATGATGTCGCGGCTGGGCAGCGAGTACAGCATGCCGTCGTGGCCCATCGCGATGCCGTCATCGACCGCGATGGTGTTGAATTCCTTGGCGACGCCGCCCGCGGCCTCGATCTCGCGCGCGACCAGCTGGCCCAGGTCCTTCAGGTGCACGTGACCGGGCACGAACTGGGTGAACGAATTGACCACCGCGATGATCGGCTTGGAGAAGTCCTCGTCTTTCATGCCGGTCGCGCGCCACAGCGAGCGCGCGCCTGCCATGTTGCGGCCGGCGGTGGAGGTCTTGGAACGGTATGTGGGCATCGTGATGGCTGCGGTAATGAAATGGCGTGAAAACGCCGCGGCGCGAGCCGCAAAAAAGAAGCCCGCGGGCGCGCAGGCTTCGGATCGGATGGAATCGGACCGGTCGGGCCGATCAGGCGGGCCAGGCGGTGCTTGCCACCACCCGCCGCCCGGGTTCAGTCGGTGACGGCCCCCTTGCTGGCCGTCGATGCCAGCCTGGAAAACTTGGCCAGCACGCCGCGCGTATAGCGCGGCGCCGGCTGCTTCCAGGCGGCGCGGCGGCGCGCCAGTTCGTCGTCGCTGACGTTCAGCTGCAGCAGCAGCCGGTGCGCATCGATCGTGATCGAGTCGCCTTCCTGGACCAGCGCGATGGTGCCGCCGACAAACGCTTCCGGTGCGACGTGGCCGACCACCATGCCCCAGGTACCGCCCGAGAAGCGGCCGTCGGTGATGAAGCCGACCGATTCGCCGAGCCCCTTGCCGATGATGGCGGAGGTCGGCGCCAGCATCTCCGGCATGCCGGGGCCGCCCTTCGGGCCCAGGTAGCGCAGCACCAGCACGTCTCCCGCCTGGATCCTGTCGGCCAGGATGGCATCCATCGCGCTCTGCTCGTCGTCGAACACGCGCGCCGGGCCGGTAATCACCGGGTTCTTCAGGCCGGTGATCTTGGCCACCGCGCCTTCCTCGGCGAGATTGCCCTTCAGGATGGCCAGATGGCCTTCCTTGTACAGCGCCTTGTCGATCGGCAGGATCACGTCCTGGTCGGCACGCGGCTGGTCGGGCACGTGCTCGAGTTCCTCGGCCAGCGTGCGGCCGGTGATCGTCAGGCAGTCGCCGTGCAGCAGGCCGGCGTTCAGCAGGATCTTCATCACCTGCGGAATGCCGCCGGCGCGATGCAGGTCGGTGGCGACATACTGGCCCGACGGCTTCAGATTGCAGATCACCGGCACCTTGCGGCGGATCCGCTCGAAATCGTCGATCGTCCATTCGACCTCGGCCGCATGCGCGATCGCCAGGTAGTGCAGCACCGCGTTGGTCGAGCCGCCGGTCGCCATGATCAGGCTGACCGCGTTCTCGATCGACTGGCGCGTGATGATGTCGCGCGGCTTGATGTCCTGCTTGATCGCCTCGACCAGCACGCGCGCCGATTCCGCGGCGCTGTCGACCTTCTCCTGGTCTGGGTTGGCCATCGTCGACGAATACAGCAGCGACATGCCCAGCGCCTCGAAGGACGAGCTCATCGTGTTGGCCGTATACATGCCGCCGCACGAGCCGGTCGACGGGCAGGCGTTCTTCTCGACGCCCTCGAAGTCCTCCTGGCTCATCCGGCCCGCGGTGAACTCGCCGACGGCCTCGAACGAGGACACGATGGTCAGGTCCTTGCCCTTCCAGTTGCCCGGCTTGATGGTGCCGCCGTAGACGTAGATGCCCGGCACATTGGTGCGCGCCAGCGCGATCATGCCGCCCGGCATGTTCTTGTCGCAGCCGCCGATGACGACCACGCCGTCCATCCACTGGCCCTGCGCCGCGGTCTCGATGCAGTCGGCGATGACCTCGCGCGAGATCAGCGAGTACTTCATGCCCTCGGTGCCCATCGACATGCCGTCGGAGATCGTCGGCGTGCCGAAGATCTGCGGGTTGGCCCCCGAGGCCTTGATCGCGTCAACCGCGGCGTCGGCCAGGCGCTGCAGGCCGGCGTTGCACGGCGTGATCGTCGAGTGGCCATTGGCGATGCCGACCATCGGCTTGTCGAAGTCTTCCTTCTGATAGCCCAGCGCGTAATACATCGAGCGGTTGGGCGAGCGCGCCACGCCTTGCGTGATGTTCTGCGAGCGTCGGTTGTAGGCCATGGGGATCTCCGGGGGATGGAATGCGTCGCGCCCGCGGGCGCTGCCTTTGTTGTGGCCGACAGCATGCCGCTTGCCTTTTTGTGTGTCAAATATATTATTCGTGCCTTATTGAGTCGTTTTACCTATCAAGCGCGGGTCGTCCCCGCGCCGGGAGTCCGCGTGGATCTGCGCCAGCTGCGCTATTTCGTTACCGTTGCCGAGGAATTGCACTTCGGCCGCGCCGCCGCGCGCCTGGCCATGACGCAGCCGCCGCTGTCGCAGCAGATCCAGGCGCTCGAGGAAGAGATCGGCGTGCAGCTGTTCGTACGGACGCGCCGCTCGGTCGCGCTGACGCCGGCCGCGCAGCAGTGGCTGCCCGAAGTGCGGCGGGTGCTGGCCGACGCGGCGGGCCTGCCGGCGCTGGCGCAGCGGCTGGCCCGCGGCGAGGTCGGCACGCTGTCGCTGGCCTTCGTCAGCACCGCGGACTACGGCATCCTGCCCGACCTGCTGCGGCGCTTTCGCGCGCGGCATCCCGAAGTCCAGCTGCAGCTGCGCGAGGCCACCAGCGATATCCAGCTCGATGCGCTGGCCGAAGGGCAGATCGATGCGGGGCTGGTGATCCGCCCGCAGATGCCGGCCTTGCCCCAGGGCCTGTCGTATCTGCCGCTGGTGCGCGAGCCGCTGGTGCTGGCCGTGCCGCAGGACTGGCGGCCGCCGGGCAGGCGCGGCCGCCCCGCGCCGGCGGACGGTGCCCCCTCGGACGCCGTTGCGCTGGCCGATTTCGCGCACGAGCCGTTGATCCTGTTCCCCCGCCGAAGCGCGCCGGCATTTCATGACATCATTACCGGTTACTATGCGCGCGACGGCTTCGCGCCGGTGATCGCGCAGGAAGCGATCCAGATGCAGACGATCGTCAGCCTGGTGTCCGCCGGCATCGGCGTCGCGCTGGTGCCCGCCTCGCTATGCAACCTGCGGCGTACCGGCGTGTCCTATCTCGCATTGCGCGGCGCGGTGCCGCAGATCGAGACGGGCCTCGCCTGGCGCGACAACGGCGCGGCAGGACCGAGTCCGGTGCTGCGCTCGTTCATCGAGATCGCGTCGGCGCTGGCGCCGGCCGCGCGGCCGGGCAGCGGCACGGCGAAGCGCCGCTTAGCGGGGCCGGACTCGAGTTCAAAGCCGAAGCCCGAGCCCAGGCCGAAGCCCAGGCCCTGATCCCGATTCCATCCATCCGACAACTCCGACAACGCCAAGCGATAGACCCGCATGCTGATTCATCCGAACTTCGATCCCATCGCCATCCATCTGGGCCCGCTGGCGATCCGCTGGTACGGGCTGATGTATCTGGCCGGCTTCATCATGTTCATGTGGTTCGGCCGGATCCGGCTGCGCCAGCCGCATGTGGCGGCGCAGGGCTGGAGCGCGCGCGATATCGACGACCTGCTGTTCTATGGCGTGCTCGGCGTGATTCTCGGCGGCCGCCTCGGCTACGTGCTGTTCTACAAGCCGTCGTTCTACCTGTCGCATCCGCTCGATATCTTCAAGGTGTGGGAGGGCGGCATGGCGTTCCACGGCGGCTTCCTCGGCGTCGTGATCGCGATGTGGGTGTTCTCGAAGGTGCGCGGCCGGCATTGGATGGAAGTGACCGACTTCATCGCGCCGATGATTCCGTGCGGGCTGGCCGCGGGCCGGCTCGGCAACTTCATCAATGGCGAGCTGTGGGGCCGTCCGACCGATCTGCCGTGGGGCATGATTTTTCCGCAGGCGGGCGACAACATCGCGCGCCATCCGTCGCAGCTGTACCAGTTCGCCGGCGAAGGCGTCGCGCTGTTCGTGATCCTGTGGCTGTTTGCCCGCCACCCGCGGCCGATGGGCGCGGTGTCCGGCGCCTTCCTGCTCGGCTACGGCGTGTTCCGCTTCCTGGCCGAATTCGCGCGGGAACCGGACAACTTCCTCGGCCTGCTCGCGCTGAACTTCTCGATGGGGCAGTGGCTCAGCCTGCCGATGATCGTCGCTGGCGCGGCGATGATGTGGTGGGCGTATCGGCGTCAGCCACAGCTGTCGGCCTGATATCGGCGGAAATCGGCCCGACAGCGGTTCAGGGCGGCTCGGCGTCAGCCCAGTTTCCGGTCCCAGCGCACCCACCCTTTGGAGGGCGCCTTGGCGCGGCCGCCCCGACCGCTGCCGTTGCCCGGCAGCAGCGACGGGGCGAACCGCTCCAGATGCGATCGCATCCTCTGTTCGACGAGCCATTGCTGGCGCCCCTGCGCGTTCAGCCGCCGAATCAGCCGCCACGCGGGCTTGAGCAGATAGACGCAGGCCTGCGGCGGCAGCAGCGGCAGCACCTTCTCGACACAGCCCACGGTCAGCAGATCGTCGTTCCGGACGGCCGCCTCCAGGCCCGTTTCGTTGTCGGCCGAACGGGCGCACATCAGCGAAGCGAGAAGCATCGGCGGCAGCGACGACAAGGCGGCGGCATACGCCGGCGGCGTATCGAAACGCCCATGCTTGAACGCGTGATACAGGGCCGAGGTGCCGTCGGGCATGGCCGCCACCAGCATGGCGTAGTGGTGGTCGGGCGGCAGCAGCGCCTGCAGCAGTTCGAGGAATGGCCGGAACATCTCGGTGCGCCCCGCCTTCACGGCGTAACCGAACGCCGTCGTGCCGCAATCCGCCCGCGATTGCAGCAGGTGGATCCGCTGCTCCAGCGGAAGGTCGGCGATCAGCTCCCCGAACAGCCTGGCCGACGATGGCAAGCCGAGCGACAGGATGTCGTAGAACAGCTGGGTGGAGCGGTTGGTACCGAGCCGCTGGATGCGTTCCTGCTCAGGTAGCGCGCGCAGGGCGGGCGCCAGCTGACGGACCGCGTCATCGCAGCCATAACGCAGCAGGTACCACAACGCATCGGCCGTCAGAGGCGGCAACGCGCCGGACAACTGGCGCGGCTGCGCGGGCAGGGTCACGTCGATGTCGCGCAGCTGCCGCAGCGTCGCCATATCCAGCTCGATCATCAGCATGGCGTCCACCGTGTTCACGGGCTGGGATTTCGGCAGGAAGGCCGGGTAGTCGGGCGCGAACTCGGTGAAGCCTCGCGCCTCCAGCGCGCGTACCGCTTCCAGGTCGTCGAAGCGCGCTTCGAGATGCGTGGCCGTGTCGTTGGGATCGTAGAAGGCGACGACATGGAGCGTGCGATGCGGCTGGCGCACGATGCGCAGCCCGACGGCCATCGCGTGGTCCGGTGTCAGCACCAGCAGGGTCGTGGCCGTTTCGCCGCGGCGCTCCAGGTCGGCCAGCCGCGCGACGAACTCATTGCCCCAGTCCCCGTTCATCACCACACGCAGCTTGCCGAGCTGCACCGCGTTCGGCACCACCCTGTAGTCGTAGTCCACGGGGACGTTGTCCCGCAGTGCCTGTGCGGTTGCCAGCCGGGAGTAGTCGGGGCCGTCGGGCCGGTCCTCGATGAACAGTCCAAGCCAGAAGACGGCCAGATGGCGGCAGGCAATCGGCCCGGACGGGCGGCCACGCGCGAAGGCGACCCGGCCATTGAGCCGCACCCGCTGGTCGGTGCCTTTTTTCCAGTGGAAGCGGTCGTCGAACCGTTCGTGATACCTCTCGGTCAGCAGCGCGGCCAACGCCTGCCGTTGCGGCTTGGTCGCTGTCGCGCTGCGCACAACGATCTGCTGGTTTTCCCAACGGATCCGGAAGCGATCGCTTCCGCACTGCAGCCAACCCCCTTGAGCCAGCAACAGCCGCCGCACGTCACGAATGCGCAGCGCCTCGGGCACGGCGCAGCGCACCACCACGGGTTGCGATTTCGCGGGGGGAAAGGCAGTCAGCATGACGTTCTCCGGAAGAGGGCGGAGGAGCAGCATGCGTCCACGGCTCGGCATGGCTCAAGAGACATGTGTCACTTATCGCGAGTTGCTTGTTGTTTTATGAAAGCCTTTGCACATAACTTGCGCGATCCTGCGGCGCATCGGCGATTGCGTTGTCGCCTTCGCCTTCGCTCCTCTTCCCTCCGTTCCGCCCGCTTCCCGACCGATCATGCCGCCGCTGTCCGCTCCCGCCATCGCCACCTCCCTGTTTCCATCCCTGACTTCCGGCATCCGGGACCATGTCGGCGATCGAACCCGCCCGCCGTCTCCCGAGGCGCCGATCGACACGCTCGCGCAGGCGGAAGGCGCGATCGGCGACACGGTGACAGCGAACTGCGCACAGCATTTGCATCGACTGGAAAGAACGATCGACGCGCTGGCCATTCCGGCCAGCCAGAAGCAGCCGCTGAGAAGAACACTCGAAGAATGCGGCAAGGACCTGGAGGCGCTGCTGAGCGCGGCGCGCGACATCGTGCAGCTCGAGCATCGAGCCACCATGCCATGGGAGGCGGGCGCGCAGGCGCAGGAGCGGCACACCGCCGTGGTGATGGCACGCAACCTGAAGCTCGCGACGCAATGCCAGGCGCTGATGCAGAAGCTTCAGTCGCTGCAAGACGAGACCGCCCCTCACGTGCAAAAACGCAGCGTCGGCAAGGCCATCGCGCTGGCGGTGGGCGCGCTGCTCGGCATTGCCGGTGCCGTCACGCTGGCGGTGATCCTGTGGCCAGTGGCCGTGACCGGCGTTGCGCTGGGCGGGTCCTTCCTGCTGACCGCGGCCTGTGCGGCGGGAACGGGGGCATCGGCGGCCGTGGGCGTGATCGCCACCATCTTCGGCGCAGGGGAAGTGTTCGCCAGGCCCGAGGCCTATCGCCACTTTCCTGACCGGCAGCCGGCTCTTGCCCGGCTGATAGACGAGCTCGGCAACCGGATGAGCCGTTGGCTCGAGGCCAATCCAGGCTTCTCGGCACCGCTGCCGCTGGACGTGCTGACGGAACTCTGTGGCAGCGACATTGGCGCGTTCCACTTTTGCACGGCAGTGCGGGACAGCAAGCTGTGCGATGCGGCCAAGCGCCTGGTCGACCATGGCAGCGAGCGGGCGCAGGCGCAGGGCGGTCTGGCGCGCACCGTATCGTCGCAGCTCATCTCCCCCGATCGGAGCGCAGACGACGCGCCTGACGACGTGGTGGACAATGACGACAGCGATTGGAACGAAGTCCTGGACCACGATCAGATGATCGAACAGCTTTGGCACCGCCTAGGCTTCGAGCGCAAGAATCCGTCGGGCACGGCGGAGCACCCCGCGCACGCGGCGCCGGTCGACACGTCGGTCGACGCGTCGGTCCACGCGTCGGTCGACAATGGAAGCGATCCGGCCAGCGACCGCACGTTGAGCCGAACCGTATCCACCTCGACCATTGGGTCGTACAACTCGGTCGACATGGAGGAGGGCCCGGACGGGCTGGGCGATCCGTCCGCCTATGGCCTCGGGATCGGCGACAGCGCCTCGCAGACCCTGCACGATACCGTCCAAGTGGTCGACGACGCGGGCGCACCAGGTACCTCGGCAGTGCAGTCAGTGCAAGCGGTGCAGGCGCCGCCGATCGACGTACGGCCACAGTGGGAGGCGAGCCGGGCCTGGGCGGAGAGCCGCATACGGACGGCGGCGAGATATGTGCAGCACCTTTCGACGGCGCTCGCGCAGCCCTATCCGAACCGGATCGAAGGGGCCGGGAACAAGGAGGACGTCATGGTCGAGGCTCTGTGCGCCTTCCAGCTGCTGGAAAAGGTACGCAGCGAGATGCTGGCGCTCGAGGAAATGGGCGGCCTGCATGCCGGCCGCTTTGCCACCGCCCGGGCAATGAACCAGCTGGCCGTCACGATGTCGATGGAACGCGGCTGGTTTCTTGGCAATCACGTGACCGGACTACGCGCGCTGTTCGACGACGGCAACAGCCTGCGCTTCGATGATCTGCCGAGTCCCACGGAGCGGGCCGAGGCCAGCCAGGTCTGGAACGCGGCCATTGCCGAGGCCGGCGCGCTGGTCCGCCAGCTGGACGACGTCTGCGCTTCCGTGTTCCAGCGAACCTTCCGGGGCCTGACGCTCGAGAGAGCGATGCGGTTCTTCGCCCGGCCTATCGCCTCGCGCGCGGCCATCATGGAGCGGGAATTGAGGCAGGATCCGCCGACGGCGCCGTCGCCGTCGCCTTCGCTGTAATCCGGCACTAGGCGCGCGCGGCCTTCAACGAGCCGCCTTCCGCGATCTTGGCGGCAACGATTTCGCGCAACGCCTCGGCCACCGCTTCGGCCGCGGCGGTCCGCGGCAGCGCACGCGGCCAGCAAAGCGACAGCGTGCGGCCGAGCTCGGGGAGAATCAGCCGTGTCGGCAGGGCAGCGTCGTCCGGCTCACGGCTCAGTGACGACGCGGGCAGGATCGTGCAGGCCAGCCCTTCGCGCGCCGTCTGCAGCAGGATCGGCAGCGAGTCCAGGTCCGCGACGACTTGCAGCCGAATGCCGGCGCCGCTGGCGTGCTGCTCCAGCACTTCGCGCAGCCCCTGCGCCCCGCTCGGCAGCACCAGCGGAATATCGGCCAGCGACTTCAACGCAATGGTCGCTTCCTTGCCCGATGCGGCGCGACGCCGCTTCGATTCCACGGCGATCGGCGGCGTGCCGACCAGATACAGGGCCTCGCTGGCCAGCGGCTCGAGCTCGACCGCGCGCGACGGCGTTTCGCGAAACAGGATCGCGAAATCGAGCCGATTGTTGTTCAGCAGCTCCGCGATATAGCCGCTCATGCTCTCGAACAGCTGCAGGCGCACGCCCGGATAGCGTTCGCGTACCGCCCGCACCAGCGGCATGCCGAAGGCCGCGGCGGCGGTGGTCGGCAGGCCGATCGCCACGTTGCCGGCGATGTCCGCCCCCGCGACCTTGACGTCGGCCCGCGCCATGTCGACCTGTTTCAGGATCGAGCGCGCGTGCCGGTACAGCGTGCGGCCGGCCTCGGTGGGTTTGACGCCCTTGGCGCCGCGATGCACCAGCGCCACGCCCAGCTCGGCTTCGAGCGCGGCCAGCTGCTGGCTCAAGGCCGGCTGCGCGACGTGGGCCACCTCGGCGGCGCGGGTCAGGCTGCCATGCTCGACGATCGCGACGAAATAGCGCATGCCCCGGATATCCATGTCCCGCCCCAATGACCAGTGAAAGTCGAAGGTATTGATTGTACTTATGGCTGGCTCGCGATTCCGTATTTCCGCGCGGCGGCGATCGCGGCTAGATTGATGCCATCGCGCCAACCCGGCCGCCCATTCCTTCCTATCGTCCTCCGCCAGGCCACCGCCATGATCCGACCGCTTGAAGGCATCACCGTCGTTTCCCTCGAACAGGCCATCGCCGCGCCGTTCTGCACGCGCCAGCTGGCGGATCTCGGCGCGCGCGTGATCAAGATCGAGCGTCCCGGCGCCGGCGATTTCGCCAGGGCCTACGACGATCGCGTGCGCGGCCTGTCGTCGCACTTCGTCTGGACCAATCGCGGCAAGGAGAGCCTGACGCTGGACGTCAAGCACGACGGCGCGGCGCCGGTGCTCGAGGCGCTTCTGTCGCGCGCCGACGTGCTGGTGCAGAACCTCGCCCCGGGTGCCGCGGCGCGGCTGGGGCTCGATCATGCCGTGCTGTCCGAGCGCTTTCCGCGGCTGATCGTCTGCGATATCTCGGGCTACGGCGCCGACGGTCCCTATCGCGACAAGAAGGCCTACGATCTGCTGGTGCAGAGCGAGTCGGGATTCGTCTCGGTGACAGGCACGCCGGAGGAGGGCGTCAAGGCCGGCGCATCGATCGCCGATATCGCCGCTGGCATGTACGCCTACTCGAATATCCTGGCCGCGCTGATCGAGCGCGGGCAGACCGGCCGCGGCAAGCGCATCGATATCTCGATGCTGGAGTCGATGGTCGAGTGGATGAGCTTTCCGCTGTACTACGCGTTCGACGGCGCATCCCCGCCGCCGCGCGCCGGCGCCTCGCACGCCACGATCTATCCGTACGGGCCGTTCCCGACCGGCGATGGCAAGACCGTGATGCTGGGCCTGCAGAACGAACGCGAGTGGGCGGTCTTCTGCGAATCGGTGCTGCAGCAGCCCGAACTCGCGACACACCCCGACTACGCCAGCAACAGCCTGCGCAGCGCCAACCGCGGCGCGCTGCGCGAACGCATTGTCGCGGCGTTCTCGCAATGGAGTGCCGACGAGGTGGGCGCGCGGCTCGAAGCGGCGAAGATCGCCAACGCGCAGGTCAATACGATGGCCGACGTCTGGGCGCATCCGCAGCTGGCGGCGCGGCGGCGCTGGCGCCAGGTCGACACGCCGGCGGGCGCGATCCCCGCGCTGCTGCCGCCCGGCATGGCCGATGCGCGCATGGACCCGGTGCCGGCGCTGGGCGAGCATACCGACGCGATCCTGGCCGAGTTCGGCATCGCGGGCGAACGGGTTGCCGCGATGCGCGCGGCCGGCGCGGTATGAGGGCTAGTATCGGGATGGCGACGACGATGACGACTCCGGACACGCGGCTGCCGCGCAGCTACCTGTTCGTTCCGGCCAACCGCCCGGAGCGGATCGGCAAGGCGCTGGCCGCCGGAGCCGATGCGGTGATCGTCGATTTCGAGGATGCGGTGGCGCCGGCCGACAAGGCCGCCGCGCGCGATGGCCTGCGTGCGTCCTGGGCCGCGCTGGCGCAGCAGGCCGCCAATGCCGGCGTGCTGCTGCTGGTGCGCGTGAACGCCACCGGCACGCCGTACCACGATGACGATATCGCCTGGTGCCGGACGCTCGGTGTCGACAAGCTGGTGCTGCCGAAGGCCGATGCCGAAGCGATGCGGACGCTGCGGCAGGCGCTGCCGGCCGTGCAATGCCACGCGCTGCTCGAGACCGCGGCCGGCTTCACCCAACTCGCGCAACTGGCCGCGCAGCCCAGCGTGGTCCGGCTGCTGTTCGGCAGCATCGACCTGATGGGCGATCTTGGCGTCGGCGACGAGGGCGAGCCGCTGCATGCGTTCCGCAGCCTGCTGGTGCTGCATTCGCGCGCGGCCGGGTTGCCTGCGCCGGTGGACGGCGTCTGCACCGCGCTCGGCGATACCACGGTGCTGGCGGCCGAGACCGCGCGTGCGCGCGCCTTCGGCTTCGGCGCCAAGCTGCTGATCCACCCGGCCCAGGTGGCGCCGGTCCACGCCGGTCTCGCGCCGACCGAGGCGGAACTGGCCTGGGCCAGGCGCGTGGTCGAGGCCGCCGCGGCCGCAGACGGCGCCGCCGTCGCGGTGGACGGCAAGATGGTCGATCGCCCGGTGCTGGAGCGGGCGCGGCGCATCCTGGCCGACGGTTGAAGCGACCGAAGCAACCGAGCGACTGAAGCATCCGAAACGACTGAAGCAACGGAAGCGACAGAACCCCTGAGCCGTCGCCCGTCAGTGCCGCTGCAAACGCGGCGCGGCGGGCATGACGCTGTGCAACATCGAAACGCCTTGCCATTCCCTCGCCGTTATTCATAATTATGAATTATTGCGAGGGCCTGCCTGGCTGGTGCGCCCATCGCAATGTCCATGCATCGCACCGGGAGGCACCCATGCGCATCGTCCAGCAGGCGCTGTATCTCGAAGTTGCCGATCGCCTGCGCGCCATGATCGACGAGCACACGCTCGTGCCCGGCGCCTGGATCGACGAAGCGGCCCTGGCCACCACGCTCGGCATTTCGCGCACGCCGCTGCGCGAGGCGCTGAAGGTACTGGCCGCCGAAGGGCTGGTGCGGCTCGAGCCGCGCCGCGGCTGCTTCGTCAATGAGCTGTCCGAGCAGGATCTCGACGAGATCTTTCCGCTGATGGCGCTGCTCGAAGGCCGTTGCGCCTACGAGGCCGCCCGCAATGCCACCGCCGCCGACCTCGACGCGCTCGAGGACCTGCATCGCGATCTGGCGCGCTATGCCCGCGCCGGCCAGATCGACGCCTACTACGAAACCAATTACCAGATCCACGAGGCGATCCAGCGGCTTGCCGGCAATCGCTGGCTGTCCGGGTTGATCGGCGACCTGCGCAAGGTGCTGCGGCTGTCGCGGCACAAGAGCCTGCAGCTGCCGGGCCGCATCGACGAATCCTGCGCCGAGCACCTGTCGGTCTTCGCCGCGCTGAAGGCGCGCGATCCCGAAGGCGCCGAGGCGATGATGAAGACCCACCTGCTGCGCCAGCGCGCCGCGTTGAAGGCGCTGGACGCGGACGCGCAGGCCGCGGCGCCCGAACCCGAGGTCCCCGCGCGGCGGCGCCACAGCCGGCTGCGCCTCGCCGCCAAGGCCGCGTCGGACCACTGACCCGATGACCACCTGAACCACGCACACCATCCCGTTCCGAGTTCGCTCCATCCTTTGCCCAACAGGTAGTTCGATGACTTCTTTCGAGACCGGAGACAAGACCGTCAGCGCGCCGCTCGGTGCCAGCGAAACCCTGGGAGACGCCCGTCCCGACGCCGCCGGCGGCACGCTGCTGGCGCGCTTCGGACGCTGGTGGAACCGCAAGGGGACCCCGGCCGATGCGAGCGCGGCCAACGACGGCAAGGCCCGCGCCGCCGAGCCCGCCACGCTGAGCGCGCGCGTGCAGCGCCGCCAGCGCGAGGAGTTGCGGCTGTGCTTCGATGCCCGCCTGACCGATGGCGCCGCCAACGCGGCGGCGCAGGCCTGGCGCAACGAATACGAGGCCGCCGATGAGCCGACTCGCCAGGCGATGCTGACGCTGCTCGCCGAGGTCGCCGGCAACGGCGCGCAGGGCGGCGGCGATGGTGCCGCCGCGGCCGAGGGCGGCAAGGCCGGGCGCAACGGCTCGGGCCTGAGCCATGCGCTGTCGAGCGCCCGCATCCGCTTCTTCAAGCGGCTGGCCGGGCTGCACGGCCCGAGCGCGAAGTCGGTCTGCGGCCTGCATTTCATCATTCACCTGCGAGCGGACATGCTGCGCTGGTACAAGAAGATCCCCGGCCTGCGCGCGCTCGACGAAGACCTCGAGGGCCTGCTGTCGAATTGGTTCGACGTCGGCCTGCTCGAGCTGCAGCCGATCACCTGGGATTCGCCGGCGTCGCTGCTGGAAAAGCTGATCCGCTACGAGGCGGTGCACGAGATCGCCTCCTGGGCCGATCTGCGCAACCGGCTCGATTCGGATCGCCGCTGCTACGCGTTCTTCCATCCGCGCATTCCGCGCGAGCCGCTGATCTTCGTCGAAGTCGCCTTCGTGCCGGAGATGGCGGCCAACGTGCAAAGCCTGCTCGACGAAGCGGCGCCGCAGGAAGACCTGCGCCGCGTCAAATGGGCGATCTTCTATTCGATTTCGAATACGCAGCCGGGCCTGCGCGGCGTCAGCTTCGGCAATTTCCTGCTCAAGCGCGTCATCGAGGAATTGCAGCGCGATTTTCCCAAGGTCAAGCAGTACGCCACGCTGTCGCCGATACCGGGTTTCGCCGACTGGCTGCGCAAGCAGGACGGCGATACCGTCGCCAAGGTGCTGGGCGGCAAGTGCATGCAGCGCTGGAGCGCCCGCGCGCCGGCCGCGGGCGAGACCACGCCGCCGGCGGTACCGACCACCGGTGCCGAATGGCTTGCCGCGTTGGGTGCGGGCTCGGACGACGCGCTGGTGCGCGACAGCGGCCTGGCGCTGGCCGCGCACTTCCTGGTGCACGCGCGCAACGGTGCGCTGCCAGCCGACCCGGTGGCGCGTTTTCACCTCGGCAATGGCGCCTGCGTCGAGCGGCTGAACTGGGGTGCGGACCTGTCGAGCAAGGGGCGCGCGCAGTCGTGCGGCATGATGGTCAATTACCTGTACGTGCCGGAAGCGCTCGACGACAATCTGGCCAAGCTCGGCGAGGGCAATCCGCGCATCAGCCGGTCTGTCGCCAAGCTGCTGGCGCGTTCCTGAGGGGAGGGAGCCGGCGGGCATCGACGTGCCGGCTCGCATTGCGCGCCGCATCGCATCACCGCCTCATCCACATCATCCAGTTTCGGCAGTGCATTTTCGACGGGAAGTTCCAACGCGGTTGACACCAGCAGTTCACATCGCATTTTCATAAGACAAAGCGAGGAGACACACCATGGAACGTAGTCAGTTCAAGCGGACGGCAACGATGTTGGCAGTGGCCGGCGGCATCGCGATGATGGCGCTCGCGCCGGCGGCGGCGCAGGAACCGTGGCCGTCCAGGCCGGTCACGATCGTCGTGCCGTTCCCGGCCGGCGGCGGCACCGATGCCTTTGCCCGCCCGTTGGCGGCGCAATTGTCCAAGCAGCTCGGCAAGCAGTTCGTCATCGACAACCGCGGCGGCGCGGGCGGCACGGTCGGCGCCAGCCTCGCCTCGAAGGCCGCGCCCGATGGCTACACGATCTTCATCGGCGGCGCGCACCATGTGATCGCGCCCTCGTTCTACAAGAAGCTGGACTACGACATCGAAAAGGACTTCGTGCCGATCACCGTGATCGCGCAGCCGCCGCAGGTGGTGGTGGTCAACCCGACCAAGGTCCAGGCCAAGACGCTGCAGGAACTGATCGCCTACGCGCGCCAGAATCCCGGCAAGCTGAACTACGGTTCGGCCGGCAACGGGTCGTCGCACCATCTGGCCGGCGAGCTGTTCAAGATCCAGACCAAGACCTTCATCACGCATATCCCGTACAAGGGCGCGGGCCCGGCGCTGTCCGACCTGATCGCCGGCCAGGTCGACATGGTGTTCGACGGGCTGGGTTCGTCGGCCCAGCATATCCGCGGCGGCCGCATCCGGGCGCTGGCGGTGGCCGCGCCCAAGCGCTCGCCGGCGTTCCCCGACGTGCCGACCGCGGCCGAGGCGGGCGTGCCGAACTACGAGGTGTCGACCTGGTATGCGCTGTGGGTGCCGAAGAACACGCCCAAGGAGATCAGCGACAAGCTCTACGCCGAGGTCAACAAGGCCCTGAATACGCCCGAGCTCAAGCAGATCTGGCTGAACAACGGCTCGGAGACGCCGTCGTACACGCCGGACCAGTTCGCGCAGTTCCAGCGCGCCGAGATCAAGCGCTGGGCGCAGGTGGTGCAGCAGTCCGGCGCCAAGATGGATTGATGGCGATGATGTGCGCGACGACGTCGATGGCCACGCCCGACCCGCGGAGGGCCCTGTGAGCGGCGCGGTCAGCTTCGAGCGCGATGGCGACATCGCGCTGGTCACGCTGTCGAATCCGGGCAAGCTCAACGCGATCTCCGAGGCGATGTGGCGCGCGCTGGCCGATGGCTTTGCGGGCCTGTCGGCGGACCGCACGCTGCGCTGCGTGGTGCTGCGCGGCGCCGACGGCAACTTCGCCGCCGGCGCCGATATCGCCGAGTTTCCGCGGCTGCGCGGCGATCCCGCCTCGGTGCGCGCCTACCACGTCGACCTGCTGGCGCCGGCGCTGGCCGCGATCGCCGGCTGCCTGCATCCCACCGTGGCCTGCATCGAGGGCGTCTGCGTCGGCGGCGGGCTGGAGATCGCCTGCCATTGCGATCTGCGGATCGCGGCGACGGACAGCCGCTTCGGCGTGCCGATCAACAAGCTGGGTTTCCCGATGGCGCCGGGCGAGCTGCAGGGCCTGCTGGCGCTGGCGGGCCGCGCGGCGACGCTGGAGATCCTGCTCGAGGGCCGGGTGTTCGATGCGGCCGAGGCGCAGGCCAAGGGTTTGCTGACGCGCGTGGTACCGCGCGGCGACGTCGCCGCGGAGGCGATGGCCACGGCGCGCCGCATCGCCGCCGGCGCGCCGCTGGCCGCCCGCATGAACAAGGCCACCATCGCGCGGCTGTCGCCGCAACCGGCGCCGCTGTCGTACGCCGAGCTCGATGCCCATTTTTCGTACGCGGCCAGCCGCGACCATGCCGAGGGCGTCGCCGCCTTCCTGGCGCGCCGCCCGCCCCGTTTTGAAGGGCACTAGGGCGCCTGGCGCCGCCACTGCCGTTCCCCGTTTTTTATCCCCCAAGCTTTTTATCCGCTGATCGCATGAACGCCAATCTGTTCGCCCTGTTCGAATCCCGCTTCCCCGCCAAGCGCGAGGCCTGCTGCATCGAGACGCACGACGGCCTGTACTACAGCTGGGACGATCTCGATCGCGCCACCGCCAAGCTGGCCAATCTGCTCGCCTCGCTCGATCTGCCCGAAGGCTCGCGCGTCGCGGTGCAGGTCGAGAAGTCGCCGGAGGCGCTGTTCCTGTACCTGGCCACGCTGCGCGCCGGCTACGTCTATCTGCCGCTGAACACGGCGTATCAGGAAGCGGAGATCGACTATTTCATCGGCAATGCCGAGCCCGCGGTGGTGGTCTGCAGCAGCGCCAATTTCGGCTGGGTGTCGAAGCTGGCGTTCCGCCATGGCACCGGGCATGTATTCACGCTCGACGACGACCGCGGCGGCACGCTGCTCTCGCGCGCCGCCGCGCAGCCGGACCGCTTCGACACCGTGCAAAGCGGGCCCGACGACCTGGCGGCGATCCTCTATACCTCCGGCACCACGGGACGCAGCAAGGGCGCGATGCTGACGCATCGCAACCTGTCGTCGAATGCCGAGACGCTGCACAAGGCCTGGGGCTGGCGCAGCGACGACGTGCTGCTGCACATGCTGCCGATCTTCCATGTGCACGGGCTGTTCGTCGCCTCGCACGGCGCGCTGCTGGCCGGCGCCAAGATGATCTGGGCGCCGAAGTTCGACATGGAGCAGGTGTTGCGCTTCCTGCCGCGCTCGACCGTGATGATGGGCGTGCCGACCTATTACGTGCGGATGCTGCAGGATCAGCGCTTCGACGAGGACACGTGCCGCCGCATGCGGCTGTTCGTGTCGGGCTCGGCGCCGCTGCTGCTCGAGACCTTCGAGGCGTTCCGCGAGCGCACCGGCCATACGATTCTCGAGCGCTACGGCATGAGCGAGACGGTGATGCTGGTGTCGAATCCCTATGACGCCGGCGAGGGCGAACGGATCGGCGGCACCGTCGGCCGTCCGCTGCCGGGCGTGTCGGTGCGCGTGGTCGATGGCGACGGCAATCCTTGCGCGGCCGGCGACATCGGCGCGGTCGAGGTCAAGGGGCCCAATGTGTTCAAGGGCTACTGGCGCATGCCGGAGAAGACGCGGGAGGAGTTCACCGCGGACGGCTGGTTCAAGACCGGCGACATGGGCCGCTTCGGCGGCGCGATCGTCGGCATGTCGGGCGAGCGCAAGGTGCCGGCCGACTATCTGACCATCGTCGGCCGCAGCAAGGACCTGATCATCTCCGGCGGCTACAACGTCTATCCGAAGGAGATCGAGAGCTTCCTCGACGAGATGCCCGGTGTGCAGGAGAGCGCGGTGATCGGCGTGCCCCATCCGGACTTCGGCGAAGCGGTGGTGGCGGTGGTGGTCGGCAAGCCGGGCGCCGAACTGAACGAGCAGGCGATGATCGGCACGCTGAAGCACCGGATCGCCAACTTCAAGGTGCCCAAGCGGATCCACCTGGTCAATGAATTGCCCCGCAATACGATGGGCAAGGTGCAGAAGAATCTGCTGCGGGAGCGGTTCAGCGGTTAGAGCCGCGTTCCGCTCGATTGGCTCCGCTCTCCCGCCTGCGGGAGAGGGGCCGGGGGAGAGGGCAGCCGCGCTGGCATTGCCTGCGCCGCTTGACCACCTCGCTCTCCCCAACCCTCTCCCCCTGAGAGGGAGAGGGAGAACACCATGGGGCGGTGTCCTGTCTTGGCGGCGCGTTACTTGAGCATCTGCACCGAACCATTGACCGTCACGGTGACCTGGGCCTTGCCGCCCTCCATCGGCACCGGCGCGGCCTCCGCGGCGGCCATCGCGGCCTTGGCGTACATGCGCGGCATCGGCGTCACGGCACCGGCCTCGCCGACCTGCACGCTGCGGATCGTATAGCTGCCATAGCCGAACAGCCGGGTCGTCGTCTGCGCCTTGTCGCGGAACGCGGCGACGGCCTGTTCGGTCAGCTTGCTCTCCGCCGCCAGGCGCGCCTCGCGCGACAGCGAGAAGCTGATGTTCTGCACCTGCATCTGGCTGGCCAGCTCGCCGGCGAGCTTCGAGGCCGCGGTGAAATCGCGCGACTGCAGGATGACCTCGGCGCGTCCGCGCCAGGTGCTGATGCGGCCGTTGCGGTCGGTGCTCGGATAGATCGTGAAGCCGCCCGATTCCGCCTGGATGCCCGATACGCGCTTGGCGCGCTCGATCACCTGCTGGGCCTTGGCCGACAGTGCCGACGAGATCGCGGACGGCTCGGCGCCTTCCTGCTCGGCGGCCAGCGTCACGCGCACCACGTCGGTCGGTACCTCGGCCGCGGCCTCCGCCGACAGCGACAGCACGCCCGCGGGGGGCTGCCAGCCTTCGGGCGGCATCGGTCCGCCCTGTGCGGAGGCGGCCAGTGCGGTGATACCGAGCAGGGTAGCGGCGAGCAATTGCTTCATCGAGTTCTCCATGACAATGTGATGGTGATCAGACGGTCACTGGCAGCGCGGGGTTCCCTTGGCCCGCGGGGCGCTTGTATCGGCGTCTTACCGAGCCAGCACCCGCATCGCGCCGCCGCCGGCTCGTTCAGAATGCCTGCCAGGCCTTCCACAGCATGTAGGCGGCCAGGCAGAACAGCATGCCGGCGAAGATCCGCTTGAGCTTGCGGACCTCCATCCGGTGCGCGGTGCGGGCGCCCAGCGGCGCGGTCAATACGCTGGCGATCGCGATCACCGCCAGCGCGGGCAGATAGACGTAGCCAAGCGAGCCGGCAGGCAGCCCGGTCATCTGGTAGCCGCTCCAGACATAGCCGATCACGCTGGCCGCGGCGATCGGAAAGCCCAGCGCGGCGGAGGTGGCGACCGCATGGTGGATCGGTACGTTGCACCAGGTCATGAACGGCACCGACACGAAGCCGCCGCCGGCGCCGACCAGGCTGGACAGGAAGCCGATCGCCGATCCGGCGCCGAACATGCCGGGAAAGCCGGGCAGCTGCCGGCTCGGCGACGGCTTGCGGTTGCGCAGCATCTGCGAGGCCGAAAAGCCGACGAACAGCGCGAACAGCAGGGACAGCCAGCCGGTCTTCAGCGCGGCGAACACCTTGCCGCCGCCGATCATGCCGCCCAGCAGGATGCCGGGCGCCAGCGCCAATACGATCTTCCAGCGCACCGCGCCCTGCTTGTGGTGGGCGCGCACCGACGACAGCGAGGTGAACAGGATCGTGGACATCGAGGTGGCGATCGCCATATGGACGATCGCCTGTTCGGGAAAGGCCAGCCAGCTGAATGTCAGGGTCAGGAACGGCACCATCATCATGCCGCCGCCGACGCCGAGCAGCCCGGCGCAGAAGCCGGTGAACGCGCCGAGCAGCAGCAGCGCGGGAATCAGGGAGAGAGTCATGCGTGGATCGCTTCGTGATGTTTTTCGTTATGGTTATTGCGCGGGCGGCTCGTGTCTTGCCCGCGAGGATCGCACGCGGTTCAGCGGCGTCCCATCAGCCGCGTGGTGATGAACTGCCATTCCTGCGGCGTGACCGGCGTGATCGACAGCCGGTTGCCACGGCGCAGCACGACCATGTCGGCCAGCTCCGGATGCTCGCGCAATGCCGCCAGAGAGATCAGCTCGCACTTGTCGACGAACTTGACGTCGACCAGCTCCCAGCGCGGATGCTCGGGCCTGGACGCAGGGTCGTGATACTTGCTGTCTGGGTCGAACTGGGTGGGATCGGGGTAGGGCGTCGAGCAGACCTCGGCGAGCCCCGCGATGCCGGGCTGCGGGCATGACGAGTGGTAGAACAGCACGCCGTCGCCGATGCGCATCGCGTCGCGCATGAAATTGCGCGCCTGGTAGTTGCGCACGCCGGTCCAGGGCAGACGCCCCTGCTCGGCCAGCGTATCGATGCTCGCCTCGTCGGGCTCGGATTTCATCAGCCAGTATTGGCGCGCGCGGGACGCGCCGGCGGCCGGTTTGTCGGCGGCTTTGGTGGCCGCCTTCTTGTCGGAGGGACTCATGCTCGCACGTCTTGGATGGTCGGAACGGCATCGCGAGCACGCGGCAAGGGCCTGGCAGCGGCGGCGCGACGCGGCAAGCATACCGTGAAAGCGCCATCATCGTCCGCATTGGCATCGCAGGCAAAATCGCAGGCCACTGCGCGGGCAAAAAAAAGAGGCGATGGTCCAAAGACCATCGCCTCTTGCATGGGGTCCCCGCCTCGGCCGTTGGGTCGGCATCCTGAACCCAAGTGAGGTTCAGTGTGGCTGCGGAAGCCGCATTTCGGGTACATCACCTATTCAGGGAGCCCAGGTTCGAGACCTGCGCTATGAACACTGTGACGCGCTCGCCCACACGGCATCATCCCGCACCATGCAATGCATATCGGTTCAAGGAGTTATGACCTTCGCGAACCAGGCAGGGAAACTGTCAAACGTCTGACTATCCGGTTTGACCCGGACTCGAAGTCCGGGGGAGGTCAGACGTTTGCCGTTTCTAACTAGGATGGGAGGAGAACGGCGGCCGGGCGCGATAACCCGACCATGCTTCTGCACCTTGGTACCCCGTGCAGTGGCTCCACTATACACCGGGGTTTCGCGCATACCAAGCGTGTCCTGGCTTGTCGTTACATTTTGCGCGGCAGGCGCGGCACGGTCTTCACATCCCTTGTATGGCCGTATATCGCCATGGTGAAGGCCCTTGCACAAGGACCCATATGCGGGTCCCTGGATGCAATTCAAGGGGTCACGATTGCGCCGGCGAAACTGTATTGCCGGCGGTATGGCCAGCGGTATGGCCAGCGGTATTGGCCGCAATACCGCCGACCATGCTGGTGCCGACATGCGCGTACTGGCGCAGCGCCTCGTCGGCGCGCTCGTTCAGCTCGCGGATGCGGGCACGTACCGCGTCCACGGGGATCGCGCCGTCCTCCTGCTGCTTGCGCTTGAGCGCGAGCAGATCCGAGGCGATGCTGATCGCGGCCATCACCGCGACCCGTTCGACGCCCTTGGTGGAGGCGCCGGACTTGATCCGCGTCATCTGGTCGTCGACCAGGGCCACCGCTTCGAGCAGTGCGGCCTCGTTCTCGGGGGCGATCGCGAAGCGGTAGGGCTGCCCCGCGATATGGACTTCGACTTGCTTGTTGCCGCTCATGCGTGTTCTCCGGAAGGCTGGGCGCCGCGCGGTTCTCCCTGGATGCGCTCGGCGGGAAGCTCCCCTTCCTCGAGCAGGTCCAGCTGGCGCGCATCGGTGGCCGTGGGCAGCTTGTCCAGGATCGACTGGATGCGCAATTGCGCTTCCTCGATCTTGATGTTCAGCAGTTCGCGATCGGCAGCCATCGCTTCGCGATCGCTGCGCAGCTGCGCGGCCTCCGCCTGCAGGCGTTCGATCTCCTCGCGCAGCCGCTGGTTTTCCGCCGCCAGCGTATCCGCGTGGTGCAGCACGCGGCCGATCTTGGCGGCCAGTTGTTCGAGTTCGGTCAGCATGGGCCTGTCGTGTCTCAGGGTGTCAGGTAACGGGATTCTAGCCGATGCATGATCCGCGTCATCACTGCGGGAAGCGATTGTGACCGTGCATTCCCCTCGAAGTTGCATCGATCGTCGGTCATTGGCCGCAATGCGCGCCGCTCAGGGGCACGCGGCGGCGCAATGGGCCGCAGGCGCCGCCGATTTGACGGGGGCCGTCAAACTGCCTACACTCACGCGCGTTTTCAGGTGCTCGCGATCCGGTCCCCATCGGATTGCAGTTAAACGGGAAACAGCGAGTCCGCCACGCCGCCGCGCGATGCCGGTCCAACCTGTGCTGCCCCCGCAACGGTAAGCGATTGCGATCGCCGCCGCGCCCGAGCCGATCGGCACGATCGTCTCCACGCCCGCCGGCCTCGCCTCACCGTCCCACATGCCACTGGACCGATGGTTCCGGGAAGGCGGACGGTGCCGATCGCCAGCCCGGATACCGGCCTGGATGCGGGCATGCCGGCCGCCATCGCGCTCGCGCAGCCTCACCGCCAGACGGTCCGCGGGGGAACGGGCCAGGCTATCACTTCCGCTCGAGCACCATGCTTTCATCGTCTTCGAGGTCGCGTCGCCCGGCACTGCCGGCCCCGCGCCCGACCGCGCGCGCCCGCGCCCAAGCCATCGCCTCCGATATTGTCCGCGTCGCTGTCCGCGCGCCTGTCCGCTCCCCCGCGCAGGCCGCGCTGCTGTCGGCCGCCACGCTGTGCGCATGGCCCGCGCTGGCGCAGCAGTCCCCGCAGTCGCCGGACACCGCGCTGGCCCCGGTCGTCGTCAGCGCCACGCGCACCGCGCAGCCGCTGGACGAGGCGCTGCCCCATACCACCGTGATCACGCGGCAGGAGATCGCGAACAGCCAGGCGCCCGACCTGCGTTCGCTGCTGCGCACGCAGGCCGGCGTGGAACTGGCCGCCACCGGCGGCATGGGCGCCAACACCACGCTGTTCATGCGCGGCGCCAATTCCAACCAGACGCTGATCCTGATCGACGGCGTGCGCATCGCCTCGGCCAGCAGCGGCACCGCGCAACTGGCCAATATCCTGCCCGACGAGATCGACCGCATCGAGGTCGTGCGCGGCAACGTATCGGCGCTGTACGGCTCCGACGCGATCGGCGGCGTGGTGCAGATCTTCACCAGGAGCGGTGCCGGCAAGCCGCCCGCCGCCAATGCCCAGGTCGAATACGGCAGCGACAATACGCGCCGCGCGACGGTCGGCTACGGCGGCCAGGTCGGCGATACCTCGTTCAACCTGACCGGCTCGATCTTCAAGACCGACGGCTTCTCGGCGGTGAACACGCGCCTGCAGCCGCGCGCCAACCCGAACGACAACCCGTACGAGAACAAGAGCGTCTCCGGCCAGATCAAGCATCGTTTCGCGCCGGACTGGGAGGCGGGCGTCGCGGCCTACTACAGCAAGAGCAAGCTGTCCTACGACAGCACGTTCGGCCGGCCCACCGACGACTGGCGCAGCGACAGCGAGCTCTATACGCTGTCCGCCTTCGTCAACGGCAAGCTGGCACCGGACTGGACCACGCGCTTCAAGGTCGCGCAGAGCGAGGACGACAGCGACAACACGCTGAATGGCGTGTTCGACAGCCGCTTCAAGACCCGCACGCGCCAGTTCACCTGGCAGAACGAATACGCGCTCGCCAAGGGCCACCAGCTGATGTTCGGCACCGAATACCTGCAGCAGCAGTTCGACTCGAACTCGTATGCCGCGCCCAGCCGCAACGTGGTGTCGGTGTTCGGCGGCTACGACGGCCGCATCGGCAAGCACCAGCTGCAGCTGAACCTGCGCAACGACCACTATTCGGATTTCGGCGACAAGGGCAGCTATTTCGCCGGCTACGGCTACTACGTGACCGAGCAGTTCAAGCTGCTGGCCAACGCCAGCAATGCGTTCCGCGCGCCGACCTTCAACGAGCTGTACTACCCGAACTATGGCCAGCCGAACCTGCAGCCCGAGCGGGCGCGCTCGGTCGAGATCGGCGCGCAGTACGACAGCAAGGGCGCGGGCCTGCTGCGCGTGACGGCCTTTCGCACGCAGTACGACAACCTGATCACGTCGGCGCTGCAGCCGAGCGGCATGTTCCTCGCGCAAAACGTCAGCAGCGCCAAGGTCGAGGGCGTCGAGGCGTCGTGGCGCGCGCGGCTGCTCGGCACCGACGTGACCGCCAGTGTCACGATGCAGAACCCGGTCGACGAGCAGACCGGCACGCAGCTGTTGCGCCGCGCGCGCCGGCATGCGGCGCTCGACCTGGGCCGCGATGTCGGCAACTGGCGCTTCGGCGGCCAGTGGATCGTGTCGTCGTCGCGCCGGGACAGCGGCTCGCGCACGCTGGGCGGATACGGTATCGTCAACCTCAACGCGCGCTACAACATCGACAAGCAATGGTTCATCGCCGCCCGCGTCGAGAATCTGTTCGACAAGGACTACCAGCTGGCCTACCCCTACAACACGCAGGGCCGGGCCGGCTTCATCACGCTCGGCTGGCGCCAGCGATAGGCGGCATCGATGCGGACAGCGGCCCCGGCAACGGCGCGTACGACGGCAGGCAGACCGATGCGCGGCGCCGCTGAGATGCGGCGCGCGCTGGCCGTCTGCGCGCTGCTGGCCACTGCCGCGGTGGCGGTGTTCCTGCTGTCGCTGGCGGTCGGCAGCGTCGGCCTGTCGCTGTCGCAGGTCTGGCACGCGCTGTTCGGACTCGCCGGGCTGGCCGATGCATCGGGCGGGCATGGCGCGGCCGACCCCACCGCGGTCGCCATCGTGCGCGAGCTGCGGCTGCCGCGCGCCGCGGCGGCGTTCGCCTGCGGCGGCCTGCTGGCGCTGTCCGGCGCGCTGATGCAGGTGCTGCTGCGCAATCCGCTGGCCGAGCCCTATGTGCTGGGCGTGTCGGGCGGCGCGGCCACCGGCGCGTTGCTGGCGATGCTGACGCTGGCGCCGCTGTGGACCGTGCAGGCCGGCGCCGCCGGCGGCGCGCTGATGTCGATGGTGCTGGTCGCCACGCTGGCGCGGCGCGATCTGCTGCATCCGCAGGTCCAGGGCGGCCATCATGAAGCCGGATCGCGGCTGCTGCTGACCGGCGTGATCCTGGCCGCCGGCTGGGGTGCGGTGATCACGCTGATCCTGAGCATCGCGCCCGAGGCCCGGCTGCGCGGCATGCTGTTCTGGCTGACCGGCGATCTGGGCGGCACCGCCAGCTACGGGCTCGCGCTCGGCACGCTGGTGCTGGCGCTGCTGCTGACGCTGCCGATGGCGCGCGCGCTGAACGTGATGCTGCTCGGCGAGACCGTGGCCCAGTCGCTGGGCGTGCGCGTCGGCCGGGTACGGCTGTCGGCCTACCTGGTCGCGTCGCTGGCGATCGCGGCGTCGATCACGACCGCCGGTTCGATCGGCTTCGTCGGCCTGGTGGTGCCGCATCTGGTGCGGCTGGCGTGGGGCAACGACCAGCGCCTGCTGCTGCCGGCGGCGGCGCTGCTGGGCGGCACGCTGCTGATGGCGGCGGACCTGATCGCGCGCACCGCGATCGCGCCGGCGCAATTGCCGGTCGGCGTGATTACCGCGCTGCTGGGCGTGCCGACCTTCCTGTTCCTGCTGCTGCGCCGGCCGCGATGAAGGATCCGCAATGACGACCGCTGCCGACTGGACCGTCCCGACCGTGCCCTGCCCACGGCTGTCGCTGCGCGACCTGAGCCTGCGTGCCGGCGGCAAGACGCTGTTCGACGCGCTCGAGCTGACCATGCGGCCCGGCGAGCTGTGGTGCGTGCTTGGCCCCAATGGCGTTGGCAAATCGACGCTGATGGCGGTGCTGGCCGGGCTGCGCGAAGCCGAGCGGGGCGACGTTCGGCTCGACGAGGAGCCGCTCGCCACGCTGGCGCGCCGGCGGCCCGAGGTACTGGCCCGGCAGCGCGCCTATCTGCCGCAGGCCATCCACGATACGTTTTCGATGACGGTGCACGACGCGGTCGCCGTCGGCCGCCATCCGCATCTGTCGGGATGGGGCTGGAGCGGCCGCGACGACGACGCGGTGGTGGCGGATCTGCTGGAAGCCCTCGATCTGGCGGGCCTGGCCGGCCGCGATGTGCTGACGCTGTCCGGCGGCGAGCGCCAGCGCGTGTCGCTGGCCGCGGTGCTGGCGCAGCAGGCGCCGCTGCTGCTGCTCGACGAACCGCTGGCGCATCTGGACCTGCGCCATCAGATCCTGGTGCTGGACACGCTGGCGCGCCTGACGCAAGCCGGCCGGCATGCCGCGATGCTGATCCTGCACGACCTGAACCTGGCACGCCGCTATGCCACGCATGCGCTGCTGATGGCCGAGGACGGCCAATGCCTGCACGGCCCGGCGGATCAGATCCTGACGCCCGCGCACTGTTCGCGCGCGCTGCGCACACCGATCGTCGCCGTCGCGCAGGGCGCGCATACGGCGTTGATCGCCAATGGCCCGGCATGAGGCAGGGCCGGGCCGCTTACCCCTGACCGATACCGCTCCGCGCAATGACGAGCCATCACGACTCCGACCAGACCGACACCAACGACACCCACGACACCCACGACACCAACGACACCAACGACACCAACGACACCGAGGGCCGCGACGAACGCCACAAGGCCCGCATGGTCCGCAAGAAGGCGGTCGTCGATGCGAAGATCGCGGCGGCGCAGGACGAGCGCGGCGTGATCGTGATCACCACCGGCAACGGCAAGGGCAAGTCGAGCTCGGGCTTCGGCATGGTGATCCGCGCGCTGGGCCACGGCATGCAGGCCGGCGTGGTGCAGTTCATCAAGGGCGCGTTTCCCAGCGGCGAGGAAATGTTCCTGCGGCGCTTTCCGGAACAATGCGCGTTCCACGTGATGGGCGAGGGCTATACCTGGGAAACCCAGGACCGTGCGCGCGACGTGGCAAAGGCCGAGGCCGCGTGGCAGGTCGCACGCCAGCTGCTGCGCGATCCGTCGATCGGCCTGGTGCTGCTCGACGAACTGAATATCGCGCTGAAGCTGCATTACCTGGACGTCGAGACCGTGATCGCCGATCTGCGCGCGCGTCCGCCGATGCAGCATGTGGTGATCACCGGCCGCGGCGCGCCGCAGGCGCTGATCGACGCGGCCGATACCGTCACCGAGATGGCGCCGGTCAAGCATGCATTCCAGCAGGGCATCAAGGCCCAGCGCGGCATCGAGATGTAAGCCATGAACACTGGACCGAACCCGGCATCGAAGTTCACGTTGCCCGCGATCGCCCCGCTGGACGAAACGCTGCGTCCGACGCTGCAGGCCGCGATCGACGACAAGACCAAGCCGCTCGGCGCGCTGGGGCGACTGGAATCGCTGGCCCTGCAGATCGGGCTGATCCAGCGCACCGCGCAGCCGGTGTTGCGGCGGCCGGCGATGATCGTGTTCGCCGCCGACCATGGCATCGCCGAAGCCGGCGTCAGCGCCTATCCGGCCGACGTCACGGTGCAGATGGTCCGCAATTTCGCCGCCGGCGGCGCGGCCATCAATGTGTTCGCGCGCCAGCACGGCATGGCGCTCGAGGTCGTCGATGCCGGCGTGCGCGTGCCGCCGGGCGCGGCGCCGGGTCTGGTGGACTGCCGCATCGATGCGGGCACGCGCAACTTCCTCGACGAACCGGCGATGCGGCGCGCACAGGCCGAGGCCGCCCTGGCCGCCGGCGCCGCCCGCGTGATGCACCATGCCGCGCAGGGGACCAATGTGATCGGCTTCGGCGAGATGGGCATCGGCAATACCTCGGCCGCCGCCTGCCTGGTCAGCCGGCTTGCGGGGTTGCCGATCGCGGGCTGCGTCGGGCGCGGCACCGGCCTTGACGATGCGGGACTCGCGCGCAAGCTGGCGCTGCTGGAACGGGCGCTGGCGCGGCATGCCGATGCGGTCGAACCGCTGGATGCGCTGGCCGCGCTGGGCGGCTTCGAGATTGCGATGATGGCGGGCGCGTTCCTCGCCGCGGCGTCGCAGCGGATGGTGATCCTGGTCGACGGTTTCATCGCGTCGGCGGCGCTGCTGGTCGCGAGCCGCCTCGATGCCGAGGTGCTGTCGTACTGCGTGTTCTCGCATTGCTCGCACGAGCAGGGCCACCGCGCGCTGCTGGAGCACTTCGGCGCGCGGCCGCTGCTGGCGCTGGACCTGCGGCTGGGCGAGGGCAGCGGCGCCGCGCTCGCGTATCCGCTGGTGGCATCGGCGGTGGCCTTCCTGCGCGAGATGGCGACCTTCGGGGCGGCGGGCGTCAGCACGGCCGGCGCGTTGCCGCAATAGACTCGCGTCGACCTGCCGCCATCCGCACCATGACGAACATGCCGACCGAGCCCACGCCCGAGCCGCTGCAGGATCGGCGAGACCAGCAAGCCGGGCAACCCCGGCGGCCGACCCATCCGCTGCTGCAGCGCGCCTGCGACGAACTGCGCTACCTGCTGACCGCGGTCGGCTACTTCACACGCATACCGGTGCCGGCCTGGGTCGGCTTCGCCCCGCACTTTCTGCATGCCGCCGCGCGCTGGTTTCCGCTGGTCGGCCTGATGGTCGGCGCCGTCGGCGCGCTGGCGACGCTGGCCGCGTGGCTGCTGTGGCCGCCCGCGGTCGCGGTGCTGATCGGCATCGGCGCGACGCTGCTGCTGACTGGCGCCTTTCATGAGGACGGCCTGGCCGATTGCGTCGATGCGTTTGGCGGCGGCTATCGGCGCGAGGACGTGCTGCGCATCATGCACGATTCGCGCATCGGTGCCTTCGGTGCTCTCGCGCTGGTGCTGGCCCTGCTGCTGAAATGGCAATTGCTGCTGGCGCTGGGCCAGCGCGGCGGGCTGCGCGAACTGCTGCTGGTGCTGGTGGCCGCGCATGCCGCGAGCCGCGCGATGGCGGTCAGCTATCTGGCGACGCTGGACTACGTACGTCCCGAGGGCAAGGCCAAGCCGGTCGCGCAGCGGCTGTCGCCGCGCGGGCTGGCGCTGGTGCTCGCCTGCGGCGCGCTGCCGTTGCTGGCGGTCGCGCCGGCCTTCGGCGTCGCCGCGATCGCCGCGCTGGCGCTGCTGCGGCTGGTGCTCGGCCGCTATTTCGTACGCCGCATCGGCGGCTATACCGGCGACTGTCTGGGCATGGCCCAGCAGCTTGGCGAACTGCTGATCTATCTGCTGGCGGCGGCATGGATCTGGTCCTGATCCGGCACGCGCATCCCGCGGTCGACGACGGGGTTTGCTATGGCCGGCTCGACCTGCCGTTGGCCGAGCCGATGTCGCCGGCGGCCGATGCGATCGTCAACGCCGCGTCGGCGGCCGCATCGGCCAACGGCGTGCCGGCTCCCGCGCGGATCGTCTGCAGTCCCGCGCAGCGCGCCCATGTCACCGCGCAGCGGATCGTGCAGGCCTGCGCCGTGCAAGCCGGGCGAGAGGGCCTCGCGCTCGACGCCGATCCGCGCCTTCGCGAACTCGATTTCGGTGCCTGGGAGGGCCAGCGCTGGGACGCGGTGCCGCGCGCCGAGCTGGACCAATGGGCGGCCGACCTGATGGATGCGCGCCCGCACGGCGGCGAATCGGCGCGCACCGCGTACGCGCGCGTTGCAGAATGGGCGGACTCGCTGCAAGCGCCTGCCGCCGCCGCCGAGCGCTGCCTGTGGGTGGTCGGCCACGCCGGCCCGATGCGGATGCTGGCCGCGCATTGGCTCGGTCTGCCGCTGTCCGTCACGCTGGGCTGGCAGCTCGGCTGGGGCGCGAGCTGCGGCGTCCGGCTCGATCGGGGCGCCGCGCGGGCGGGGCGTCTGTTGTGGTGGAACCGCACGGCGGGTTGAGGGCCAACGAGGGCCAACGAGGGCCAACGAGGGCCAACGCACCGGGCTCCGCACTGCACCCGCACTGAAGACCAGGCCCGCGCCGTGCTACTGCGCGGGCCGTCGGCTCCGTGCGACCTCCAGCTGCCGGCACACGATCTCCGCGGCATCGATCGCACGCGGTCCCGCGCGATTGATCAGGTCGCCGTCGATCGTGAACAGATTGCCCCGCGCCACCGCCGTCAGCTGCGGCCAGCGCTGCCATTGCGCGAAATCCGCCAGCGGCCGGTCCGCCGGCGTCGCGCCCATGCTGGCCGTGATCATCGCCTCGGGATTGCGGGCGATCACCGCTTCGACTGAAATGGTCGGCACCAGCGGCGTCTCGTCGGCGAATACATTGCGGCCGCCGCACAGCGCCAGCATGTCGCTGACCATATGCTGGCCATTGAGCGTCATCAGCGGCTGCTGCCAGACCTGATAGAACACCGACACCGGCGGTCGCGCGGCATGGGCCTTGCCGAGCGCGGCGATGCGCGTGCGCAGCCGCTCGGCGGCGGCATGCGCGGTCGGCCCGGTGCCGAGCAGCACGCCGAGCTTCTCGATATTGTCGGGCACCGCCGCCAGCCGCCGCGGCTCGCTGTGGAACAGCGGCAGGCCCAGCGCGCGCAGCCGCTCCGTCTGCTTCTGCGCGTTGCCATGCCGCCAGACCACGATCAGGTCGGGCTTGAGCGCGGCGATCCGTTCGAGGTCGAGCGCCTTGTTGTCGCCGACCCGCGGAATCGCGCGCGCCTCGGGCGGATAGTCGCTGTAGTTGACGGTGCCGACGATGCGCTCGCCCCCGCCCGCCGCGAACAGCATCTCGGTGACGTGCGGGGCCAGCGACACGATGCGGCGCGCCGGCTGCGCCAGCGTGATGGTCTGGCCGGCGTCGTCGACGACGGAGACCGCGGCGCGCGCGTCGATCGGCAGGATGGCCGCGAGCGCCGCGGCAAGCGACACGATGGTGGCGAGGCGCGTGGCGGCGCGCGGCCGGCGCCGGCGGAACGGGAACGGCAATACGGGCATATCGGATCGGAACGTCAGAGCGGGAGAGTGTTGGCGAGGGCGTCGGCAAGCCGCTGCCAGCAGGGCTCCCGGTCGGGCGGCAATCCGAATCGCAGGCTCGGCAGGCCGGTGGAAGGCGGTGACGCCAGGGACGGCGCCGGTGCATCGAACAGCCGGGTCCAGACGCCCGCATGTGCCAGCGTCTGATGCAGCCGTGCGGCGTCCGCATGCGGCACCCAGGCGAACAGCGGCAGGGTGACCGGCGCCAGGCCATGCCGGCGCAGCAGCGCGTCCAGACGCGCGCTGGCCAGGCGCAGACGGGCCCGCGTGGCGGCCTGCCAATCGGTGTCGCACAGCGCCAGCCGCGCCACCGCGCGTGCCGGTCCGGACACGGTCCAATGGCCAAGGCGTTCGGCCAGTGTCTGCAGCAGCTCGGGCTGCGCCAGCACGAAGCCGCAGCGCACGCCGGCGAGTCCATAGAACTTGCCCAGCGAGCGCAGCACGATCAGGCCGGCGCGGCCGCTGTCCGCCGCCAGCGAGGCAACGTCTTCTTCGGCAAGAGACGCGTCGGCGAAGGCCTCGTCGACCAGCAGCGTGCCGCCGCGCGCCGCCAGCGCGGCATGCCAGCCCAGCAGGCGCTCGCGCGGCACGATGCGCCCGGTCGGATTGTTCGGGTTGACGACCACCAGATGATCGAGGCCATCGGCGAGCGCAGGGCGCGAGAAATCAGCCTCGTCCAGCGGCACCACGCGATGGCCGGCGGCGGCGAAGGCCGGCGCGTACTCGCTGTAGCCGAGCGCGGCGATGCCGACGCGGCCCGCCGGCAGCAGCGCGGGCAGCGTGCGGATCGCGGCCTGCGAGCCGGCGACCGGCAACGCATGCGGCGCGCCGTAGGCGCGGGCGGCAATCTCCGCGAGACCATCGTCGTCCTGCGGCAGCCGTTGCCAGCAATCGGCCGGCAATGGCGACACCGGATAGCCGTCGGGATTGATGCCGGTCGACAGGTCGAGCCAGTCGGCCGGGTCGCGGCCGTAGCGGCGCGCCGCGGCCAGCAGATTGCCGCCGTGGCGGATCGGAGGGGGCAGGGGATGCGGGTGATTCATCGCGACAGCGCCAGCAGTTGGTCGACGATGCCGTACGCGACGCAGAGCGCCAGCCACAGCCACAGCGTTCGCCGCACCAGCCGCAGGCTGGCCAGCACGTCGGCGGCGCCGGGCGGCTCGCCCTCACCGAGCGGCGGGCGCGCTTCCCACTGGCCGTGGTAGCGGGCCGGTCCGCCGAGCGCGACACCGAGCGCACCGGCGCCCGCGGCCATCACCGGGCCGGCGTTCGGGCTGGACCAGGCCGGCGCCTGCATGCGCCAGCAGCGCAGCGCGCGCCCGGTCGAGCCCAGCAGCGCGTAGGACAGCGCGGTCAGCCGGGCCGGCACCAGGTTCAGCAGATCGTCGAGGCGGGCCGCGGCCCAGCCGAAATGCAGCAGGCGCTCGGTCCGGTAGCCCCACATCGCATCGAGCGTATTGGCGAGCCGATAGGCGATCGCCGCCGGGGCGCCGCCGATCAGGAACCAGAACAGCGCGCCGAAGATCGCGTCGTTGCCGTTCTCGAGCGCCGATTCGCAGGCGGCCCGGGCCAGCGCCGGCGCATCGGCGTCCGCGGTGTCGCGCGAGACGATGCGGGCGGTCAGCTGGCGCGCTTGCGGGAGGTCGTCCCTGGCCAGTGCACTGGCGATCGGTTCGATATGCTGGCACAGGCTGCGCGCGCCCAGCGCGGCGTACAGGCCCAGCGCATGCAGCAGCCAGCCCAGCCACGCACCGGCGAACTCGCTGGCGGCCGCGATCAGCAGCGCGGCCAGCGCCGCCGGTACCAGCACCAGCGCGGACCAGGCCGCCAGGCCGATGCCGCGTTGGCGCCAGCGCGGTCCCGGCCGGTTCAGCGTGCGTTCGGCAGCATTGGCGAGCCGGCCGAAGCCAACCAGCGGATGCCAGCGGCGCGGCTCGCCGAGCCAGCGGTCGAGTCCCGCCCCGGCGAGGGCCGTCAGCGCAATGGCGGCTCCCGGCGCCAGCGGCGCCGCGGGCCACAGCGAGTTCACCATGCCGGGTCCGGTCCCTTGATCGCGACCGGCAGACCGGCGACCAGCAGCCGCACGCGGTCCGCCGCGGCGGCCAGCTTCTGGTTCAGGCGTCCGAGCTCGTCGACGTAGAAGCGCGTGATCGCGCCCATCGGCACCACGCCGAAGCCGATCTCGTTGGAGACCAGGATCACGTGGCCGGGCAGCGTCGGCAGCGCGGCCAGCAGCGCGTCCATTTCCTCGGTGAAGGCCGGCGGCGGCGTGATGACGCCGTGCTCGGGATACGGACGCTTGTCGAGAAAGATCAGGTTGTTGAGCCAGACCGTCATGCAGTCGACCAGGATGCAGCCGTCGCGGCGCGCATGCGCGTACAGCGCGTCGGCCAGACGCAGCGGCTCCTCGACCAGATTCCAGTCGGCGGGGCGGCGCGCGCGATGCAGCGCGATGCGCAACTGCATCTCCTCGTCGGTGTCGTCGGGATCCTCGCGCGCGGTGGCGATATAGGTCACCGGCCCGCCGGTCGCCACCGCATGATCGGTCGCCAACTGCTCGGCGTAGTGGCTCTTGCCGCTACGGGCGCCGCCCAGCACCAGCGTCAGTTCGCGCGGGCCGGGCCTGGGCAGGCCGACGGCCGCCTGGGTCGCCACCGCGATGGCCGCCTCGCCGGCGGGCAGCGCGACATCGGACGGCGTATCGGCTGGGCCGGTGCCGGCGGCGTGAGGAGGGGCCTTGGGTTCCATCCGGGTATTGTAGCGGCCGCATCGCGTGCCGACAGGGCGGATCCGCGCAGGCAGCGGCGCGCATGGAGCCGGCGCCGGCAATGGCCGCTCGGGCCGATGCGATAATCGCCGCGATGCAAGCCCTTCCCCAATCCGCCACGCCGGCCAAGCCCGCCGACCCTGCCGGCCCTGCACCAGCCTGCGTGCCGTGGTCCGCGCTGCGCGGCACGCTGATGATCCAGGGCACCACCTCCGACGCCGGCAAGAGCACCGTCGTCGCGGGCCTGTGCCGGCTGCTGGCGCGCGCGGCCGTGCGCGTCGTGCCATTCAAGCCGCAGAACATGGCGCTGAACAGCGCCGTCACCGCCGACGGCGGCGAGATCGGCCGCGCGCAGGCGCTGCAGGCGCAGGCCGCCGGGCTGGCGCCGCACACCGACATGAATCCGGTGCTGCTCAAGCCCAGCAGCGACACCGGCGCGCAGATCATCATCCACGGCCGCGCGCGGCTGGACCTCGATGCGCGCGCCTATCACCAATACAAGCCGGTCGCGATGCAGGCCGTGCTGGCCTCGCACCGGCGCTTGCGCGAGGGCTACGACGTGGTGCTGGTCGAAGGCGCCGGCAGCCCGGCCGAGATCAATCTGCGCGAGCGCGACATCGCGAACATGGGCTTTGCCGAGGCGGTCGATTGTCCGGTGGTGCTGGTCGCCGATATCGATCGCGGCGGCGTGTTCGCGCATCTGGTCGGCACGCTCGATTGCCTGTCGCCGAGCGAGCGCGCGCGCGTCAAGGGCTTCATCATCAATCGCTTCCGCGGCGATCTGTCGTTGCTGGAACCGGGGCTGGACTGGCTGCGTGAACGAACCGGCAAGCCGGTGCTGGGCGTGCTGCCCTATCTGCACGGGCTGCATCTGGATGCCGAGGACGCGGTGGCGGCCACGCAGTCGGCCAAGGACGACGGCGCGCCGCGGCTGCGCGTGATCGTGCCGGTGCTGCCGCGCATTTCGAACCATACCGATTTCGATGCGCTGCGCGCCCATCCGCGCGTGGACCTGCGCTGGATCGGCCCCGGCATGCCGATTCCGCCGGCCGACCTGATCGTGCTGCCGGGCAGCAAGAGCGTGCGCGCCGACCTGGCCTTCCTGCGCGAGCAGGGCTGGGAGCGGGCGCTGCTGCGGCATCTGCGCTATGGCGGCAAGGTCGTCGGCATCTGCGGCGGCATGCAGATGCTGGGGCGCCGCATCGAAGACCCGGACGGACGCGAGGGCGCACCCGGCGGCAGCGACGGCCTTGGCCTGCTCGATTTCGCCACCGTGCTGGCGGCCGACAAGCAGCTGCGGCAGGCGCGCGGCACGCTGGCGCTGCCGGGCGCGAATGCCAGCGTGGCCGGCTACGAGATCCATCTGGGCGTCACCGAGGGCCCCGCGCTGGCGCGGCCCGCGCTGCGGCTCGACGACGGCCGCGCCGACGGCGCGCTGTCCGACGATGGCCAGGTGCTGGCCACCTATCTGCACGGCCTGTTCGACGATCCGGCGGGCTGCGCGGCGCTGCTGCGCTGGGCCGGCCTGGACGGCGCCGACGGGGTCGACCTGGCCGCGCTGCGCGAAGCGTCGCTCGAACGGCTGGCCGATACGATGGCCGAGCATCTGGACCTGGCGGCCCTGCTGGCGCCGCTGCGGCCGGGGGGCTGAGGCTCCCAGGCGAAGGCCCCGGGTGACACGGTCCCGCAAGGACCGGCCTGCTACACTTGTTGGCTTTGTCAGCCCTCCAGCGCGGCGGTCATCGGCCGGCCGCGCCATCGTTCCCCACCATGGTTACCGGCCGCCTGCGCGTCCTGCTCGTCAAACTCCATCTGTATATCGGCCTGTGGCTCGGCTTGCTGTTCGTGCTGCTGGGCCTGACGGGCACCGTGCTGTCGTGGCGCCACGAGATCGACGCCGCGCTCAATCCCGAACTGCTGGTCGCGTCCGAATCGGTCACGCTGCCGCTGCGGGCGGACACCGTGCAGCAGGTGGTGGCGCGGCTGAAGGCCGATCCGCAGTACGGCAAGCCCAGGATGCTGATGCTGCCGGTGTCCGAACGCGACGTCTTCATCGCCTGGTACCACGTCAAGGAGCCCGGCACCGGCAGCGTGGTGCCGGGGCGCTCGCGGCAGGTGATGGTCGATCCGGCCACGCTGGCGATCAAGGGCGAGCGCGTCTGGGGCGAGCCCGGGCTGTCGCGTCCGCTGCTGATGCCCACGCTGTTCCACCTGCATCACTATCTGCTGGCCGGCGATACCGGCAAGACCGTGGCCGGCGTCGGCGGCATGCTGCTGCTGTTCACGGTGCTGGCCGGCATCGCGCTGTGGTGGCCGAAGCTGAAGGCGCGCGCGATCGTGCAGGCGTTCCGCATCACGCACGGCGGCTCATGGTGGCGGCTGAACTATTCGCTGCATCGCGCCGGCGGCATCCTGGCCGCGCCGGTGCTCGCGACCATCGCGTTTTCCGGCTGGTATCTGAATTTGCCGAAGTGGGTCACGCCGCTGGTCGGCAGCGTGATGACAGTCACCGCGCCCGCACGGCCGGCTTCCACGCCGCCCTACGAGGGCGCCATGCCGATGGGCGTGCAGCAGGCCGTCACGGCGGCCCAGGCGCTGTATCCGCAGGCGATCGTGTCGCGCGTGTCGTTCCCGCGCCAGCCGACCGACGCCTACGAGATCCGGCTGCGCCAGCCGGGCGAGGTGCGCCAGGGCAGCGGCGCGACCCGGCTGTGGCTCGATGCCTATACCGGTGCCCGCCTCGGCGTGCGCGATCCGCTCGCCGCGCCGGCCGGCGACACCGTGCTGAACTGGATGTACCCGCTGCATACCGGCGAGGCGTTCGGCATGCCGGGGCGCATCTTCATTTCCGCGTTCGGGCTGGCGCCGCTGCTGTTCGCGCTGACGGGCGTGCTGATCTGGTGGAAGCGCCAGCGCGGCCACCGGCGCCATCTGAAGAAGACCGAGCAGCGGCAGGCGGCGCACCGCTGATGCCGCTGATGCCGCTGCGCCCGTGCGAGCTCGCGCGGGCGATGCGGTCCGGCGGCTAGATTTCCAGATTGTCGATCAGCCGCGTGGCGCCGAGCTTGGCGGCGGCCAGCACCACCAGCGGTTCGCCGGCCGCGTATTCGTCGCGGCTCGGCGCCTGCAGGTTGCTGCGCTTGCGGATCGAAACGTAGTCGGGCTTCCAGCCGCGCGCCTTCAGCGCGTCCAGCGCCTGCGCCTCGACCGCGTTCAGCTCGGCGCCGCTGGCGGCGTTGGCCAGCACCTGGTCGCGCACCTGATGCAGCGTGCGGTACAGCGTCGGCGCCTCGGCCCGCTCGTCCGGCGTCAGGTAGCGGTTGCGCGACGACAGCGCCAGGCCGTCCTCGGCCCGCACCGTTTCGGCCGGCACGATGTCGATCGGCAGCGCGAACTGGTTGGCCATGCGCCGCACGATCATCAGCTGCTGGTAGTCCTTCTTGCCGAACACCGCGACGCGCGGCTGCGTGCACGAGAACAGCTTCATCACCACCGTGCAGACGCCGTTGAAGAAGCCCGGGCGGAACTCGCCCTCGAGGATGTCGCCCAGGTCGTGCGGCGGATCGACGCGGTATTCCTGCGGTTCCGGATACATGTCGCGCTCGGTCGGGGCGAACAGCACGTAGACGCCTTCCTTCTGCAGCTTCTCGATGTCGTCCTGCAGCGTGCGCGGGTACTTGTCGAAATCCTCGTTCGGACCGAACTGCAGCCGATTGACGAAGATCGAGGCCACCACCGGATCGCCATGCTGGCGCGCCAGCCGCATCAGCGACAGATGGCCTTCGTGCAGATTGCCCATGGTCGGGACGAAGGCGATCCGGTTCTGGCCGCGCAACTGGTCGCGCAGCTCGTGAATGGAGGAAATGACTTTCATGGATGCGTGTACTGCTCGTCAGGAAAAGCGCGCGGCGGTGCCGGTGCTATGCGGGGGTATAGGCCAGGCGCACGTAGATCGGCGCATAGGGCTCGGCCTGGGTGATTTCGACCAGGGACTCGCGCGACAGCTCCAGCATCGCGATGAAATTGACCACCACCACCGGCACGCCCTTGCCCGAGCGGATCGCATCCTCGAACAGCTCGGTGAACTCCATGAAGCGGGCATGCTGCAGCCGGCGCAGGATCTGGCTCATGTGCTCGCGCACGGACAGTTCCTCGCGCGAGATCTTGTGGTGCTGGTTCAGCTTGGCGCGCTTGAGCACGTCGGCCCAGGCGGCCTGCAGATCGGTGGTGTCGACGTCGGGGAAGCGCGGCGCCAGGCTCTGCTCGATGAAGACCTGCGAGCGAAGGAAATCGCGGCCCAGCTGCGGCACCTGGTCGAGCTTCTGCGCGGCCAGCTTCATCTGCTCGTATTCGAGCAGCCGGCGCACCAGCTCGGCGCGCGGGTCCTCGGCGTCCTCGTCGCTGTCGGCCTTCTTGACCGGCAGCAGCATGCGCGACTTGATCTCGATCAGCATCGCGGCCATCAGCAGGTACTCGGCCGCCAGCTCCAGGTTGCTCTTGCGGATCTGCTCGACATACGCCAGGTACTGGTGCGTGACCTGCGACATCGGGATGTCGAGCACATTGAAGTTCTGCTTGCGAATCAGGTACAGCAACAGGTCCAGCGGCCCTTCGAACGCCTCGAGGAAGATCTCGAGCGCGTCGGGCGGGATATACAGGTCCTGCGGCAGCTGGAACAGCGGCTCGCCGTACAGGCGCGCGAACGCCATGCCGTCGACCGTCTCCGGCGAGGTGCCATCGGGCGCCACGCTGGGCAGCTCGAGCGCGAGCGCGAGCTTGTCCTGTTCGCTATGGTTCATGAGTGGGGCGGATCTGCACGCAGCGCGGTCGTCGGCAGGGACTGCGGCGCCGGGATGCGTGCCGGCATCAGTCCAGCGAGTAGACGTAGGGCTTCTGCGGGACCCGCGATGCCTCGGCGCGCTGGCGCTCCTCGAGGTCGATCGGGGCCTTGTCCCACAGCAGGGCGCGGCCTTGGCGCTGTTCCGCCTCCAGCGACGGGCGCTCCTGCTTGAGCGCCTTCAGGAACTGGGTGATGTCGGATTCGTACATGGCCATGGCAGGAAAGCTATACAGAATGCAAAAGGGGAATGGAAAACTGCCGCGATTCTACCGTATTGCCATGCCGCGGCGGGCTTTGCCGGCCCCGGGCGCTCGGGGTTTGCGGATCGGGCGGCAGGGTGTGGTCAAATAGCGACTTTGCCGGATCGCAACGACGGATGATATTGGACCTCGGGATCATGCGCCTCGGATTCCGCCGCCCCCGGGCCTGCGGCGCGGCGGCGCCCGCGCCCGTCTCGGCGGCCTCGCCGGCCTCGCGGCGGCTGGGCCCGATACTGGCGTTCCCGCTGGCCCCGCTGCTGGCCCCGCTGCTGGCCCCGCTGCTGGCGCTGCTGTTCGCCATGCTGCCGGCGCCGGTCCAGGCGGCCTACCGGGTCCAGGTGGAGGCACCCGAGCCGTTGAAGGACATCCTGGAAGAGCATCTGGACCTGATCCGCTATCGCGAGCGCGCCGACCTGGGCGAGGACCAGATCGCCTACATGATCGAGACGGTCGGCGACCAGGTCCGGGCCTTTGCCGCCACCGAGGGCTGGTTCGATCCGCAGACCACCACCCGCGTCGAGGGCAGCGGCGACAGCCGCGTGATCCACGTGACGGTCGACCCCGGCGCGCGCACGCTGATCCGCGCGGTCGATGTCGATGTGCGCGGGCCCGCCGCCACGCGCTCGCCCGAGCAGGTCGCGGCGATGCGCGAGAAGTGGGGCCTGCCGGTCGGCGAGCCGTTCCGCCAGTCGGACTGGGACAAGGCCAAGGAAGACGCGCTGGTCGAACTGCAGAGCAACGCCTACTACGGCGCCAGGCTGGCCGCCTCGCAGGCGCGCATCGAGCCCGAGGAACGCGCCGCCGATCTGAGCGCGACCTACGACAGCGGCCCGGCCTACCGCATGGGCGCGCTGACGGTGCGCGGCACCCGCCGCTATCCCGAGCAGATCGTCCACAACGTCAATCCGCTGTACGTCGGCGAACCCTATCGCGTCGAGCGGCTGCTGGAACTGCAGCGGGCGATCCAGAACCAGCCGTATTTCTCCAATGTGCAGGTCGAGCTCGGCGATCCGGTCGCCGACGCCGACGGCAATGGCGAGACGGTGACCGCGCCGGTCAATGTGCGGGTGCGCGAATATCCGACGCACCGCGTGGTCTCCGGCGTCGGCTACAACACCGATACCGGTGCGCAGGTCGAGGGCCGCTACGCGTACTACAACCTGTTCGACCGCGCCTGGATCTTCGATTCGCAGGCCCGCATCGAGCAGAAGCGCCAGTACGCGTTCGCCGAGATCGCGATGCCGCCGGACAGCAAGACCTATCGCAACAGCGTCTACGGCAGCTACGAGCGCACCACCGACATCGAGAACACCGATACCCGGAGCTGGCGCACCGGCGTGCGCCGGTCCCGCACGCGCGAGCGCTACGACACCGTGTTGTCGCTGGATTTCTACTACGACGACCTGCGGCCCTACGATCAGCCGCGGCAGCTGAGCAAGGCGCTGGTGCCGCAATATGCGTGGACCCGGCGCGATGTCGACAACCCGGTGTTCCCGCGCCGCGGCAACATCATCAACACGCAGGTCGGCGCGGCGGTCGAGGGCTTCCTGACCGACCAGACCTTCGTCCGCCTCTACGGCCGCATCCGTCAATACATCCCGGTGCGCACCCGCGACCTGATCGTGGCCCGGCTCGAGCTCGGCGCGGACCTGACCAGCGGCAGCGCCGACAAGATCCCGGCCACGCTGCGCTTCCGCGCCGGCGGCACCGATTCGATCCGCGGCTACGGTTACCAGTCGATCGGCACGCGGCGCGGCGCCAGCGTGCTGCCGGCCAAGTATCTGGCCACGACCAGCCTGGAGTACCAGTACTGGTTCAAGCCCGACTGGGGCGCGGCGATCTTCTGGGACGCCGGCACCGCCACCAACAACCTCGACGGCGTGCGCATCTACCACGGGGTCGGCATCGGCGCGCGCTGGCGCAGCCCGGTCGGCCCGGTCCAGCTCGACGTCGGCTACGGCATCCAGGAGCGGCAATTCCGCCCGCATATCTCGCTGGGAGTGGCATTCTGATGGCGATGCGTCCTTCGTGCCGGCCGGCACCGGTGCATCGGCCGATCGCCCGGATCGCTCCGCTCGCTACCGTCCCCGACGCTTTCCCGAGTCCTGGCGCATGAGCACGCCCGACCTGCCTTCCGTTCCTGCCCGCGGCAGCGAGTCGCCGCGCGCGCCGCAGCCGCGGCGCCGGCGCTGGCTGCGCGTGTTCGCCGGCGTGCTGCTCGCGCTGGTGGCCCTGCTCGTACTGCTGGCGATCGCGCTCGGCGCGGCGCTGCGCACCGAGCGCGGCTCGCGCGAGCTGTGGTCGCTGGCGACCCGGATGTCCGCCGGCGTGCTGGCTGGCCAGTATCAGGGCGGCACCTTCGCGCACGGCCTGCAGCTGCGCGACGTGGTGTTCGCGCAGGGCGATACCCGCGTCAGCGTCGACCGTCTCGACGGCAGCTGGTCGCTGGCCTGGCATCTGGGCCCCGGCCGGCCGCGGCTGCATGTGGCCGCGCTGCGGCTGGGCAACGTCGACGTCCGGCTGCCGCCGTCCGCGGACGAGCCCGACAAGCCGCCGCCGACCTTGCCCGACTCGCTGTCGCTGCCGCTGGCAATCGACGTCGATGCGCTGACGGTGGCGCGGCTGTCGGTGCTGCGCGGGCCCGAGGCCACCGCGTCGCCGCTCGTGTTTTCCGATCTGTCGGCCGCCTTGCATACGGACGGCAGCCGGCATCGGCTGACCGTCGATCGGCTGGTCACGCCCTACGGCAAGCTGTCGGCCAACGCGCAGGTCGCCGGCGAGGCGCCGTTCGCGCTGAACGGCGAGGCGCTGCTCGAAGGGGAATGGCAGAAGGAAGCCTACAACGTCAGCGCGCGCGCCGACGGCACGCTGGAGGCGCTGCGTGCCGATATCGAGGCGAGCGGCGACCGGCTGCGCGGCCGCGGCGAGGTCGAGCTGACGCCGTTCGGGCCGGTGCCGTTCACGCGCCTGCGGGTCGACGGCGAGCGCATCAACCCGAGGCTGTTCAATCCCTCCGCGCCGCAGGCCAATCTGTCGGTCCATGCGGAACTGCGGCCGGTGGACGCCAGCGGTGCGGCGCCATCGGCGCCGGCCAGTGTTCCCGCGGCGCCGGCCAGCGTTCCGGCCGCGCCGGCCAGTGTTCCGGCGGCCTCGGCGCCGCAGGCTTCGGCCCCCGCCGCGTCTGGCGCCGCGCCGCTAACCGTGGCCGGCGAGGTGTCCATCCGCAATCACGAGGCCGGGCCGCTGGACGCCGAGCGGCTGCCGGTGCAGTCGGTGCGCGCGACGGTCGAGCTGAGCCAGGCGGCGCAGCATGTCCGCGACCTGCACGTGGCGCTGCCGGGCAATGGCGAGATCGCCGGCAGCGGTTCGCTGCGCGACGGCCGCGGCGGTTTCGACCTGGACGTGCGCCGGCTCGACCCGCATGCACTGCACGGCAAGCTGCGCAGCGCGCGGCTGTCCGGCCCGGTGATCGTGCGGCTCGAGCCCGGCCGCCAGAGCGTGGCGCTGGACCTGGGCGGCGGCGAGCTCAAGCTGTTCGCCGACGCGCGCATCGACGCCGACGCGGTCACGCTGGCCGCGCTGCGCCTGGGCGTCGCGCAGGGCAGCGTGCACGCCGAGGGCAGGCTCGGGCTGAAGGAGCAGCAGCCGTTCAGCTTCAAGGGCCGGATCACCGATCTGGACCCGGCGGGGCTGGCCAGCGTCGCCAAGGGCCGCATCAACGCGAACTTCGACGCCTCCGGCACGCTGGCCGGCGAGCCGCGCGTGGCGGCGGATTTCTCGATCGGCGACAGCGAATACGCCGGGCTGCCGATGACCGGCGGCGGCAAGATCCGGCTGGCCGGCCAGCGGCTGCTGCCGAGCGAGGCGACGCTGTCGATGGCCGGCAACCGCGCCGACCTGCGCGGCAGCTTCGGCGCGCGCGGCGACCGCATGACGGTGGCCGTCGACGCGCCGCAGCTCGACCGCCTGAAGTTCGGCGTGGGCGGCACGCTCAAGCTCGATGGCCAGGTCAGCGGTACCTGGCAACGGCCCGAGGTCACCGCGACCTACGAGGCGCGCGCGCTGTCGATGGGCCCGCATCGGGTCGACAGCGCCAGCGGCAACGCCGATCTGCGCGGCGGCATCGACGGGCCGCTGCGACTTCGGCTCGATGCGCGCGGCTATCGCGGCCCGCAACTGACGATCGGCACGCTGCAGGCGAGCCTGGACGGCACGCAGGCCAGGCACAGCTTCAGTGTCCAGGGCGAGGGCCGCGTTCGGCGCCGGCCGCTGCAACTGCAGGCGGCGGGGCAGGGCAGCTGGAAGAACGGCACCTGGACCGGCACGGTCAGCACGCTCGAGGAGCGCAGCACCGTCGAACTGCGGCTGCTGACGCCGGTGGCCGTCAGCGCCGGCGCGCAGCGGCTGACGCTGGGCGCTACCCGGCTGCAGCTGGAGCGCTCGACCCTCGTGCTGGACAGCCTCGATTGGGACCGCGGCCGCATCCGCTCGAAGGGCCAGCTCAGCGGCCTGCACGTCGGCCATCTGCTGGAACTGGCCGAGGTCTTCACCGGCGACGCGCCGCCGCTGCGATCGGACCTGGTGCTCGATGGCGAATGGAACCTGAATCTGGCAGAAACCGCGTCGGGCTTTGCCGAGCTGCGCCGCCGCAGCGGCGACCTGTCGGTCAACGCGGGCCGCGGCTACACCACGCTGGGACTGGGCCAGACCGTGCTGCGCGCCGACGCCGCCGGCAACCGCCTGCAGCTGCGCGGCAACGTGGTGTCGTCACGCCTGGGCAACGCCAAAGTGGACGCGTTCGCGGGGCTGATGCCGGAGCAGGGCGTGCTGACGGTGACGCCGGCCTCGGCGCTGGGCGGCCAGGTCGCCTTCGACGTGCCGCGGCTCAAGGCGCTGGAGGCGCTGACCGGTCCACAGTACGCGTTCGAGGGCCGGCTGGCGGCGGCGATGCAGCTGGCCGGCACGGTCGGTGCGCCGGTGCTGACCGGCACCGTCAACGGCGACGACCTGGGCGTCACGCTGTACGACCTGGGCATCCGGCTGACCGACGGCATCGTCCGCATCGTGCTCGACCGCAACGTGATCGAACTGCGGCAGGTGGTGTTCCGCGGCGGCGACGGCACGCTGACCGCCAGCGGCAACGTGCGGCTCGGCGAGGCGGACCCCACGCTGCGCGCGCGCATCGTGGCCGAGCGGCTCGAACTGTTCGCCAGCCCGGAGCGCACGCTGGTGGTGTCGGGCAATGCCGATATGGCCAACGAGAACCGGCAGTTCGTGATCCGTGGCAAGTTCCGCGTCGACCGCGGGCTGTTCGACCTGCCCAAGGCCGGCGCGCCGGTGCTCGGCGACGACGTGGTGATCGTGCGCAAGTCCGACCGGCGCGCCGAGCGCGACGTGCGTACCGCCGCCACGCCGGCGGTGCCGGAGTCGCAGCCGACCAGCCGCTTCGCCCCGGTGATCGACCTGTCGGTCGACCTCGGCGACCGCTTCCGCTTCCGCGGCGCGGGTGCGGATTTGCTGCTGGCCGGCCGCCTGGGCGTCAACAGCGAGCCCTTGACGCCGCTGCGCGTCACCGGCACCGTGCGGGTGGTCGACGGCACCTACGAGGCCTTCGGCCGCCGGCTGCAGATCACGCGCGGCATCGTCAATTTCAACGGCCCGGTCGGCAATCCGAACCTGAATATCCGCGCGATGCGGCTGAACCAGGAAGTCGAGGCGGGGGTCGAGGTCACCGGCACGGTACGGTTGCCGCGGGTGCGGCTGGTGTCCGAGCCCAATGTTCCAGACGAGGACAAGCTGTCATGGCTGATGTTCGGTTACGGCGCCGAGAGCGCGGCGGCGGGGCAGCAACAGCAGTTGAGCGGCGGCGCGCTGGGTGGCGCGGCGCTCGGCATGCTCGGCTCGAAGGCGGGCAAGGGCATCGTGCAGCGATTCGGCATCGACGAGTTCTCGATCGGCCCGAGCACGGCGGGCCTCAGCGACCAGCAGGTGGTCAGCGTCGGCAAGGCCGTCAGCGAGAAGATCTCGGTCGGCTACGAGCAGAGCCTGACCTCGGCGGCCAACGTCGCCAAACTGACCTGGGCCTTCTCGCGGCGCTGGTCGCTGATCGCCCGCGGCGGCTCGATCAACGGGCTGTCGCTGCTGTTCAATCGCCGCTTCGACAGCTGGAGCCAGCTGTTTTCAGGATCGACAACACGGCGCGAGGGCGCCAGGAGAGAGCAGGATGCAAGCACCGGAAGCACCGGCGGGGACGCCGACAATCCGCCCACGCCACCCGCGCCACCGGCAGGGCCCACCGAGGCCATCAAGCGATGACGGCGGCAATGGTGCCGGCGGGGGGCGCCGGTCCGCGCGCGGGGTCGCGGCGATGGGGTTGATCGCTTCGGTGCTGGCGCTGTTCGGCTGCGACCAGCGCAAGGTCGATGAAGCGCTGAACAAGGCCGGCGACGCCGCGCGCTCGGCCTGGCAAACGATCCAGCCCGACAGCCAGCTGTTCAAGGGGATCGAGCCCGGCGTCTCCAGCGAGGACGACGTGCGCCGCCAGGCCGGCAAGCCCGAGATCGTGTGGGAAGAGGAGAACGGCGCGCGCCGCCTCGAGTATCCGCGCGGGCCCGAGGGCGCGACCACCTGGATGGTGACGATCGGCGCCGATGGCAAGGTCGGCGCGATCGAGCAGGTGCTGACCGCGGAGAACTTCCAGCGCGTGCGCGCCGGCATGAGCCAGGACAGCGTACGCCGCATGCTGGGCAAGCCGACGAAGATCGAAGCCTTCCGCCTGAAGCAGGAGACCGTGTGGGGCTACCGCTGGTGGGAGACCTCGCAGGACAAGGCCTTCTTCAACGTGCACTTCGGCACGGACGGGCTCGTCACGCATACCTCGCGCAGCGACGACCCGTCGAAGGTGCAGGGCGGCTGAACCAGGTCTGTCGCCCCCTCGCAGGCGGGGGCCCAGCGGCTTTCGACGAGCGCCTGGTCATGCACTGGGTCCCCGCCTGCGCGGGGACGGCAGCTCGATGCGCTGCTGCTCAGCGAATCCGCATGCCGGGCACCGCGCCCGCGTGCGGTTCGAGGATATAGAGGCCCGGCGCCGCCTTCTCGTCGGCCGCCGACGCGGCCAGCACCATGCCTTCGGACAGGCCGAACTTCATCTTGCGCGGCGCCAGGTTGGCGACCACCACGGTCAGCTTGCCGATCAGCTGTTCGGGCTGGTAGGCCGACTGGATGCCCGAGAACACGTTGCGGGTCTTGCCTTCGCCCAGGTCCAGCGTCAGCTGCAGCAGCTTGTTCGAGCCCTCGACCTTGCGGCATTCGACGATGCGCGCCACGCGCAGGTCGACCTTGGCGAAGTCGTCGATCGTGATGGTGTCGGCGATCGGCTCGATGCCTGCCGGCGCGGCATTGCCCGCCTCCGTGGCACCGGCACCGGCCGCGGGGGCGGACTGCAGCGAGTCGCGGTTGGCCGCCAGCAGCGCCTCGATCTGCTTGCCGTCGACCCGGGTCATCAGGTGCGAGTACGGCTTGATCGGGCTGGCGCTGCTCAGCTGGCGGTCGATCGCGCGCCAGTCCAGCGGCTCGATATTGAGGAAGGCCTCGACGCCGGCCGCGACGTTCGGCACCACCGGCTTCAGGTAGACGGTCAGCAGCCGGAACGCTTCCAGCGATACCGAGCAGGCCGCGTGCAGGGCGGCCCGCCTGGCCTCGTCCTTGGCCAGCTCCCACGGCTTCTCGGCATCGACGAAGGCGTTGACCGCGTCGGTCAGCTCCATCACCAGGCGCAGCGCCTTGCTGTATTCGCGCCCCTCGTACAGCTGCGCGATCTGCGGCGCCGCCTGGCGCAGCTGCTCGAGCAGCGGATGGGACAGCGCGGCGTCGTCGACGCGGCCGTCGAAGCGCTTGACCAGGAAGCCCGCGGCCCGGCTGGCGATGTTGACGTACTTGCCGATCAGATCGCTGTTGACCCGCGAGACGAAGTCGTCCAGGTTCAGGTCCAGGTCTTCCATGCTGGCGTTCAGCTTGGCGGCGAAGTAGTAGCGCAGCCATTCCGGATTCATGCCGGTGTCGATATAGCTCTGCGCGGTGATGAAGGTGCCGCGCGACTTGCTCATCTTGGCGCCGTCGACGGTCAGGAAGCCGTGCGCGAACACATTGGTCGGCGTCCGGTAGCCCGAGAAGCGCAGCATCGCCGGCCAGAACAGCGTGTGGAAGTACAGGATGTCCTTGCCGATGAAGTGGTATTGCTCGGCGGTCGAATGCGGGCCGACCCAGGCGTCGAAGTCGATGCCCTTGCGTTCGCACAGGTTCTTGAAGCTGGCGTAATAACCGATCGGCGCGTCCAGCCAGACGTAGAAGAACTTGCCCGGCGCGCCCGGGATCTCGAAGCCGAAGTAGGGCGCGTCGCGCGAGATGTCCCAGTCCGACAGCGTGGAGGCCTCGCCGTCGCTGCCCAGCCATTCCTGCATCTTGTTGCTGGCCTCGGGCTGGGCCAGGTCGGCCACCCACTCGCGCAGGAAGCTCTCGCAGCGCGGATCGGACAGCTTGAAGAAGTAGTGGGTCGAGGACTTGCGCACCGGCGTCGCGCCCGACACCACCGAGTACGGGTTCTTCAGGTCGGTCGGCACATAGGTAGTGCCGCAGACCTCGCAGGAATCGCCGTACTGGTCCTTGGCGCCGCACTTCGGGCATTCGCCCTTGATGAAGCGGTCCGGCAGGAACATGTTCTTGACCGGGTCGTAGAACTGCTCGACCTCGCGCTCGGCGATCAGGTCTTCGGCCTTCAGCGCCAGGTAGATCTTCTCGCACAGCAGCCGGTTCTCCTCGGAGTCGGTGCTGTAGTAGTTGTCGAACGAGACCAGGAAGCTGTCGAAGTCGCGCTTGTGCTCGTTCCAGACGCGGTCGATCAGCTGCTTCGGCGTGATGCCTTCCTTCTCCGCGCGCAGCATCACCGGCGTGCCGTGCGTATCGTCGGCGCCCACGTAGTAGACCTCGTTGCCCATCATGCGCTGGAAGCGGACCCAGATATCGGTCTGGATGTATTCCACCAGGTGGCCGATATGGATCTGGCCGTTGGCGTAAGGCAGGGCAGATGTGACGAGGATGCGACGTGCTGTCATGGGGAATGCCGGTCGGGAAGCGGTTGGATTTCGGTGCTGCGCCGCGCGGGCGGCGCCGGCGCGGAAAACCGCCATTCTAGCAAGCGGGGCTGGAGGCCACCGGCGGCGGAGCTTGCCTGGTCCGCGCAGCCAAAAAAAAGCGCCGGTCAGAGCCGGCGCAGCTTTCCACAACGGAAAAGGAGGAGAAATCAGGTACCGCCCGGGAGGTCAGCCACCCATCGCGAGCCAGCAACGGTGGCAAGCGGTACCTGTTTCTATGACTCCATCATCCTTGAATTGGTTTCAAAAAAATTTCGACCCGGCGATTTTGGGCCCGGCCGGCCTCGGTGGCATTGTCCGCAATGGGCTGGGACTGGCCCCGGCCCTCGGCGCTCAGGCGGTTGCGGGCGACGCCGCGGTCGCCGAGATAGCCGGCCACGCTCTGGGCGCGGCGCTGGGACAGCTGCATGTTGTAGGTCGGGTTGCCGGTGCTGTCGGTATGGCCGATCACCGTGGCGTTGACATCCTGATGCTGGCTCAGCGTCTGGGCGACCTGGTCCAGCACCGAGCGGAACGACGGCTTGATGGTGGCGCTGTCGGTATCGAAGGTCACCTGGCTCGGGATATTGACCTTCAGCGAGCCGTCCGGCTGCTCGGTGATCTGGGTGCCGGTGCCCGCGGTATCGCGGCTCAGCTTGCCCCGGATCGCATTCCAGTTGTAGCCCAGCGCACCGCCCGCGGCCGCGCCGACGGCGGCGCCGATCACGGTGCCCTTGGTATTGCCGCCGATCAGGTTGCCCAGGCCGGCGCCAACGGCGGCGCCCGCGCCGGTACCCACGGCGGTGTGCGTACCCTGTTCGGTCGCACAGCCGGCGGCCAGTGCGGCGACGATCGAAAGGCTGACGAGCTTGAGTTTCATGCTTTCTCCTTCTGTCGATTGTTGTGCTTCCACTGCGGCTGCCTGCGCCTCGGGTCGAGGCATTGTGACGCACTGGCCTAATTGCGCCAGCAGCCTCCAAAAAATGCAAGCACCAAGTGGCGTTGCAGGCAGCTTTGAGGCTCGGCCGAAGTCCCTGACCGGATCCCGGGCGAGCCGACGTATCGGGGCACTACAATAGGGAGATGCCGCCCCGTGCACAAGCGCGACGCTGTGAAAGTTGTAAGCGCGTGTAATCCCTTGTACATCGCAGGGGTAATCGAGGCCTTCCAGGCGATTGCCGGGCCGCGGGGCCACTCTTTGATACAGTACGCGCCTTCCCCCACATATCAAGTAGCGGAGATTGTCTTGAGCCTTACCGTTGACCAGGTTACCGAAGCCCTGCGTACCGTGATCGATCCCAACACGGGCAAGGATCTGGTGAGCACGCGCTCCGCCCGCAATATCCGTGTCGATGGCGGCGATGTCTCGCTCGACGTCGAACTCGGCTATCCGGCCAAGAGCCAGCTCGATCCGATCCGCAAGCTGGTGATCGCGGCGCTGCGCGCGCTGCCGGGCGTCACCAATGTCAGCGTGACGGTGACCATGCACATCGTCGCCCATGCGGTGCAGCGCGGCGTCAAGCTGCTGCCCGGCGTCAAGAACGTGATCGCGGTCGCCTCGGGCAAGGGCGGCGTCGGCAAGTCGACCACCGCCGTCAACCTGGCGCTGGCGCTGGCCGCCGAGGGCGCGCGGGTCGGCATGCTCGATGCCGACATCTACGGGCCGAGCCTGCCGATGATGCTGGGCATCGACGGCCGTCCCGAGTCCGCCGACGGCCAGACCATGGAGCCGCTCGAAGGCCACGGCCTGCAGGCCAACTCGATCGGCTTCCTGATCGAGCAGGACAACCCGATGGTCTGGCGCGGTCCGATGGTGACTTCGGCGCTGGAGCAGCTGTTGCGGCAGACCAACTGGCACGAGCTGGACTACCTGATCGTCGACATGCCGCCGGGCACCGGCGACATCCAGCTGACGCTGTCGCAGAAGGTGCCGGTCACCGGCGCGGTGATCGTCACCACGCCGCAGGACATCGCGCTGCTGGACGCGCGCAAGGGCCTGAAGATGTTCGAGAAGGTCGGCATCCCGATCCTGGGCATCGTCGAGAACATGGCGGTCTACTGCTGCCCGAACTGCGGCCACGTCGAGCACATCTTCGGCGAAGGCGGCGGCGAGCGGATGTGCGAGCAGTATGGCGTCGACCTGCTGGGCAGCCTGCCGCTGAACCTGTCGATCCGCCAGCAGGCCGATTCGGGCCGGCCCACCGTGGTGGCCGAGCCGGACAGCCCGATCGCCGAGCTCTATCGCGGCATCGCGCGCAAGGTGGCGATCAAGGTCGCCGACAAGGCGCGCGACATGACCAGCAAGTTCCCCAGCATCGTCGTGCAGAACACCTGACCATGGAACCGATGCAGTCCGAGGTCCCGGAGCCGGCCGGCAGCCGCCCCGCCGTCACGATGGCGGTGGTGATGCGCAAGGTCGCGCTGGCCAGCCGCTGGCAGCCCTGGAAATGGGAACTCGAAGCGGTGGTGCCCGACCTCGGCGCATTCGGCGCCGAGCCGCACTGCCTGCACGAGGACGACCAGGGCGCGCGCTGGCTCTATCCGGGCTATCCCGTCGAGCTGTTCCGCGACGAGGCCGAGGGCTACTATCTGAACCTGAGCTCCACGGCGCCGTGCTGGTTCGTGCTGTGGCGCATGGACGAGACCCAGCCCGAAGACGGGCGCCGGCCGCTGCCGGTGACCGTCTCGCTGTCGTACAACGAAGCCGGACGCTGGCTCGATGCCGGCGAGACCGTCGAGAACGTGCCGCTCGCGCCCGAACAGCTGGCCTGGCTGCAAGCCTATGTGGCCGAGCACTACCGGCCCGAGCCGAAGAAGCGCCGCCGGCCGGAGTCGTTCAAGTCGCCGCAGGACCGGGCGCGCTATTGAACACTCTGCTGAACGCGCTACTGAAATCCGCGGCGGGGATGCCGTTATCGGTATCCCCGCCGCCTGATCCCGCATCATGAGCGATTCGACCGAAACGTCCTTCCTGTCCCGCTGGTCGCGCCGCAAGGCCGCCGTGCGCGAGGGCAAGGCCGTGCCGGCGGCGCCGGCGCAGCCGGTCGCCGCGCCGGTAGCGCCGGTCACCGATCCGGCGAAGGCCGACGCGCCGGCCGCTGCCGTCGCCCCCGCGGCCGAAGCGCCACCCCTGCCGACCCTGGCCGACGTGGCGACGCTCAAGCCCGGCGACAGCGTCGCCCGCTTCGTCGCCCAGGGTGTCGACGAGACCGTCAAGCGCGCCGCGCTGAAGACGCTGTTCGCCGACCCGCACTTCAACGTGATGGACGGGCTCGACATCTATATCGACGACTACAGCAAGCCGGACCCGATTCCGCCCGACGTGCTGCGGCGCCTGCGCCAGTCCGAGACGCTGGGCCTGTTCGATCCGATCGAGCAAACGGAAGAGGCCGGCACCGCCGCCGCCGGCCAGCAGGCCGCGCCCGCCGACGCTCAAGACGCTCAAGACGCTCAAGACGCTCAAGCCCAGGCCGAATCGTCCGTTGATGTCCCGGAGGACGGCACCGCCGAGCCGGATGCCGCCGCGCAGGCCGCCACGGCCGAGAACGCCCAAGCCACCGCCGCGGTGCCTGATACCGGACCAGCTACGGACAAACCTGCGTAGCCCCGGCCCGGTATCGGGCCCTACAATGTCACTCTCCCACAAATCGCCGGCGCGGACCCGCTCGACAGAAGCGGACCGACAAGCCGGCCAGCTGTACCGACCATGCCGACGCTGATCTGCAATTGCAACGACACCATGCCGCTTGACGGGGCGGCACTGTCGGATGCCTCCAACCAGCCGGGCGCCGCCCCGCTGAAAGTCCACCGCCTGCTGTGCCGCCGCGAGGTCGGCGCCTTCACCGCCGCGCTCGACGGCACCGAAGACGTGATCGTCGCCTGCACGCAGGAACGCCCGCTGTTCACCGAACTGGCCGCGAAGACGCAGGCCGGCGGCGTCGTCACCGCGCCGGTGCGCTTCGTCAATATCCGCGAGACCGGAGGCTGGTCGCGCGGCGCCCACAAGGATCCGCGCACCGCCAACGCCAAGATCGCGGCACTGCTCGCCGCCGCGGCGCTGCCCGATCCGGACCCGGTGCCGGTGGTCGAGTACCGCTCTGCCGGCAGCGTGCTGGTGATCGGCCCGGCCGCGCGGGCGCTGCCCTGGGCCGACCGCCTCGGTGAGGCGGGCCTCGAGGTGACGGTGCTGTTGAACGCGGCCAGTGCCAGCGCACTGGACGGCGCGACGCCTCCGGCGATGCGTGACTACCCGGTCCACAGCGGCCGCCTCGACAAGCTGACCGGCTGGCTCGGCGCCTTCGAGGCCAGCTGGGAAACCGGCGCCGGCCGCGCCAATCCGATCGACCTGGACCTGTGCACCCGCTGCAATGCCTGCATCGAGGCTTGCCCCGAAGGCGCGATCGACTTCAGCTACCAGATCGACCTGAGCCGATGCACCGCGCACCGCGATTGCGTCAAGGCCTGCGGCGCGGCCGCGGCGATCGACTTTGACCGGCCCGCCGCCAACGTCAGCGAGCGCTTCGACCTGGTCTTCGACCTGAACGACAGCCCCTTCTTCGGCCGGCATGCGCCGCCGCAAGGCTATCTGCATGCCGGCGCCGAGCCGCTGCGGCAGCAGCAGATGGCGCTGACCGCGACGCAGCTGGTCGGCGAGTTCGAGAAGCCCAAGTTCTTCCAGTACAAGGAATCGCTGTGCGCGCACGGCCGCAACCGGACCACCGGCTGCTCGGCGTGTATCGACGTCTGCTCGGCTGAGGCGATCGGCTCGCGCTGGCAGGACGGCAAGGGCCGCATCGAGGTCGCGCCGAACCTGTGCGTCGGCTGCGGGGCGTGCACCACGGTCTGCCCGACCGGCGCGATCAGTTATGCGTATCCGAAGCCCGACCATCAGGGCCGGCGCCTGCGCACGCTGCTGTCGACCTACCGGCAGGCCGGCGGGCGCGATGCCGTGCTGCTGCTGCATGGGCAGGAGCATGGCGACCCGCGCATCCTGGCGCTCGGCCGCGAGGCGCGCGCGGGCCGCCTCGGCGGCATCGCGCCGAACGTGATTCCGGTTGGCCTGTTCCATCCGGCCTCGGTCGGCCTGGAGCTGTGGCTCGCGGCAATCGCCTGGGGTGCGGACCGCGTCGCGGTGATGCTGACCGGCGACGAGGCACCGCAATATCGGACCGCGCTGGCCGAGCAGAAGGCCGTGGCGCAGGCCATCCTCGCGGGCCTGGGCTATCGCGGCGAGTTCTTTACGCTGATCGACGCGCCCGATGCCGGCTCGCTCGATCGTGCGCTGGCGCGCCTGGCGCCGAATTTCTCGACAAAGAGCGCGCTGCCGCCGGCGGCCTTCCATGCCGCGGCGGCCAAGCGCGAGACGCTGGGCTTCGCGCTCGATCACCTGGCCGCGCATGCGCCGGTGCCGGCCCAGACCGTGCCGCTGCCGGCGGGTGCCCCGCTGGGCGCGGTGCAGGTCGACGCCGGCCGCTGCACCTTGTGCATGGCCTGCGTCGGCTCCTGTCCGTCGCAGGCGCTGCGCGACAACAGCGAGCGCCCGGTGCTGTCCTTCCTCGAGCGCAACTGCGTGCAGTGCGGCCTGTGCGAGCGGACCTGCCCGGAAGACGCCATCACGCTGGTGCCGCGCCTGCTGACCGGCGAGGGCGTGCGCCAGCCCGTCACGCTGCACGAGACCAGGCCCTTCCACTGCATCCGCTGCGCCAAGCCCTTCGGCACCGCGCAGATGGTCGAGGCGATGCTGGGACGCCTGGCCGGCCATCCGGCTTTCGCCGGCGCCGCCGCCGACCGCCTGAAGATGTGCAGCGACTGCCGGGTCGTCGACATGATCGAGAAGGACACCGGCGCCGCGACTGGCGCGACGCTGCAATAGTACGATCCGCCCGCGGCGCGCCCTCTCCCCCGGCCCCTCTCCCCCGGCCCTCTCCCGCGAGCGGGAGAGGGGAGCGAAAAGCAATCCGAGGGCGGCATGCCCTCTGCCCCCGCCCCTTTCCCGCGAGCGGGAGAGGCGAGTGAAAGACCATCCGACGGCGCATGCGGATGCATCCTCTCTCCCGCGGGCGGGAGAGGGGCAGGGGAGAGGGGCAGGGGAGAGGGCAGCTCCGCCGACGACACGCGCCAACGTTTCCAACACCGCCTACGATCCGACCCGCCGAACGATGAGCGATACCCGACCGATCCGCCTTACCGAATCCTCCGCCCCCGCGGACGAGGCCGAAGACACCGCCCGCGCCGACCTGTACGGCCTGCTGGCCACGCTGTTCTATCGCGCCCCCGACGCTGCGCTGCTGCACCATATCGCCGCCAATCGTGCGCATGCCGACGATGCCGGCAGCCCGCTGGGCCAGGCGTGGAATGCGCTGGGCGAAGCGGCGGCGGGCACCACCGAGGCGGAGGCGGCCGACGAATACCAGCAGCTGTTCGTCGGCATCGGCAAGCCCGACATCTTCCTGTACGGCTCGTACTACCAGACCGGCTTCCTGCACGAACGCCCGCTGGTGGCGGTGCGCGAGGACCTGGCACGCTACGGGCTCGAACGTCATGAAGGCGTCAGCGAACCCGAGGACCATATCGCGACGCTATGCGAGGTGATGCGCTTCCTGATCGCGGGCGACGATCTCGCGGTGTCGAACCTCGGCGAGCAGCAACGCTTCTTTGCGCGCCATCTGCAGCCGTGGGTCGAGTCGCTGTGCGATGCGGTGATCGCGCATCCGGGCGCGCGCTTCTATGCGCGCGCGGCGGAGTTGCTGAAGTCGTTCGCGGCCGTCGAGGCGGTCGCGATGGAGATGCATTGATGGCGCGCGGCGCTAAAGCGAATGGCTCAGGGAGCCGATAAACGCGAGTTGGCGTGCAGATCGAGATGTCGCGACGCGGGTCGCGCGGCGTGCAACGACATGTCTCAAGACATTTGATGCACAGCGCCATGATTACGGAAAATCAGGATAAACCCGCGGTCAGCATGGTCATTGCGTGCATATCGATCTACAATACGCAAAACAATGCATAACTAGATTGGTAATCGGTAAATATTACCGAGGAGCCCCCCATGAAAGAGAAGGAAACCCGGGTCGCACGTCGCCATTTCCTCGCGGGCGCTGGCGTCGTCGCTGCCGCCGCGGGTGCCGCGGCGCTGACCGCGCGCACGCCTGCCGCCCCCGCCGGTGCGATTCCCGCGCCGGAACCCACAGCTGCCGACAGCAACGGTTACCGTGTCTCTGAACACGTACGGAAGTATTACCGGACGACGCTGGTATAAGCCGCGCGATATGCCGGTCCGCCGTGATGCCCGTCATCCCGGCGCGGCCGTATCTCGCAGTATCGCCTTTACCCGCTTCGTACCTTTCCCGAGGTGACACATGATTCTGACCCGCAAGCACGCGGCCCAGGGCGGCGCCCCTGCGCAGCGCGTTGATCGACTCGCGTCCGCTCAGCCGGCCGCCGCTTCGTCCGCACGCCTGTCGGCACGACTGGCCACGAGCCTCGCCGGCGCGATGCCGACGATGGACCGCCGCAGCTTCCTGAAGCGCTCCGGCATTGGCGTCGGCGCGGGCCTCGCAGCCTCGCAGCTGACGCTGATCCGCAAGGCCGATGCGGCCGACGGCAAGGCCGCCGGCGACGGCAAGGGCGACATCGTCGTGCGCCGCACCGTGTGCGGCCATTGCTCGGTCGGCTGCGCGGTCGATGCCGTCGTGCAGAACGGCGTGTGGGTCCGCCAGGAGCCGGTGTTCGATTCGCCGATCAACATGGGCGCCCACTGCGCCAAGGGTGCGGCGCTGCGCGAGCACGGCCACGGCGAGTACCGCCTCAAATACCCGATGAAGCTCGTCAACGGCAAGTACCAGCGCATCAGCTGGGACCAGGCGGTGGACGAGATCACCGCGAAGATGAAGCAGATCCGCCAGGAGACCGGCCCGGATTCGATGTTCTTCATCGGCTCGTCCAAGCACAGCAACGAGCAGTCGTATCTGCTGCGCAAGTGGGTGTCGTTCTTCGGTACCAACAACACCGACCACCAGGCGCGCATCTGCCACTCGACCACCGTCGCGGGCGTGGCCAATACCTGGGGCTACGGTGCGATGACCAATTCGTACAACGATATGCAGAACGCCAAGGCGGCGTTGTATATCGGCTCGAACGCGGCCGAGGCGCACCCGGTGTCGATGCTGCATCTGCTGCATGCCAAGGAGAACGGCTGCAAGGTGATCGTGGTCGATCCGCGCTACACCCGTACCGCCGCCAAGGCCGAGCAGTACGTCCGCATCCGCTCGGGCACCGACATTCCGTTCCTGTTCGGCGTGCTGTACCACATCTTCAACAACGGCTGGGAAGACAAGGAGTACATCCGTCAGCGCGTCTATGGCATGGACAAGGTGCGCGAGGAAGTGCTGGCCAAGTGGACGCCGGACAAGGTGGAAGAGGCCTGCGGCGTGCCCGAGGAACAGGTCTACAAGGTCGCCGAGACCATGGCCAAGAACCGGCCCAGCACGCTGGTCTGGTGCATGGGCCAGACCCAGCACACGATCGGCAACGCGATGGTGCGCGCCTCCTGCATCGTGCAGCTGGCGCTGGGCAACATCGGCGTGTCGGGCGGCGGCGCCAACATCTTCCGCGGCCACGACAACGTGCAGGGCGCGACCGACGTCGGCCCGAACCCGGACTCGCTGCCGGGCTACTACGGCCTGGCCACGGGCGCGTGGAAGCACTACGCCGCGGTCTGGGGCGTCGACTACGAGTGGATCAAGTCGCAGTTCCCCTCGCAGGCGATGATGGAGAAGTCCGGCACCACGGTGTCGCGCTGGATCGATATCGTCACCGAGAAGAGCGACCTGATCGACCAGGACAACAACGTCCGCGGCGTGTTCTTCTGGGGCCATGCGCCGAACTCGCAGACGCGCGGCCTTGAAATGAAGAAGGCGCTCGACAAGCTGGACCTGCTGGTGGTGATCGACCCGTATCCGTCGGCCACCGCGGCGATGGCCAACATGCCGCCGGCCGAGGGCGACAAGGTCAATCCGAACCGCGCCGTTTATCTGCTGCCGGCCGCCACGCAGTTCGAGACCTCGGGCTCGTGCACGGCGTCGAACCGCTCGCTGCAATGGCGCGAGAAGGTCATCGAGCCGCTGTTCGAATCGATGCCCGACCACACGATCATGCAGGCCTTCGCCGACAAGCTGGGCTTCGGCAAGGAGCTGTCGCGCAACTACAAGATGATCGAGGTCAAGCGCGCCGGCCGTACCTGGATGGAGCCGGAGCCCGAGTCGATCCTGCGCGAGATCAACAAGTCGAACTGGACCATCGGCTACACCGGCCAGTCGCCGGAACGGCTGAAGGCGCATATGAAGAATATGCAGATGTTCGACGTCAAGACGCTGCGCTGCAAGGGCGGCAAGGACGCGGCCACCGGCTATGACCTGACCGGCGACTACTTCGGCCTGCCGTGGCCGTGCTACGGCACGCCGGAACTGAAGCACCCGGGCTCGCCGAACCTGTACGACACCACCCGGCACGTGATGGACGGCGGCGGCAACTTCCGCGCCAACTTCGGCGTCGAGCGCGACGGCGTCAACCTGCTGGCCGAGGACGGCTCGCATTCGGTGGGCGCGGAGATCACCACCGGCTATCCCGAGTTCGACCACGTGCTGCTGAAGAAGCTGGGCTGGTGGGACGACCTGACCGATGCCGAGAAGCAGGCGGCCGAGGGCAAGAACTGGAAGACCGACCTGTCGGGCGGCATTCAGCGCGTCGTGCTGAAGGTGCACGGCTGCCATCCGTTCGGCAACGCCAAGGCGCGCGCCGTCGTGTGGAACTTCCCGGATCCGATTCCGCAGCACCGCGAACCGCTGTACTCGACCCGTCCGGACATGGTCGCCAAGTATCCGACCCACGACGACAAGATGGCGTTCTGGCGCCTGCCGACGCTGTACAAGACCGTGCAGCAGCGCAACATCGAGAACAAGGTCCACGAGAAGTTCCCGATCATCCTGACCTCCGGCCGCCTGGTCGAATACGAGGGCGGTGGCGAGGAAACGCGTTCGAATCCGTGGCTGGCCGAGCTGCAGCAGGAGAACTTCGTCGAGATCAATCCGCGCGCGGCCTCCGCCCGCGGCATCCGCAACGGCGACTACTGCTGGGTCAAGACGCCGACCGGCGCCACGCTGAAGGTGCGCGCGCTGGTCACCGAGCGGGTCGGCCCGGATACCGCCTTCATCCCGTTCCACTTCTCGGGCTGGTGGCAGGGCAAGGACATGCTGGACTACTACCCGGACGGTGCGCATCCGATCGTGCGGGGCGAGGCGGTCAACACGGCGACCACCTATGGCTACGACGCGGTGACGATGATGCAGGAAACCAAGACGACGGTCTGCCAGATCGAGCGCTTCGCGTAAGGGGAACACAATGGCACGCATGAAATTCATCTGTGACGCCGAGCGCTGCATCGAGTGCAACAGCTGCGTCACCGCTTGCAAGAACGAGCACGAGGTACCGTGGGGCGTCAACCGGCGCCGCGTGGTGACGGTCAACGATGGCGTGCAGGGCGCGGAGAAATCGATCTCGGTGGCCTGCATGCACTGCTCGGACGCGCCCTGCATGGCGGTCTGCCCGGTCGACTGCTTCTACCGCACCGACGACGGCGTGGTGCTGCACGACAAGGACGTCTGCATCGGCTGCGGCTACTGCTCGTACGCATGCCCGTTCGGCGCGCCGCAGTTTCCGTCGACCGGCACCTTCGGCGTGCGCGGCAAGATGGACAAGTGCACGTTCTGCGCGGGTGGCCCGGAAGCCAACGGCAGCGAGGCCGAGTTCGAGAAGTACGGCCGCAACCGCCTGTCCGAAGGCAAGCTGCCGCTGTGCGCGGAAATGTGCTCGACCAAGGCGCTGCTCGGCGGCGACGGCGACGTGATTGCCGACATCCTGCGCAACCGCGTGATCAAGCGCGGCACCGGCGGCGATGTGTTCGGCTGGGGCACCGCCTACGGCACCAACGGCCAGGCCGCCCAGCGCGCTCCGGCCGCGCCGGCCGGCACTCCGGCTCCGGCCCAGCAGACGCCGGCCGGTCCGTCCACTCCCGCGGGGCAGGCATCATGAACAAGAGCAAGCTGATGTGGGTCGCGGCCGCCGCCGCGCTGATCGGGCTGGCGGGCTGCGGCGAGGAGCCGCAAACCGCCAGGCCAAGCCCGAAGAAGACCGACACCGCGGCCTGGAAGGGCGCGCCCGGCGATCCCTTCGTCGCCACTGGCTGGACGCAGGGCGACCAGACCAGCTGGCAGAAGCAGATTCGCCAGCGCAACCAGCTGCAGAACGAGTACACGCGCGTCCAATGAGCGAGGCGTGCATGGGCGGCCGCCGTTGCCGCCGACTTCAAGCCGATCCGAAGGAGGCCCTATGAGCGCCAAGCTGATTTCCGCGCTGGCCGGCAAGGCCCGTGCCGCCGCGGCAACGGCCGCGTGCGCGCTGGCGCTGGCCGTGCCGTTGGGCGCGGTGCAGGCGCAGACCACGCCGGCGCAGACGCCTGCACAGGCAGCCGCGCAGGGCCAAAGCCCCGCCGCGACGCCGGCGCCGGCGGAAGCCGACACCAACAATCCCGCGCTGCATCCGCAGCAGCCGTTCTCGGGCATCGCCTCGCAGAACATCTTCGACGTGCCCGAGCGCGACATTGCCGCCGAGGCGCGCGAGCAGCAGAGCCGCACGCGCACGCAGCCGGGCAACAACGCGCCGGTCTGGCGCGAGATCAATTCGGACCAGCGCCACTACAGCAGCCTGCCGGACAAGGAAGCCGGCGTGCTGATCCTGCGTACCGGCCAGGAATGGCGGCTGTTGCGCAACGGCGTGATCACGGTCTGGGGCGGCTGGCTGCTGGTGCTGGTACCGGCGGCGATCCTGGCCTTCTTCGTCTGGCGCGGCACCATTCCGCTGAAGTCGCAGCCGACCGGCCGCATGATCGAGCGCTTCACGCCGCTGGAGCGCATCGTCCACTGGACCATGGCGATCGCCTTCGTGGTGCTGGCGGTATCGGGCATCGTGATGCTGTTCGGCAAGCATTTCCTGCTGCCGATCATGGGCCACACGCTGTTCGGCTGGCTGACCTATCTGCTGAAGAACGTGCACAACATCGTCGGCCCGGTCTTCACGCTGTCGCTGATCGTCGGCTTCGTGATCTTCGTGCGCGACAACCTGCCGTCGCGCGACGACATCCGCTGGCTGACCAGCCTGGGCGGCATCGCCAGCGGCAAGCATGTGCCGAGCGGCCGCTTCAACGCCGGGGAGAAGGGCTGGTTCTGGGTCGGGGTGTTCCTGCTCGGTCTGCTGATCTCGGCCTCGGGCTTCGTGCTCGACAAGATCGTGCCGGGGCTGGACTACTACCGCACCACGATGCAGCTGGCCCATATCGTCCACTCGATCGCCGCGATCGTGATGATGGCGATGGCGTTCGGCCATATCTACATGGGCACGATCGGCATGGAAGGCGCCTATCGCGCGATGCGCGACGGCTATGTCGACGAGGCCTGGGCGAAGGAGCACCACGAGCACTGGTACGACGACGTCAAGTCCGGCAAGATCCCGGCCCAGCGTTCCACGCCTTCGCGCCGCCAGCCGGAACGGCGGCCCGCGCCCGGCGAGGCGTAAGCACCGTCGTTCCGCTGCCGTACGGACCAGGCCGGGATGAGCGCTACAATGCATGCTCGACATCACCGTGACAGGAGGTTCGGCATGAAGCGTATTCTTTTCGGTCTGGTGGCAAGCGGCGCGCTGGCAGCGTGTTCGCAGACGGGACCCATCGGGAAGATGATGGGCGGCGGTGCGACGGCCGAGCGAGCCGTGGCGCCGCTGACCGCCAAGAGCGGCACCAATACCCAGGGCACCGTGACCTTCACCCAGCATGGCGATCATGTGATGGTGCTGGCCGACGTGACCGGCCTGCCGCCGAATTCGGTGCACGGCTTCCACGTCCACGAGAAGGGCGACTGCTCGGCCCCCGATGCGATGAGCGCCGGCGGCCATTTCAACCCGACCGGGAAGCCGCACGGTTCCGTCAATACGCCGGACCATCATGTCGGCGACATGCCGAACCTGACCGCCGACGCCAATGGCCGCGCGCGCGCCAGCTTCCAGCTGACCAGCATGACCGTCGCGCCCGGCGCGAACAGCGTGGTCGGCCGTGCGGTGGTCGTGCACAAGGACCCCGACGACTACAAGACCCAGCCCACCGGCAATTCGGGCGGCCGCATCGCCTGCGGCGTGGTGGTCAAGTCCTGACCGGCGCGGCCGGCGCCGTGGCTCCGCCCTGACCAACCAGGCGGGCTCGCCATCGCGCCGGCCCCGTCCCGATGTTCCAGATTTCCACGTAACCATGTCCCTGCGTCCCGAACTGAGCCAAGCCGCCGTCCCGCTGATCGAGGAGGTCGAGGTGGTCGACGAGCAGGGCCGCGTGCGCGCCGCCTTCCTGCCCGGCGAACGGCCGCTGACGGTCTATCTGGACAAGCGCGAGCTGGTCACGCTGATGACGCTGGGCGGCGCCCCGGAGGCGCTGGTGCTCGGCTACCTGCGCAACCAGCGGCTGGTCGAGTCGATCGAGGACATCGCCGCGATCCAGGTCGACTGGGAGACCGAGTCGGCCGCGGTGACCACGCGCGGCGGTGTCGACCGCATCGAGGAGCGCACCGCGCGCAAGATCGTCACCACCGGCTGCGGCCAGGGCACGGTGTTCGGCTCGCTGCTCGACGAAGTCGACCAGATCCGGCTGCCCGACGACGCGGTGCTGGACCAGCAGACGCTCTACAGCATCGTCGACACGATCCGGCTGCAGCAGTCGGTCTACAAGCAGGCGGGCTCGGTCCATGGCTGCGCGCTGTTCCAGGGCCGCGAGCTGCTGATGTTCATCGAGGACGTGGGCCGCCACAACGCGGTCGACGCGATCGCCGGACGGATGTGGCTGGAAGGAATGGACGGCGCCGACAAGGTGTTCTACACCACCGGCCGCCTGACCTCGGAGATGGTCATCAAGGGCGCGCAGATGGGCATCCCGTTCCTGCTGTCGCGCTCGGGCGTCACGCAGATGGGCTATCAGATGGCGAAGCGCGTCAATATGACGCTGTTCGCGCGCTGCACCGGCAAGCATTTCCTGCTCTATACCGGCCGCCAGCGCTTCCGTCATAGCGAGCCGCAGGCCGCGGTGGCCTGAGGCCGGTCCAGTCCTGAAGTCCCATTGCCCGGCCTTGCCGGGCAGGCTGCGCTTTGGTTGTACAATGCGGCCCATTGCGCGCCATGCCGCCCGTTGCGGCGTTCCACTTCGCGGCGCTTCTTCCGTTCACCGCTACCTTATGAGCATCAAATCCGACAAGTGGATCCGCCGCATGGCGGAGCAGCATGGCATGATCGAGCCGTTCGAGCCGGGCCAGGTCAGGGAAACGGATGGCCGCAAGATCGTTTCCTATGGCACCTCGAGCTACGGCTACGACATCCGCTGCGCCGACGAATTCAAGATCTTCACCAACATCAACAGCACCATTGTCGACCCGAAGAACTTCGACGAGAAGTCGTTCGTCGACTTCAAGGGCGATGTCTGCATCATCCCGCCGAACTCGTTCGCGTTGGCCCGCACGGTCGAATATTTCCGCATCCCGCGCAGCGTGCTGACGATCTGCCTGGGCAAGAGCACCTATGCGCGCTGCGGCATCATCGTCAACGTGACGCCGTTCGAGCCCGAGTGGGAGGGCTACGTGACGCTGGAATTCTCGAACACCACGCCGCTGCCCGCGAAGATCTATGCCGGCGAGGGCTGCGCCCAGGTGCTGTTCTTCGAGAGCGACGAGGTCTGCGAGACCTCGTACCGCGACCGCGGCGGCAAATACCAGGGCCAGCACGGTGTCACGCTGCCGAAAACCTGATTGCCCTACAATGCGGGCCAATGGCGCTTGACGCTGCAAGACCACCGCACCGACCGCCATCACGGAACACCCAGAACCGGCGCAGCGGCCTGACCGCTTCGCCATGAATATCCGAGCCACATGTCCCCGCGCGCCGAACGCGGGCCATGTGGCTCAAGTCCTTTTGCCTCTCTCTCCTTTCCGCGAGGACGCCCGATGAAATTCCGCTTCCCCGTCATCATCATCGATGAAGACTTCCGCTCCGAGAACATCTCCGGCTCGGGCATCCGTGCGCTGGCCCAGGCCATCGAGGCCGAGGGCATGGAGGTGATGGGCCTGACCAGCTATGGCGACCTGACCTCGTTCGCGCAGCAGTCCAGCCGCGCTTCGTCCTTCATCGTGTCGATCGACGACGACGAATTCGCCAGCGGCGCCGACGAGCCCGAAGCGGCGGCGATCGAGAAGCTGCGCGCCTTCGTCACCGAGGTGCGCCGGCGCAACGCCAACCTGCCGATCTTCCTGTACGGCGAGACCCGTACCTCGCGCCATATCCCGAACGACATCCTGCGCGAGCTGCACGGCTTCATCCACATGTTCGAGGACACGCCCGAGTTCGTGGCCCGGCATATCATCCGCGAAGCCAAGGTCTATCTCGAGTCGCTGGCGCCGCCGTTCTTCAAGGCGCTGATCGACTACGCACAGGACAGTTCGTACTCGTGGCACTGCCCGGGCCACTCGGGCGGCGTCGCCTTCCTGAAGAGCCCGGTCGGCCAGGTGTTCCACCAGTTCTTCGGCGAGAACATGCTGCGCGCCGACGTCTGCAATGCGGTCGACGAACTGGGCCAGCTGCTGGACCACACCGGGCCGGTCGCGGCCTCCGAGCGCAATGCCGCGCGGATCTTCAACTCCGACCACATGTTCTTCGTCACCAACGGCACGTCGACGTCGAACAAGATGGTCTGGCATGCCAACGTGGCGCCCGGCGACATCGTGGTGGTCGACCGCAACTGCCACAAGTCGATCCTGCACGCGATCATGATGACCGGCGCGATCCCGGTGTTCCTGATGCCGACGCGCAACCACTACGGCATCATCGGCCCGATCCCGAAGAGCGAGTTCGACCCGGAGACCATCCGCAGGAAGATCGCCGCGCACCCGTTCGCCAGCCAGGCGAAGAACCAGAAGCCGCGCATCCTGACGATCACGCAGGGCACCTACGACGGCGTGCTGTACAACGCCGAGCAGATCAAGGAGATGCTGGCCGCCGAGATCGACACGCTGCATTTCGACGAGGCCTGGCTGCCGCACGCGGCGTTCCACGACTTCTATCGCAACATGCACGCGATCGGGCGCGATCGTCCGCGCAGCAAGGACGCGCTGGTGTTCGCCACGCAGTCGACCCACAAGCTGCTGGCGGGGCTGTCGCAGGCCTCGCAGATCCTCGTGCAGGACTCCGAGACGCGCAAGCTGGACCGGTACCGCTTCAACGAGGCGTACCTGATGCATACGTCGACGAGCCCGCAGTATTCGATCATCGCCTCGTGCGACGTGGCCGCGGCGATGATGGAAGCGCCCGGCGGCACCGCGCTGGTCGAGGAGAGCATCCAGGAGGCGCTGGACTTCCGCCGCGCGATGCGCAAGGTCGAGGGGGACTACGACGCCGGCAACAACGGCGACTGGTGGTTCAAGGTCTGGGGCCCGGAAGACCTGAACGAGGACGGCATCGGCGACCGCGAGGACTGGATGCTGAAGGCCAACGACCGCTGGCACGGCTTCGGCGACCTGGCCGACGGCTTCAACCTGCTCGACCCGATCAAGGCCACGATCATCACGCCGGGGCTCGACGTCGACGGCGAGTTCAGCGAACGCGGCATTCCGGCGGCGATCGTCACCAAGTACCTGGCCGAACACGGCATCATCATCGAGAAGACGGGCCTGTACTCGTTCTTCATCATGTTCACCATCGGCATCACCAAGGGCCGCTGGAACTCGCTGGTGACCGAGCTGCAGCAGTTCAAGGACGACTACGACCAGAACCAGCCGCTGTGGCGGGTGCTGCCGGAATTCGTCGCGCGCTTCCCGCAGTACGAGCGGATGGGCCTGCGCGACCTGTGCGACGCGATCCATAGCGTCTACAAGGCCAACGACGTCGCGCGCGTGACCACCGAGATGTATCTGTCGGACATGGAGCCGGCGATGAAGCCGTCGGATGCCTGGGCGATGATGGCGCACCGCGAGATCGAGCGGGTGCCGGTCGACGACCTCGAGGGCCGCGTCACCGCGATCCTGCTGACGCCGTACCCGCCGGGCATTCCGCTGCTGATCCCCGGCGAGCGCTTCAACCGGACCATCGTCCAGTACCTGAAGTTCGCGCGCGAGTTCAACCAGCTGTTCCCGGGCTTCGAGACCGATATCCACGGCCTGGTGGCCGAGGAGATCGACGGCAAGCGCGTGTACTTCGTCGATTGCGTGAAGCAGACGGCTTGACGGCGGCGGCACGGTAAAGCAAAACGGCCGGCATCAACGGATGCCGGCCGTTTTGCTTGATGCCGTCGTTCGAGCGTGGCCGGCTCGAACGATCCCGTCTCGAAACTACTTCTTCTCGAACTCGAACACCGGGGCCGATGGGCCGCTGTCGCTGGACTGGCCCGGCGCGCTCGGCGTCTCGAGCTGCGCGCCGCCCGGCAGCGTTGGCGCTTCCGGTGCCTCCGACGGTCCGGACGGCGCCGTGCCGCCTGGCGCCGGCTGCGTGGTGGTGCCGAAGTCGATGTCCAGGCTGCGCGTGATGCTGCGGTCCTGGGCCTTCGTCTTGTCGGTGGTCACCAGGCCCGGGAAAATGATGATCAGCGACACCATGATCAGCTGGATCACCACGAACGGCACCGAACCCCAGTAGATGTCCGAGGTCTTGACCGAGCGCGGCGCGACCGAGCGCAGGTAGAACAGCGAGAAGCCGAACGGCGGGTGCATGAACGAAGTCTGCATGTTGACCGCCAGCAGCACGCCGAACCAGATCAGGTCGATGCCCAGCTTGTCGGCGACCGGGCCGACCAGCGGCACCAGGATGAAGGCCAGCTCGAAGAAGTCCAGGAAGAAGGCCAGCAGGAAGAACAGCACGTTGACCGCGATCAGGAAGCCGGTCTGGCCGCCGGGCAGCGCCGTCAGCAGATGCTCGACCCACAGGTGGCCGTCGACGCCGTAGAAGGTCAGCGAGAACACCCGCGCGCCGATCAGGATGAAGATCACGAAGGCCGACAGTTTCAGCGTCGACTCCATCGCCTGCTTGGTCAGGCCCAGGTTCAGCCGGCCCTTGATCAGCGCCAGCACCAGCGCGCCGAGCGCGCCCATGCCGCCGCCCTCGGTTGGCGTCGCCACGCCGATGAAGATCGTGCCCAGCACCAGGAAGATCAGCGCCAGCGGCGGGATCAGCACGAAGGTCACCTTCTCGGCCATCTGCGACAGCAGATTGAGCTTGAGCACGCGGTTGATCACGGCCAGCACGAAGGCGAACGAGATCGCCGCGCCGATCGACACCACCAGCCGCTCGTCCAGCGGACCGCCGGGGTTGTAGTTCAGGTCGACCACCACGCCGACCACTACGGCCAGCGCGGTCAGCACCAGCACCGAGGTCGAGCCGCTCTTGCCGCTGGGCTCGCGGAAGGTGCGCGCTTCCAGCGGCAGCGCCGGGGCGGCGGCGGGCTTGAACAGCGTGACCAGCAGCACATAGCCCATGTACAGGCCGGTCAGCACCATGCCGGGCACGAAGGCGCCCTTGTACATGTCGCCGACCGAGCGGCCCAGCTGGTCGGCCAGCACGATCAGCACCAGCGACGGCGGGATGATCTGCGCCAGCGTGCCCGACGCGGCAATCACGCCGGTGGCCAGCCGCTTGTCGTAGTTGTACTTGAGCATCAGCGGCAGCGAGATCAGCCCCATCGAGATCACCGAGGCCGCCACCACGCCGGTGGTCGCCGCCAGCAGCGCGCCGACGAAGATCACCGCGTAGGCCAGGCCCCCGCGGATCGGGCCGAACAGCTGGCCGATGGTATCGAGCAGGTCCTCGGCCATGCCGGACCGCTCCAGTATCAGCCCCATGAAGGTGAAGAACGGAATCGCCAGCAGCGTGTCGTTCTCGATGATGCCGAACAGCCGGCTCGGCAAGGCCTGCAGCAGCTCCGGCGGAAGCAGGCCCAGCTCGATGCCGATGAAGGCGAACAGCAGGCCGTTGGCGGCCAGCGCGAAGGCGATCGGGAAGCCCGACAGCAGGAAGACCACCAGGGAGCCGAACATGATCGGCGCCATGTTGTCGATCAGGAATTGCGTCATCGCGGTCCTCGCTTACGGGGTTGCCGGGGGACCGCTACGGCCGCCATCGGTCAGCGCGGCGGCGTTTTCCGCGGGGCTGTGGCCGTGCTTGCGGAACGCTTCGAACGGCAGGTCGCCCTTCAGATAGGCAAAGCGCTTGATCAGCTCGGACAGGCCTTGCAGGTTCAGCAGCGCGAAGCCCGCGACGATCAGGAACTTGGCCGGCCAGCGGATCAGGCCGCCGGCGTTGCCCGACATCTCTTGCCCGGCATAGGACAGCCAGAAGTAGGGGATCGACAGCCACAGGATGATCAGCGAGATCGGCAGCAGGAACAGCAGGATGCCGAAGATGTCGATCCAGACTTGCGTGCGCTCCGAGAAGCGTCCGGCAATCACGTCGATGCGGACATGCTCGTCCTTGCGCAGGGTGTACGGCGCGCCGAGCAGGAACACGCCGGCGAACATGTACCACTGCAGTTCGAGCCAGGCGTTGGAGCTGATGCTGAAGGTGTAGCGAATGATGGCGTTGCCCGCGCAGACCAGTACGGCCAGCAGGATCAGCCATTTCGCCCACCTCCCGATGGCATCGTTCACGGCGTCGATAAGCCGTGAGATCCTCATGAGGAGAGACATGTGAACGTCCTAGGGATGGGGAAAAACCGGGGTGGCGCGTCAGTTTACGGTTGAACGCCACGGCAAATCGCTAGGGTTAATCCCCAATTCGTCACATTGTCTGCGTTGTCTGACCCGGAAGCGGGCCGGTGGAGGAGGGCGGCGGGAGGAGGGATTCCCCACCTCGGTGGGGGAGCGTCCCCGTGGAGAACGGGGACGCTGCAAGGCGGATGGCCGATCGCCGGATCAGCCGATCGGGCCTTCGATCAGCCGGCCTTGCGCGCGGCCGCGATGGCGGCGCGGACCTGGTCAGGCGCGGTGCCGCCGATATGGTTGCGGGCGGCGACCGAGCCTTCGAGCGTCAGCACGCCGTGCACGTCGTCGCCGATCAGCGCCGCCTTGTCGCCCAGGCCGGTGGCATCGCGCAGCTCGGCCACGGTCAGATCGGCCAGGTCGCACTGGCGCGCGTCGCAGGCGCGCACGGCGTGGGCCACCGCCTCGTGCGCGTCACGGAACGGCAGCCCCTTCTTGACCAGGTAGTCGGCCAGGTCCGTCGCGGTCGCATAGCCCTGCAGCGCGGCGGCGCGCATCGCCTCGGGCTTGACCGTGATGCCCGGCACCATGTCCGCGAAGATGCGCAGCGTGTCGACCACGGTATCGACCGTATCGAACAGCGGCTCCTTGTCTTCCTGGTTGTCCTTGTTGTATGCCAGCGGCTGGCCCTTCATCAGCGTCAGCAGGCCGATCAGGTGGCCGTTGACGCGGCCGGTCTTGCCGCGCGCGAGCTCCGGCACGTCCGGGTTCTTCTTCTGCGGCATGATCGAGCTGCCGGTGCAGAAGCGGTCGGCGATATCGATGAAGCCGACGCGCGGGCTCATCCACAGCACCAGCTCTTCCGAGAAGCGCGACACGTGGGTCATGATCAGCGCCGAGGCGGCGCAGAACTCGATGGCGAAATCCCGGTCGGACACCGCGTCCAGCGAGTTGCGGCAGACGCCGTCGAAGCCCAGCTGCTGCGCAACGAACTCCCGGTCGATCGGGTAGCTGGTGCCGGCCAGCGCGGCGGCGCCCAGCGGCAGCCGGTTGACGCGCTTGCGGGCGTCCTGCATGCGCTCGGCATCGCGCGAGAACATCTCGACGTAGGCCAGCAGGTGGTGGCCGAAGGTCACCGGCTGGGCGACCTGCAAATGGGTGAAGCCCGGCAGGATCGTGTCGGCGTGCTGCTCGGCCAGATCGAGCAGCGCGTTGCGCAGGTCGCCCAGCAGGCCGACGATGTTGTCGATCTCGCTGCGCAGCCACAGGCGGATATCGGTCGCCACCTGGTCGTTGCGCGAGCGCCCGGTATGCAGCCGCTTGCCGGCATCGCCGACCAGTGCGGTCAGCCGCGCCTCGATATTCAGGTGGACGTCTTCCAGGTCCAGCTTCCATTCAAAGTTGCCGGCCTCGATCTCGCCGCGGATCTGCGCCATGCCGCGCTCGATCTCGGCCCGGTCGGCGTCGCTGATGATGCCCTGCCGGGCCAGCATCGCCGCATGCGCCAGCGAGCCCTGGATATCGAACAGCGCGAGGCGCTTGTCGAAGAACACCGAAGCGGTGTAGCGCTTCACCAGGTCGGACATCGGTTCGGAGAAGCGGGCGGACCAGGCTTCGCCTTTCTTGGCAAGTTGGGAGGTCATGGCGGTAGGGAACTGGACAGTGCCCACGCACCGAGGCGTGCCGGGCAACGGAAAGGATAGGAAAAGCGGGAATTATATCGTTGCCGGCCGGCCTGGACTGCCGGAAACAATTCCGGGATAGGTGCGGGGCTACGCTTGAGCGTCGAATTGACCTCCCCAGACGTTCCCGCTCAGCCTCCCGTTATGGCGCTTACCGATCCCGCGTCCCCCTTGCCGCCGTCGCGCCCAGACTATGAAGCGGTCTGTACCGATGTGGTCCGTCTGGTCCAGGCCGCCCGCGAGGGCGCGGCCCGCAGCGTGAACGCCTGGATGACGGCGACCTATTGGTTGATCGGTCGCCGTATTGTCGAGTCAGACCAGGGTGGCAAGCGTCGCGCCGCGTACGGCTCGGGACTACTCAAACGCCTGTCGGAAGAGTTGTCGCGACGCTTCGGTCGCGGCTTCGGCATGGTCAATCTGCAGCAAATGCGCCAGTTCTACCTTGCGTGGCCCCCGAAACAGATTGATCAGACACTGTCTGATCAATTCAAGCGGCAAGGCGGCCCGCGTGAAACAGCCGCCGAACTGAGCGATCTGGCTCGGGCATTTCCTCTGCCATGGTCTGCGTATGTCAGGCTGCTCAGTGTCAGAAGCCAACGCGCCCGCCGCTTTTACGAGAGGGAGGCGTTGCGCTGCGGATGGTCGGTACGTCAGCTGGCGAGGCAGATCAACAGCCAGTTTTATGAGCGAGCGCTCCTTTCACGCAATAAGGCGGGCATGCTCAAAGGCGCGACGGTGGCCGAAACCGATGATCTTGTCACCGCCGAAGAGGCCATCAAGGATCCATTTGTCCTTGAGTTTCTTGGCCTGAAGGACGAGTACTCCGAATCCAAGCTGGAGGAGGCCTTGATTCAGCACCTTGCAGACTTCCTGCTGGAGCTCGGTGACGATTTTGCTTTTATCGGCCGGCAGCGGCGACTCCGGATCGACGACAACTGGTTTCGGGTCGACCTCGTGTTTTTTCACCGCCGGCTGAAGTGTCTGGTGATCATCGACCTGAAGATCGGCAGGTTCGGCTATGCAGATGCAGGGCAAATGCACCTCTATCTCAACTACGCCCGGGAACATTGGATGAAGCCGGGTGAAAACCCGCCCGTTGGCTTGATCCTGTGCGCAGCGAAGGGGGAGGCGGAGGCGCACTATGCGCTCAGTGGCTTGGGGAACACCGTCGTTGCCGCCGAGTATCGGACGGTGTTGCCGGAGGAGCGGCTGTTGGCAGACAAAATGGCACAGACCCAGCGGGAACTCGAGTCGATGCGGCGGCCCGCCTCGACCTCCGGCGAGTTTGACGCGGCAACTCGCGGCTGAGCCGCTCGGCACCGTGTCAGACGGCTCGACAACGTGGCTGGAGGCTGGACGACTGCCTCCAGCCACGTGCCCTCAACCGGTATTGCGCAGCCCCGCCGCAATCCCGTTGATCGTCAGATGGATGCCGCGCCGCACGCGCACGTCGTCGCCGTCCTTGCCGGCCCGGTAGCGCTTGAGCAGTTCGACCTGCAGGTGGTTCAGCGGGTCCAGGTAGGCGAAGCGGTTCTTGATCGAGCGCGCCAGCAGGGGGTTGTCGGCCAGGCGGTCGTGCTTGCCGGTGACCAGTCCCAGCATCTCGCCGGTCAGATGCCACTCGGTGCTGATGCGGTTGAACACGGCCTTGCGCAGCGCCGCGTCGTCGCACAGCTGGGCGTAGCGCGAGGCGACGGCCAGATCGGTCTTGGCCAGCACCATGTCCATGTTGGACAGCAGCGTCGAGAAGAACGGCCACGTCTTGACCATGCGGCGCAGCGTCGCCACCAGCGCCTTGCGGGCCTTGTCGTCGCCGGCCTCATCGAGCAGCGCGCGCACGGCGCTGCCGAAGCCGAACCAGCCTGGCAGCAGCAGGCGGCACTGGCCCCACGAGAAGCCCCACGGAATCGCCCGCAGATCCTCGATGCGGCGGTTCTTCTTGTCCATCAGCTTGCGCGAGGCCGGGCGGGAGCCCAGGTTCAGATCGGCGATCTCGGTGATCGGCGTGGTGGCGAAGAAGTAGTCCTTGAAGCCCGGGGTGTCGTAGACCAGGTCGCGGTAGGCGACGAAGGCGCGGTCCGACAGCTTCTGCATGATGCTCTCGAACGTCGCCAGGTCCTTGGGCGCGTTCTGCGTCGGCAGCAGCGATGCCTCCAGCGTGGCGGCGATCACCGTCTCCAGGTTGCGGCGGCCGATCTCGGCGTTGGCGAACTTGCTGTTGATGATTTCGCCCTGCTCGGTCAGCCGGATCTGCCCGTTCACCGTGCCGGGCGGTTGCGACAGGATGGCCTGGTAGGTCGGGCCGCCGCCGCGTCCCACCGTGCCGCCGCGGCCGTGGAACAGCCGCAGCTTGATCTTGCGTTGCGCGAACAGCTGCACCAGCGCCAGTTCGGCCTTGTACAGCTCCCAGTTCGAGGTCAGGAAGCCGCCGTCCTTGTTCGAATCCGAATAGCCCAGCATCACCTCCTGCTCGCCGCCCTGATTGGCCAGCACCGCGGCGAAGCCGGGCAGATCGAGCAGCGCCTGCATGATGCCGCTGGCGTTGCGCAAGTCCTCGATGGTCTCGAACAGCGGAATCACCATCAGTTCCATGCGCGCCGGATCGTTCTTGCTGCCCAGCGTGCCGCGCAGCATGCCGGTCTCCTTCTGCAGCAGCATGACCTCGACCAGGTCCGACAACGTCTCGGTGTGCGAGATGATGTAGTTGCGCGCGACGCGGGCGCCGTAGCGGGCCCGCAGTTCGCGCGCGGTCGTCAGCACGCGCAGCTCGCTTTGGGTTTGCTCGGAATAGGTATGCCAGGGCAGCGTCAGCAGTCGCGGCTGGCGCAGTTCGGCCAGCAGCAGCTCGAGCTTGCGCTCCTCGGACAGCGCGGCGTAGTCCGCCTCGACGCCGGCTGCGGCGAACAGCTCGGCGATCACGGCCTCGTGCACGTCGGACACCTGGCGCATGTCGATCGACGCCAGATGGAAGCCGAACACGCCGATCGCGCGGTGCAGCGCATCGATGCGGGCGCGCGCCAGCGCCTCGCCGTGGTGCTCGCGCAGCGAGTCGATCACCACCTCGATGTCGGCGGCGAAGGACTCCGCACTGGCGTAGGGCTCGGCGTCGGCGACCGGATGGCGCGGCGCCGCGCGGCCGGTCAGCGCATGGCAGGTCGCGGCCAGCCGCGCGTAGATGCCGATCAGCGCGCGCCGGTACGGTTCGTCGGCGCGGTGCTCGGAGCGGTCGGGTGAGGCGTCGGCCAGCGCCAGCAGCGCGGGGCTGGCCTCGACCATCAGCGTGGACATCGACAGTTCGGCCCCCAGCGCGTGCACCTCGTCCAGATACCACTCGAGGATCAGCAGCGCCTGCTGGCAGGCCGCGTGCTCCAGCGTGTCCGCCGTGACGTTGGGGTTGCCGTCGCGATCGCCGCCGATCCACGAGCCCATCTGGAAGAACGGCGGCAGCGGACCGGGTTCCGTCTTGGCGCGGCGCGAGGCCGGGAATACCGCGGCGATGTCCTCCTCCAGCTCGGTCATCAGCTGCGGGATGCCGCGCAGGAAGGTGGTGCGGTAGTACGACAGCGCGTTCTCGATCTCGTCGACGACCATCAGCCGCGTATTGCGCAGCATCCGCGTCTGCCACAGCGTGGTGACCTTGGCGCGCAGCTGGGCGGTGTTGTGCGCCAGTTCGCGCGCCGTCATCGGCAGGTCGCGCTCGGCCAGCAGACGGGCGATCTCGCGCTCGGCGTCCAGGATGCTCTTGCGCTGGACCTCGGTCGGGTGCGCGGTCAGCACCGGCACGATCAGCGCCTCGTCGAAGAACTTGCGCAGCTGCTTGCCGGTGACGCCGGCGGCGTCGATCGCCTGCAGCGCGCGCGCCATGCTGCCCGGCTGGGGCGGCGAGCCGGCCAGCGCATGGACGCGCCGGCGGCGGTTGTGGTGCTGGTCCTCGGCGATATTGGCCAGGTGCGAGAAGTAGCTGAAGGCGCGCACCACCTGGTTGGTCTGGTCGCGCGACAGCCGCTTGAGCAGCCGGTCCAGCTCGGCCGCGGCGGCGCGGTCGTTCTCGCGGCGAAAACGCACCGCGGTCTGGCGGATCGTCTCGACGATCTGGAAGGCTGCCTCGCCTTCCTGCTCGCGCAGCACGTCGCCGAGCAGGCGACCCAGGAAGCGGATGTCCTCGCGCAGGGGCAGGTCCTTGTCGTTGGCCGCCTTGCGCGCCGGTGCTGCCGGCACCACTTCGAGGTGGGAGGCCGGTTTTGCGGCGGCGCGGCGGGTCGGGCGGGCGGTGGAAAGTGTCGGCTGGGCCGCTTCAACGGTCGGGGGCGAGGGGGCGTCTGTCCCTGGTCCGATCGATCCATTGGCGTCTTCGCGCCCGCCGATTCCGTTTGCGCCGTCGCCGGCGGTTTCCGATCGGCCTCGGACTGCGCGGATCCGGCGGCCGGCCGGGCGCGCTGCTGGCTGCGTCATGCAATCTCCTCTGCGTTTGGTTCTGATGCTGCTGTTGTTTCCGATCGTTCCGATCGCCTTCCAGACCCGGTGTTGCCCTGGCCGCTTTGCCCCGGCTCTTCGGCCTTCGGACGCCACGCCGCCAGCTTCCGGGACGGCGGCCGGACCGGCAGGGGGTGCGTGCTACCATTCGCGGCATGCAAGCTTCCGTCCCTTCCGCATCCTCATCCGCCGCGCCGGGCAGGCTGGTGATCGCGTCACGCGAAAGCCGGCTGGCCATGTGGCAGGCCGAACATGTGCGTGCTGCGTTGCAACAATACTATCCCGCGTGCGATGTGTCCATTCTGGGTATGACTACCCGGGGCGACCAGATTCTGGACCGCAGCCTCTCCAAGGTCGGCGGCAAGGGCCTGTTCGTCAAGGAGCTGGAAGTGGCGATGGCCGAGGGCCGGGCCGACCTGGCGGTGCACTCGCTGAAGGACGTGCCGATGGAGCTGCCCGAGGGGTTCGCGCTGGCCGCCGTGATGGAGCGTGAGGATCCGCGCGACGCGCTGGTGTCGACCCGCTTCGCCTCGCTCGACGAGATGCCTGCCGGCACCGTGGTCGGTACCTCGAGCCTGCGCCGCGAGGCCGCGCTTCGCAGCCGCTATCCGCATCTGGTGGTGCAGCCGCTGCGCGGCAATCTCGATACGCGGCTGGCCAAGCTCGATCGCGGCGACTACGGCGCGATCATCCTCGCCGCGGCCGGCCTGAAGCGCCTGGGCCTGGCCGGTCGTATCCGCGCGCTGCTGGAGCCGGCGACCTCGCTGCCGGCCGCCGGGCAGGGCGCGTTGGGCATCGAGATCCGCTCCGATCGCCCCGAACTGGCCGCCTGGCTGGCGCCACTGAATCATCTTTCCACCGCGCTGGCGGTCGGCGCGGAGCGGGCGGTATCGCGCCGGCTCGGCGGCTCCTGCCAGGTGCCGCTGGCCGCTCACGCGCACTGGGATGGCATCCGCCTGCATCTGGACGCCTTCGTCGCCACGCCGGACGGCGCGCGCAGCGTGCACGCGCAGCGCGCGGTCGAAGTGGCCAGCGCCGCCGATGCGGAAGCGCTGGGCAACGCCGTCGCCGATACGCTGCTGGCCCAGGGCGCCGACGCGCTGCTGGCCGTGGCGCTGCAGAACGACGGCGCGCCGGTGCGCCCCAGCGGCGACTGAGGGGAAACGATGCCCCGCCCGACCGTCGTCGTCACACGACCCGCCGGGCAGTCCCGGCAACTGACCGAGGCGCTGCAGGCCGCGGGTCTGGACGTATTGAGCTTTCCGCTGCTGACGATCGGCCCGGCGGCCGATGACGGCCCGCTGCGCGCGGCGCTGGCGCGGCTGCCGGATTTTGCGCTGGTCGTCTTCGTCAGCCCCAACGCGATCGCCTACGCGCTCGATGCGCTCGCGCTGGCGCAGGGCGGCGTCGCGGTCTGGCCCGAATCGGTGCCCGTTGCGGTGGTCGGACCCGCCAGCGTGGCGGCGCTTGCCGAGCGCGGCATCGCCGCGCCGCGCCATCGCGTGATCTCGCCGGCGGGCGCCGATGGCACCGCCCCCGATATCGATCCCGCCGAAGCCCGCTTCGATTCCGAGGCGCTGTGGGCCCAACTCGACGTGCCTGCACTGGCCGGCCGCGAGGTGCTGATCGTGCGCGGCAACGGCGGCCGCGACTGGCTCGGCGACAAGCTGCGCGAGGCCGGTGCGACCGTGCTGGCGGTCGAGGCCTATCGGCGCACGATACCGGTGCCCGGATCGATGCAATGGCAGGCGGTACGCGACGGCCTGAAGCCGGGCGCGGCACCGCAGGCCTGGCTGCTGACCAGTTCCGAAGCGGTGCGCAACCTCCACCAGCTGGCGCGCGACAACCTGTCGCCGGAAGAAGACGCCGCGCTGCGTGAAGTGCAGTGCATTGTCCCGCATGCGAGAATTGCCGAGCAGGCTGCGGCACTCGGCTTCACACGCGTGCAAATGGCCGCGCCGGGCGACGAGGGCTTGCTGGCGGCTTGCCTGCGCTGGGCCGAGCCGTATTTGAGCGAGTTGAAGGGGGCTTCGGAAACGGCCTCACGAACGGCTTCACAGGCGGCTTCACAGGCGGCTTCACAAACGGCTTCACCGACGGTTCTGCAACCGGTGGAGCCCTCGGTGCCGCCTTCGACATCGAAGCCCGAGCCGGGCCCGACTGCCGCAACCGTTCCCGCGGCTGCTCCAAGTGCGGCCGCTTTGGCCGCGGCTTCGGCAGCGCAATCGCAGGCGCCATCCGCGGCCGCATCGGCTGACCCGGCTGCTCCGGCGGGCTCGCCCGCCGCTCCGCCCCCAATTCCGCCCACTGAATCACCGCAATCCACGTCAACGAAGGTCGATCGCGTGACGCAACAGCAAACCTCCACCGCTTCCTCCTCCGTTCCACCGGCCGGCATGCCGCCCGGTGCGGCGCCTTCCAGCGCCTCGCCCGGCGAGCGGCCGGCTTCGCGCAGCCCAGGCAGCGCGGGCGGCCGCGGCGCGCTGGCCTGGCTGCTGCTGGCCATCTTCGTGCTGGTCGCCGGCGGCGCGTTCTGGTGGCTGCAGCAACGGGTCGACCGGCTGACCGAGGAACTGGCACGCCGCCAGCAGAACAACGACGCGCTGGTGCAGGAATCGCGCGTGCTGACCCGCGAGGCCCAGACTACCGTCAAGGAAATGCAGGCCAAGGTCGGCGCGCTCGAGGCCCAGGTCGGCGAGACCCGCGACAAGCAGGCCACGCTCGAACAGGTCTACCAGGACCTGATGCGCAATCGCGACGACTGGGAGATCGCCGAGATCCAGCAACTGCTGACCAACGCCGGCCAGCAGCTGCAGCTGACCGGCAACGTGCAGGTCGCGCTTTCCGCGTTGCAGAGCGCCGACGTTCGCCTGGCCCGCTCCGACAAGCCCGAATACAACCAGCTGCGCCGGGCGATCGCGCGCGACATCGGCCGTCTGAAGGCGATGCCCGACACCGACCTGACCGGCGCGGCGATCAAGCTGGACGAAGCCATCAACCAGATCGACGCGCTGCCGCTGCTGTCCAGCGAACGGATGCTCGAACGCAGCGAAGGCGCGCCGCGCGGCGCGGCGGCCGCGTCGCAGCCCGGCGCGGCATCGGCCGCTGCCGCGGGCGACGGCGATGGCCTCGGCAACCGCGTGACGCAATGGTTCGCAGGCGTCTGGGCGACCGTGCGCGACGAGCTGATGCGCGTGATCCGCGTGCGCCGCGTCGACGATACCGAGGCGCTGCTGCTGACCGGCGATCAGGGCTGGTTCCTGCGCGAGAACGTCAAGCTGCGGCTGCTGAACGCGCGGCTGGCGCTGCTGTCGCGCAACGAGCAGGTGTTCCGCAACGATCTGGCCGCAGCCCACGGCATGATCGAGCGCTATTTCGATACGAAGAGCCGCCGCGTGCAGGCCGTGCAGACTCTGCTGAAGCAGGCGCAGGCCGGTGCCGTGGCCGTGCAGCTGCCGACCATGTCCGACAGCCTCGGCGCGCTGCGTTCCCTGAAGAAGGAGTAGCGCATGCGACTTCTATTCTGGGTGGCGATCCTGTTTGGCGGCGCCGTCGGGCTGGCGCTGTTCACGCAGTTCAATCAAAGCAATGTGGTGCTGTTCTACCCGCCGTATCGGGTCGAACTGTCGCTGAACCTGGCGCTGGCGCTGCTGTTGCTGCTGTTCTTCATTGCCTGGACCGTGCTGTCGGCGATCCGGCATCTGTCCGAGATGCCTCGGCGCGCCGCCGCCTACCGCGAGCGCAATCGCATGCTGAAGGCGCAGGCCGCGCTGCGCGAGGCGATCGAGAACCTGTTCGCCGGCCGCTTCGCCCGCGCCGAGCGGACCGCGCGCGAGGCCCAGGTCTGGCCCGAGCAGGCGCAGACCGCGGCGCTGATCGGCGCGCGCGCCGCGCATCAGATGCAGGAGGCCGAGCGGCGCGACGGCTGGCTGGCCCAGGTCACCGCGCCCGAGCGTGAGCAGGCCCGGCTGGTATCGCTGGCGGAAATGCTGGTCGACGCCCGCGATGCCGATGGCGCGCTGGAAACGATCGCGCAGCTGCAGGCGCAGGGCGGACGGCAGATCCATGTGCAACGGATCGCGCTGCGCGCGCACCAGCATCTGAAGAACTGGAGCGAGGTGCTGCGGCTCGCGCGTTCGCTGGAGAAACGCAACGCGCTGCATCCGGTGCTGGCGCTGCGCCTGAAGCAGCTGGCCTGCGAGGCGATGCTGGAAGAGCGCCGCCACGACGCCGACGCGTTGCAGGACTTCTGGCGTTCGCTGTCGAACGACGAGCGCCGCGCGGCTCGCATCGCCGAGCCGGCCGCGCGCTATTTCTCGGCGCTGGGCCGTCAGCAAGAAGCCCGCCGGATCGTCGAGGACGCGCTGAAGGTCAACTGGGACAGCCGGCTGGTGCTGCGCTACGCCGACTGCGCCGAGCCGGGCCAGGCGTTGCCGCAGATCCAGCAGGCCGAGAAATGGCTGGCGCAACATCCGAACGATGCCGAGCTGCATTTCACGCTGGGCGTGTTGTGCCTGGGCGAGCAGCTGTGGGGCAAGGCGCAGTCCAACTTCGAACGCGCGCTGAAGTACGCAACCAGCGAGGAACAGCGCCGCCTGCGCATACGGGCGCATCTGGCACTGGCGCGGCTGTTCGAGCAGACCGAACGTCCCGAGGACGCGCAGCGGCACTATCGCGAAAGCGCGTTGCTGGCAGCGTAGGCCCGCTGCTCTACAGGGGGCCTTCTCCCCTCTCCCGCATGCGGGAGAAGGGTTGGGGGAGCGGGCAAGGCGCCCGCTATGCCGATCCCGTCGCTGCCGCGGCCCCCACCTTCACCACCGCATACCGCTGCAGCGTTTCCTGCCGTGCCACGTCATGCTGCACAAGCGGACGCGGATAGTCCTTGCCCAGCGTGATGCCGGCCGCGGCCAGCACCGCCTCTGGCGCGGTCCACGGCGCGTGCAGATACCTGTCCGGCAGATCGGCCAGCTGCGGCAGGTAGTGCCGGATGAAGCGGCCCTCGGGATCGAACTTGCGGGACTGCGTGACGGGATTGAAGATCCGGAACCACGGCTGCGCGTCGCACCCGGTCGATGCGGCCCACTGCCAGCCGCCATTGTTCGCCGCGAAGTCGTAATCGGTGAGCAGGTCCGCGAACAACGCTTCGCCGCGGCGCCAGTCGATGCCCAGATCCTTGACCAGAAAGCTGGCGCTGACCATGCGCAGGCGGTTGTGCATATAGCCGCTCTGGCGCAGCTGAAGCATCGCGGCATCGACCAGCGGATAGCCGGTACGCGCCTCGCACCACGCGCCGAAATACTGCTCGGCGATGGGTCCGGTGCGCCAGCGGATCGCGTCATAGGCGGCGTGGTACGAGCGGCCATCGGCCAGGTCCGGGCGATGGTGCAGCACCATGAAATAGAAGTCGCGCCAGATCAGTTCCGACAACCACGCCGCCGCGCCGCCGGCATCGGCACCGCCTTGCAGCATCGCCGCATGCGCGGCGCGCGCCAGCGTGCGGATCGAGATGGTGCCGAAACGCAGATGCACCGACAGATAACTGGGCCCGCGCACGGCAGGGAAATCGCGCCGGCGCGCATAGTCGCCCAGCCGGTCGAGGAAGGCATCGAACAGGGCATGCGCGCCGGGGCTGCCCGGAACGAGCGGCATCGCCTGCGGCTCGGGCGGCGTGAAGCCCAGCGCCTCCAGCGTGGGCAGCGGACGGTCGTGCGCCGCCGGCAGCGGCGCCAGCGCATGCAGATAGGGCGCGACCGGGTAGGGCCGCAGATCGAAGGGCTGCAGCGCCTTCAGCCAGGCGTTCTTGTATGGCGTGAATACCGAGAAGGGTTTGCCCTGGCCGTTCAGGATCTCGTCGCGCTCGAACACGGCCTGATCCTTGAAGGTGAACCAGATGCGCGCATCGGCGGCCAGCGCGTCGGCCACGGCGCGGTCGCGCTCGATGGCCGCAGGCTCGTAGTCATGGTTGGCGAAGACGGCCTGTACGTCGAGCTCCCGGGCGAGCCGGGGGATCGCCGTACGCGCGGCGGCGTGCAGCACGATCAGGCCGCCGCCTGCCGCCCGCAACGCGGCGTCCAGCGGAGCCAGCGAGGCGAGGATGAAGGCCACGCGGCGATCGCTGGTCAAGCCGCGAGCCAACAAAGGGGCGACGATGTCCCGATCGAATACGAATACGCACCATACCCGGCGCGCATGCTTGAGGGCATAATGCAGCGCCGCGTGGTCGTCCACGCGCAGGTCGCGGCGAAACCAGACCAGTGCGCGGTCGAACGAACGGCCGACGCGGTACGGCTCGCGATGGGGGGATGGGTTCAAACTCGATCTCCGAGAAGGCTGCGCCGCCAGCCGCGCGACCGTTTACCGTAGCATGGCCCCCTGCGCCATTCCCCCCTGCAACGCGCCGCTTTCCCTGATCGCCGATGAGCTCGAAGACCGCCAAACCGCCCAAGACCACGCCGCTGGACCGCATCCTGCAATCGCAGGGCTTCGGCACGCGCCGCTATTGCGGGGATCTGGTGGCGGCCGGCATGGTCGAGGTCGATGGCGAACTGTGCGAGGACCCGCGCGCGGAATTCGTGCTCGAAGGGCTGCGGCTGACCGTCGATGGCGAGGCGTGGGTCTGCCACGAGAAGGCCTACCTGATGCTGCACAAGCCGACGGGATACGAATGCTCGCAGCGGCCGCTGCATCATCCGAGCGTCTACACGCTGTTGCCGGTGCCGCTGCGCGAGCGCGGCGTGCAGGCGGTCGGCCGGCTCGACCAGGACACCACCGGGCTGCTGCTGCTCAGCGACGACGGCCAGTTCATCCACGCGCAGACCTCGCCCAAGCGCAAGGTGCCCAAGGTCTACGAGGTCACGACCGCGGAGCCGGCCACCGAGGCCCAGGCCGCGGCGCTGCGCGAAGGCGTCCAGCTCGAGGACGAACCCGCCCCGATCGCGGCGCTGGCCTGCGAGATCGTCGGCGAACGCGCGCTGCGGCTGACGCTGGCCGAAGGCAAGTATCATCAGGTCAAGCGGATGGTCGCCGCGGCGGGCAACCATGTCGCCGCGCTGCATCGCAGCCGCATCGGCGGACTGGCGCTGGATCCGGCGCTCGCGCCCGGCGAATGGCGCTGGCTGACGCCGGCGGATCTGGCCGAACTGGCGCGCAAGGATTGAGGCGGGGACTGGGCGGCAAGGCTCACCGCGGCCCCGATGCTGCGATGCAACGGCTGTGCGGCGGCGCGCACCATCCCAATCCCCGCGCGGGCCCGGACGAGGGAATCTTTTCCGGAACATTGGCGCTGATTTGATAAAATGCAACGCATGGCGACGTCCGCAGCCCCCATCAATCTGACGAATCAATTCCTGATCGCCATGCCCGGCATGGCGGATCCGACTTTTACCGGCGCCGTCGTCTACATCTGCGAACACAACGAGCGTGGCGCGCTCGGCCTGGTGATCAACCGGCCGATCGACATCGACATGGCCACGTTGTTCGACAAGATCGATCTCAAGCTCGAAATCCAGCCCGTTGCGCAACAACCCGTCTATTTCGGCGGCCCGGTGCAGACCGAGCGCGGCTTCGTGCTGCACGACCCGGTCGGCGTCTATGTGTCGTCGCTGACGGTGCCGGGCGGCCTGGAGATGACTACCTCCAAGGACGTGCTCGAGGCGGTCGCCAACGGCAGCGGTCCGCACCGCTTCCTGCTGACGCTCGGCTACGCCGGCTGGGGCGCGGGCCAACTGGAGGAAGAGCTCAGCCGCAACGGCTGGCTGACCGTGCAGGCCGACCCCGAGATCGTATTCAGCGTTCCGCCCGAGGAGCGCTTCGCCGCCGCCATTCGCCTTTTGGGCATCGACATCACCATGCTCTCCGGCGAGGCGGGGCATGCCTAGCGCGGACGCGGCCACGCCGCTCCACAAGCCGGCGCCGCAAGGCCCGCCAGTGTCCGCCGTGCCCACCGATGGCACCGTATTGGGCTTCGATTACGGCGAGCGCAAGATCGGCGTGGCGCTGGGCAACTTCATCACGCGGGAGGCGCGGCCGCTGACCATCCTGCCGAACATCACCGTCGAAGGGCGCTTCGAGGCCGTCGCCGCGCTGATTGAAGAATGGGCGCCGGTGCATCTTGTCGTTGGACTGCCCCTGACGCCTGACGGCGGCGAACAGCCGGCGACCAAGCTGGCGCGACGCTTCGGCAATCAGCTGAACGGCCGCTTCAATCTGCCGGTGACCTGGGTCGACGAGCGCTATAGCTCCCTGGAGGCCCAGGCGTCCGGCGCCAGGCCCGGGGCGCTCGACCACGAGGCGGCCCGCATCATCCTGCAACAGTATTTCGACCAACTCCCGCTATGATTTCCAACGTCACTCTCGACGCCGAGGCGCTGTACCGCGCGCTGCGTGACCACGTGCAAGGGATGCTGTCCGCGCCCTCGGGCTCCGCTTCGGGCGGTGCGCCCTGGTCGATCGCCGGCATCTATTCGGGTGGCGCGTGGATCGCGGAGCGGCTGGCCGCCGATCTGCAGTTGCCGCATTACGGCGTGATCAACGTGGCCTTCCACCGCGACGATTACGCGAAGAAGGGCCTGCACAGCCAGGCGCAGCCGAGCACGCTGCCGTTTTCGGTGCAGGACAGCCAGGTGCTGCTGATCGACGATGTGCTGGCCACCGGCCGTACCATCCGCGCCGCGGTCAACGAGTTGTTCGACTACGGGCGGCCTGCGCGCGTTGCGCTGGCCACGCTGGTCGATCGCGGCGGCCGCGAGTTGCCGATCGCGGCGGACTTCGTCGGCGAGCGGATCACGCTGCCGCGCGGCACCAACCTGGTGTTGTCGCGCGAAGGCGAGGGCGCCGGCATCCGTTTTTCCTTCGCCACCGAAACGCTGAACGGCAACCACGGTTCCGCCGCGGGCTGAACGGAAAGCAGACCAGCAGGCAGACCAGCAGTAGAACAAGCAGAGCCGCCCGAGCCAACGCAAGCACAGCACCCGCGCACCCGTACCGAGCCAAACCGCACCCGCCCACGCCTCACCCATGACCAAGACGTTCCGCAACCCGCAGCTCACCAGGAACGGCGAGCTCAAGCATCTGCTGTCCATCGAGGGGCTGTCGCGCGACATGATCACGCACATCCTCGACACCGCCAGCCAGTTCGTGTCGCTGTCGGACTCCGACCGCGACGTCAAGAAGGTGCCGCTGCTGCGCGGCAAGAGCGTGTTCAACCTGTTCTTCGAGAACTCGACGCGGACCCGCACCACGTTCGAGATCGCCGCCAAGCGGCTGTCCGCGGACGTGCTGAACCTGAACATCAATGCCTCGTCGACCAGCAAGGGCGAATCGCTGCTCGACACCATCAACAACCTGTCGGCGATGTCGGCCGACATGTTCGTGGTGCGGCATGCCAGCTCGGGCGCGCCCTATCTGATCGCCGAGCATGTCGCGCCGCACGTGCACGTGATCAACGCCGGCGATGGCCGCCATGCGCACCCGACGCAGGGCCTGCTGGACATGTACACGATCCGGCATTACAAGCAGGACTTCACCAAGCTGACCGTCGCGATCGTCGGCGACATCCTGCACTCGCGGGTGGCGCGCTCGGACATCCACGCGCTGACCACGCTGGGCGTGCCCGAGGTGCGTGCGATCGGTCCGCGCACGCTGCTGCCGTCGGGCCTCGAGCAGATGGGCGTGCGCGTCTTCCACAACATGGAAGAGGGGCTCAAGGGCGTCGACGTGATCATCATGCTGCGGCTGCAGAACGAGCGCATGAGCGGCGCGCTGCTGCCGTCGGCGCAGGAATACTTCAAGGCCTTCGGCCTGACGCCCGAACGTCTGGCCCTGGCCAAGCCCGACGCGATCGTGATGCACCCCGGGCCGATGAACCGCGGCGTCGAAATCGATTCGGCCGTGGCCGACGGTCCGCAGTCGGTGATCCTGAACCAGGTCACCTTCGGCATCGCGGTGCGGATGGCGGTGATGGGCATCGTCGCCGGCAACAACGACTGAATGACTGAAGCGCGATCCACCGGGCAATCGTCGGCCTCGTGACGGTCGCCAGGCACCAAAACAAGCCGCAATGGCAAGCGATAGCAAGCGACACGATATGAAGATCCACATCAAGGGTGGCCGCCTGATCGACCCGGCCGGCAATATCGATGCCCAGCAGGACCTGTTCCTGGCCGCCGGCAAGATCGTCGGCATCGGCAACGCGCCGGCCGACTTCCAGGCCAACAAGACCATCGACGCCAGCGGACTGATCGTCTGCCCGGGCCTGGTCGACCTGTCGGCCCGGCTGCGCGAGCCGGGCTACGAATACAAGGCCACGCTCGAATCCGAAGTGGCCGCGGCCACCGCCGGCGGCGTCACCAGCCTGGTGTGCCCGCCCGATACCGACCCGGTGCTCGACGAGCCGGGCCTGGTCGAGATGCTGAAGTACCGCGCCCGCACGCTGAACCAGACCCATGTGTACCCGCTCGGTGCGCTGACGCTGGGCCTGAAGGGCGAGGTGCTGACCGAAATGTCGCAGCTGACCGAAGCCGGCTGCGTCGGCTTCTCGCAGGCCGAGGCGCCGATCCTCAACACCCAGGTGTTGCTGCGCGCGTTGCAGTACGCGCAGACCTTCGGCTTCACGGTCTGGCTGCGGCCCGAAGACCCGTACCTGGGCGGCGGCGTCGCGGCCAGCGGCGCGGTCGCGTCGCGGCTCGGGCTGTCGGGCGTCTCGGTGATCGCGGAGACCGTGCGGCTGCATACGATCTTCGAGCTGATGCGCTCCACCGGCGCGCGCGTCCACCTGTGCCGGCTGTCGTCGTCGGCGGGCCTGGAACTGGTGCGGCAGGCCAAGCGCGAGGGGCTGCCGGTCACCTGCGACGTCAACATCCACCACGTCGCGCTGACCGACATGGACATCGGCTACTTCAATTCGCAGATGCGCTTCTCGCCGCCGCTGCGCAGCGGGCGCGATCGCGACGCCATCGTCGCCGCGCTGGCCGACGGCACCATCGACGCGCTGTGCTCAGACCACACGCCGGTCGACGACGACGAGAAGTTGCTGCCATTCGCCGAAGCCACGCCGGGCGCGACCGGGCTCGAACTGCTGCTGCCGCTGACGCTGCGCTGGGCCGACGAACACAAGGTGCCGCTGGTCAAGGCGCTGGGTCGCATCACCAGCGAGCCGGCACGCGTGATCGGCCTGCCTGCCGGCCGGCTCGCGGTCGGCGGCGCGGCCGACGTCTGCCTGTTCGATCCGAATGCCGTGTGGAAGGTCGAGCGCCGCTCGCTGAAGAGCCAGGGCAAGAACTCGCCGTGGCTCGGCTACGAGATGCGAGGCCGGGTCACGGCCACGCTGGTCGGCGGCCAGCTGGTCTACGAGCTGGCCGGCCAGCCGCGCAACGGCGAGGCGGTGGCCGCCCGCTGACGGCCGCGGGCAGCGCTGTCTTTTCCCGACCAATGCTCCCCTCGCCCGCTTGCGGGAGAGGGGCCGGGGGAGAGGGCGACCGCCACTGGCAAACCATGCCCGCTTGCTCTTGCCACTTCTGCTCCATCCCATGATCGCCCTGCGCAAGCTCGCCCTCTGCCTGCACCTGCTGCGCGGTCTGCTGACCTGCGCGGTCCTGTTCCCTTGGCTCGGCAAGACATCGCGCCAATGGCATATCCGCCGCTGGTCGCGCCGGCTGCTGCGCATCTGCGGCGTCGACATCGAACTGATCGGTCCCGTTCCGGCGACCGGGCGCGGCGCCATGATCGTCGCCAACCATATCTCCTGGCTCGATATCTTCGTGATGCACAGCTGGGAGCCGTCCCGCTTCGTCGCCAAGTCGGAGATCCGCGACTGGCCGCTGATCGGCTGGCTGTGCGAGCAGACCGGCACGCTGTTCATCGAACGCGGCCGCAAGCGCGACGCGCACCGCGTGCTGCACGACATCACCGACTGCATGCTGCAGGGCGATCGCGTCTGCGTGTTCCCGGAAGGCACCACCACTGATGGCACCGACGTGCTGCCGTTCCACGCCAACCTGATGCAGGCGCCAATCTCTGCGGGCCTGCCGGTGCTGCCGGTGGCGCTGCGCTATTGCGACGCCGCCACCGGGGAGCGCACCGTCGCGCCGGCCTATATCGGCGACTTGACGCTGTTGCAGACGCTCGACGCGATCCTGCACTCGCCACCAATCATCGCGCAGATCGCGTTCGGCCAGCCGCTTCAGGCGGACGGCGGCGGGCGCCGTGCGCTGGCCGAGCATGCGCGCGAAGGCGTGGTCGCGTTGTGCCGGCAACTAGAGGGCGAGACGGCGGTGCCCGCCGGCGGACCGTCCGCCACCGCGGCGGAAACCACGGCCACCGGCAATCCGGTCTGATCGTCGGTGCGCCTGCACACCGACATCCCGTCGAGGGGATGACAAAATCAGCCTAAAGGATCACAATATTGCGGGCAATCGACCTGGATGACCTCGCGGTCGGCCGGATCGGGCGCCAAGCGCGCTGCGGTCAGCCGGCCGCCCCAGACGCAGCCGGTATCCAGCGCCATCAGGTCGGGCCGCATCACCAGCCCCAACGTGGACCAGTGGCCGCAGACGATCGTGGTATCGCCGGTGCGGCGTGCCGGCACGTCGAACCAGGGCAGGAAGCCATCGGGCGCCTTGCCCAATCCCTCCTTGGTCTTGAAGTCCATCACCCCGTCGAGGGTACAGAAGCGCAACCGGGTCAGCGCATTGATCACGACGCGATGCCGCTCGATGCCGCGCAGCCCCTCGTGCCAGCGGTTCGCTGCATTACCAAAAACATCCGCGAGAAATGCTTTCCAGTCCGGTCCCTGTAGCTTCCGCTCGACTTCGCCGGCAAGCTCGAGCGTCTGCTCGACGGTCCATTGGGGCAGCACGCCGGCGTGGATCAGCAGGAAGCCGTTCTCATGGAGGGCCAGCGGCCGGTGGCGCAGCCAGTGCAGCAGTTCCTCCCGGTCCGGCGCCTGAAGGATGTCATCGAGCGTGTCAGACGAACCCGGATTGCGTACGCCGGCGGCGACGGCTAATAGATGGATATCGTGGTTGCCCAGCACCGACTCGGCCCGCTTACCCATTGCCCGGACTCTCCGCAAGGTATCCAGCGACGCCGGCCCGCGGTTTACCAGATCCCCGACGAAGCGAAGTGGCGCATCGTCGGGGATTTTGGTGACAAGTTGTTCCAGGGAGGGACAGCAACCTTGCAGGTCGCCGACGGCGTAGGGGTAAGGGGCTGGCACCGAGGAATGGGGCATAGAGGTAAAAAAGAGAGCCGGAGGCGGCTTTTTGTCGATTGTAAAGAGGGGGGGCGTGAGCCGTTACAACAGGCTACAAAAAGATGACTGGCCCGGGTAATCCCGGGGGGGCGCTCGGATAGAATACCGCCACTTCTGAGAACACTGATGATCCTGCCGTCCCCCAAACGGATCAAGGCGGGCGCCGGGCTATTGTCCCGTTTTCGAAACATATCGATAGTTAGGGAGAAAGGGGTTTGCCGCACATCCTCGTGACAGGGGGCGCCGGTTTCATTGGCGCCAATTTCGTCTTGAACTGGCTTGGCAATGCCGACGCCGACAGCGTCGTCAATGTCGACAAGCTCACGTACGCCGGCAACCTGAAGACGCTTGCCTCGCTCGAGGGCAATCCACGTCACATTTTCTCGCGCACCGACATCTGCGATCGCGCCGCGCTGGACCGGCTGCTGGCCGAGTACCAGCCCCGCGCAGTCCTGCACTTCGCCGCCGAAAGCCACGTCGACCGCTCGATCCACGGCCCCGGCGAGTTCATCCAGACCAATATCGTCGGCACCTTCACCCTGCTCGAAGCCGTGCGCGCCTACTGGAGCGGCCTCGACGACGCTCGCAAGGGCGCCTTCCGCTTCCTGCACGTGTCGACCGACGAGGTGTTCGGCTCGCTCGGACCGAACGATCCGCCGTTCTCGGAGACGACGGCCTACGCGCCCAACAGCCCGTATTCGGCTTCGAAGGCAGGCTCCGACCATCTGGTCCGCGCCTACCACCACACCTACGGGCTGCCGGTCCTGACGACCAACTGCTCGAACAACTACGGGCCGTATCACTTCCCCGAAAAGCTGATCCCGCTGATGATCGCCAACGCGCTTGGCGGCAAGCCGCTGCCTGTCTACGGCGATGGCCTGAACGTACGCGACTGGCTGTATGTAGGCGACCACTGCGCCGCGATCCGCGAGGTGCTCGCGCGCGGCCGGCTCGGCGAAACGTACAACGTCGGCGGCTGGAACGAGAAGACCAACCTGGACGTGGTCCACACGCTGTGCGACCTGCTGGACGAACTGAAGCCAAAGGCCTCGGGCTCCTACCGGGACCAGATCACCTTCGTCAAGGACCGCCCTGGCCACGACCGGCGCTATGCGATCGACGCCCGCAAGCTAGAGCGCGAACTTGGCTGGAAGCCGGCGGAGACTTTCGAGACCGGGCTGCGCAAGACGGTGCAGTGGTATCTGGACAATCAGGCCTGGGTGCAGGACGTGATGTCCGGGGAATATCGGAATTGGGTGGCGAAGCAGTATGCGGCGTGAAAGCTCCCGTGTCCCGACCCTTCTCGTCACTGGAAGCAATGGCCAGGTTGGTTTCGAGCTGCGCCGCAGCCTGGCACCGCTAGGCCGCGTCGTCGCGCTGGACCGCAATGCCTGCGATCTGGCCGACCCGGAGCAGCTTCGTCGCGTCGTGCGGGAGGTCCGCCCGGACATCGTCGTCAATCCCGCCGCCTACACCGCGGTAGACAAGGCCGAGAGCGAGCCTGAGCTGGCTCACGCCATCAATGGCGTGGCCCCCGGCGTACTCGCCGAGGAGGTGCGGGAGCTCGGCGGCCTGCTGGTCCATTACTCGACCGATTACGTGTTCGACGGCCGCAAGACGAGCCCGTATGTCGAGACCGATCCGGTCGACCCCCAATCGGTCTACGGCAAGAGCAAGCTCGCAGGCGAGCAGGCCATCGCGGCAGCCGGTGCCGATGCACTGGTGCTGCGCACCTGCTGGGTGGCCGGCGCGCACGGTGCCAATTTCGCCAAGACGATGCTGCGGCTCGCGTCGGAGCGCGACGCGCTGCGTGTCATTGCCGACCAGTTCGGCGCTCCGACCACTGCGTCGCTGATCGCCGACGTGACGGCCCAGATTGTCGCGCGCCATTGGTTGCACGGCGATCGCGCGGGCTTCGCTGGAGGCGTCTATCACCTCGCCGCCGCGGGCGAAACGAGTTGGCATGGCTATGCGACGGCGGTGCTGCGCCACGCGGAAACCAAGGGCATTGCGCTGAAGGTCGGGTCCGACCGGGTGGCGGCGATCGCGTCCACCGAGTATCCGCTGCCGGCGCCAAGGCCGGCGAATTCGCGCCTGGACACCAGCAAGTTGCGCGATACGTTCGGCATTCATTTTCCGGACTGGCAGCAGGGCATCGCCCACCTGCTGGACCAGATCCTTTCCTGAGTGGTTCGCCATGCGCAAGGGCATCATCCTGGCCGGGGGCTCCGGCACTCGCCTTTATCCCATCACCCGCTCGGTGTCGAAGCAACTGCTGCCTGTCTACGACAAGCCGATGATCTACTATCCCCTGTCGACGCTCATGTTGGCGGGGATTCGTGACATCCTCGTTATATCAACGCCGGAAGATACGCCGCGCTTCGCGGAAATGCTTGGCGATGGCAGCAAATGGGGACTGAATCTGCAATACGCGGTCCAGCCATCGCCAGATGGGCTGGCCCAGGCGTTCCTGATCGGCCGCGATTTCATCGGCAATGATCCTTCGACCCTGATCCTGGGGGACAACATCTTCCACGGCCATGACCTGGTCAGCCAGCTGACGCGAGCGTGCGCGAAGGAAGACGGCGCGACGGTGTTCGCCTATCACGTGCACGATCCCGAACGCTACGGCGTGGTCGAGTTCGACGAGAACTTCCGGGCGATGTCGCTGGAGGAAAAGCCGCTGAAGCCGCGCTCGAACTATGCGGTGACGGGACTCTATTTCTACGACAACCAGGTCTGCGATATCGCGGCCGAGATCAAGCCGTCCGCACGTGGCGAACTCGAGATCACCGACGTCAACAAGCGTTACCTCGCGATGGCGCAACTCGAGGTCGAGATCATGGGCCGCGGCTACGCCTGGCTGGACACCGGCACGCACGATTCGCTGCTGGAGGCTGCCAGCTTCATCGCGACGCTGCAGAGCCGGCAGGGATTGATGGTCGCGTGTCCCGAGGAAATTGCGTTCCGCAATAAATGGATCTCCGCCGATCAGGTTGCCGAACTGGCGCGCCCTCTGTCGAAGAACGGCTATGGCGCCTACCTGATGCAGATCCTGTCGGAGGCCATCAAATGAGCCTGAACGTCATTCGCACCGAAATCCCGGAGGTGTTGATCCTCGAGCCCAAGGTCTTTGGCGATCAACGCGGGTTTTTCTTCGAAAGCTTCAACGCCAGGCAGTTCGCCGAGGCGACGGGCTTGAACCGGGTCTTCGTGCAGGACAACCATTCGCGTTCGGCGCGTGGCGTGCTGCGCGGTCTTCACTATCAGATCCAGCATCCCCAGGGCAAGCTCGTCCGCGTGGTCGCGGGCGAGGTGTTCGATGTGGCGGTGGATATCCGCAAGGGTTCCCCCACCTTCGGCAAGGCGGTCGGCGTCACGCTCTCGGCGGAGAACAAGCGCCAGTTATGGGTGCCCGAAGGCTTTGCGCATGGATTCCTCGTGACGTCCGACCATGCCGAGTTCCTGTACAAGACTACCGATTATTGGTATCCCGAATACGAGCGTAGCTTGTTGTGGAGCGACCCGGCCCTGGGCATCGACTGGCCGACCGACGGGAACCCCATGCTGGCCGCGAAGGACGCCGCCGGCAAGCCGCTCGCCGAAGCGGACCTGTTCTCGATGGACGATCCATCGCTGCAGGTGCAGGGGCGCGGCTGACCCGATGCCGGATTCCGACGGGAGTGTGCCTTGCGGCCCAGATCCAACGTCGACATTTGAAACGCAACACCAAGCGCAACGATTGACGCGCATTGTGAGGAACATGTGAGTTTGGTACCCATCATCCTGTGCGGTGGCGCCGGTTCCCGGCTGTGGCCCGTGTCGCGTGAACTGCATCCGAAGCCGTTCATCCGTCTGTCGGATGGTCAGAGCCTGCTGCAGAAAGCATTCTTGCGCGCGGCAGCTCTGCCGGGCGTGGCGGAAATCCTCACGGTCACGAACCGGGAGCTGTTCTTCAAGACGGAGGACGAATTCCGTGCCGTCAATGAACAACATTGCGCTACCTCGTACATCCTCGAGCCGCTCGGCCGGAACACCGCCGCCGCGGTCGCGGCAGCGTCGCTGCGCGTCGCGCAGACCCATGGCGACGATGCCGTGGTGCTGGTGCTCGCCGCCGATCATCTGATCGCCAATCAGGACGCGTTCCGCGACGCCGTTCAGCAGGCCGAGGCGCTGGCGCGCGAAGGCCGCATCGTGACCTTCGGTATCCATCCGGAGTCGCCCGAGACCGGCTATGGCTATATCGAGGCCGATGGCAATAAGGTACTGCGTTTCGTCGAAAAGCCATCGCTGGAAAAGGCGCGCGAGTATCTGGCATCGCAGCGGTTCCTGTGGAATTCCGGCATGTTCTGCTTTACCGCGGGCGCCATGCTGCGCGAGCTGAAGGAGCATGCGCCGGATATCCTGCAGGCTACCGAGGCCAGCCTCGCCAGATCGCGCGTCGCCACGGCGAAGGGCTGGGCCCAGGTCGAACTGGAGCAGGAGAGCTTCGCCGCGGTGCCGGAAGACTCGATCGACTACGCCGTGATGGAAAAATGCACGCGGGCCGCGGTGGTGCCGTGCTCCATCGGCTGGAGCGACATCGGCTCCTGGGCCGCGCTGAGCGAACTGTCGAAGGCCGACGACAAGGGCAACCGCGTCGAAGGCGAGGCGCTGTTGCATGACGTCAGCGACTGCTATCTGGTGAGCCGCGACCGGTTGATCGGCGCGGTCGGCGTGGAAGGCCTGATCGTGATCGACACCCCCGATGCACTGCTGATCGCCAACCGGGAACGGGCGCAGGACGTCAAGCACGTGTTCGCCAAGCTCAAGGCGCAAGGCCATGAGGCGCACCGCCTGCATCGGACCGTGCATCGGCCCTGGGGCACCTATACGGTGCTGGAAGAGGGCCCGCGCTTCAAGATCAAGCGTATCGAAGTCAAGCCCGGCGCCAGCCTGAGCCTGCAGATGCATCACCATCGCAGCGAACACTGGATCGTCGTCAGCGGCATGGCGAAGGTCGTCAACGGCGACAAGGAGTTCTTCGTCGCGATCAACGAATCGACCTATATCCCGGCGGGCCACAAGCACCGGCTCGAGAATCCGGGCGTGGTCGATCTGGTCATGATCGAAGTGCAGAGCGGCGAGTATCTCGGCGAGGACGATATCGTCCGCTTCGAGGACATTTACGGACGTGCATGACATGGCGGAAACCGCAGCAGCTGAACACAGCTACGACACCGACGATATCACCCGGCATAGCCATAGCGACGACATGCTGGTGGGCATGCGTGCGTCCCGTATCTGGGGCACGCTGGGCTGGCATGACATCCGCCAGCGCTATCGGCGCTCGGTGATCGGGCCGTTCTGGTTCACGTTGAGCACGGCGATCATGGTGATCGTGCTGGGCGCGCTGTACTCGACGCTGCTGCAGCAGGAAATCTCGGACTATCTGCCGTATCTGGCGATCGGCCTGGTGGTCTGGCAATACCTGGCCTCCGTCGCCAACGAGGGCTGTACCGCGTTCATCGGCTCGGCCTATCTGATCAAGCAGATACGCATCCCGCTGACCGTACATGTATGCCGCATCGCGTGGCGGAATTTCGTCATCCTGCTGCACAGCCTGCCGGTGGTGATCATCCTGATGGTGGGCTTCGGTCACTGGCCGACATGGGAGTTCCTGCTCGTGCCGGTTGGCCTCGCCATGCTGCTGTTGCACGGCATCTGGGTCGGCGTCTCACTGGGCGTGCTGTGCGCCCGCTTCCGCGATATTCCGCCGATCGTGACGAACCTGGTTCAGGTGATTTTCTTCTTCACGCCGGTGATGTGGATGCCGGAGATCCTGAAGGATCGTTCCTGGATTGCCCACATGAACCCGCTGTATCACCTCATTGAAACGATCCGCGCGCCGATTACCGGCAGGCCGATGCTTTGGGAATCGTGGGCCTGGTCGTTCGGGCTGCTGATTCTGGGATTCGCGTTTGCGCAGTATCTGATGAGCCGATACCGCAATCGCGTTCCATACTGGCTGTAACATCGTGACCTCATCCATCGTTGCAAAAGACATCTCCGTCGCCTTTCCGATTTACGAGAACTCGCACCGTTCTCTGAAGAAGGCCGTGCTGAACCTGACCACAGGTGGCCGGATCGGACAGGATGCCGGCAAGCACGCGATCGTGACTGCGCTCGATCGGCTCAGCTTTCGCTTCGCGGATGGTGAGCGGGTCGCACTCGTGGGCCACAACGGCTCCGGCAAGACCACGCTGTTGCGCACGCTGTCGGGCGTCTATGCGCCCGTCAGCGGCGAACTGCATACGCGTGGCAAGATCGCCTCGCTGCTCGACGTGTCGATGGGGCTGGACCCCGACGCGACCGGATTCGAGAACATCTATCTGCGCGGCATTCTCGACGGCCTGCGGCCTGCGCGCATTCGAAGCAAGATCGACGACATCGCCGAGTTCAGCGAACTTGGCGATTACCTGAACCTGCCCGTTCGCACGTACTCGAGCGGAATGATGCTGCGGCTGGCCTTCGCCATCTCGACCAGTGTCGAGGCCGACATCCTGATCATGGACGAATGGCTCAGCGTGGGCGACGCCGACTTCAGCCTGAAGGCTGCCAAGCGCCTGGACGAGCTGGTCGGTAAGGCTTCGATCCTGGTGCTGGCGTCGCATGACCCGAAGCTGGTGGCGCGAGTCTGCAATCGGCAGATCAAGATGGAACACGGCCGGATCGTCTCGGACGAGCCAGTGGTGGCCGCAGCCCCGGCCAAGGAGGAGGCGGCGACAACGGAGGCTGCCGGCCTCGCGGCGAGCTCGGTCGGCTGAGGCGCGTCGGCGGATATCGATAACAAGGACGCCTGCGTACCGACAGGCGCCATGGAAAGCCCAACCCGACCATCGGCGGCTTTCCCGAACACAGTGCGGTCAGCCCTATGAGCGACATGACATTTACTATGCGAGCTGATCATCCCCTGCTTCGTTATGGCGAACTCGTTTTTGCTCGCCAGCCGCTGCGCACGCTGAAGGGCGTGGTCGGCGGCTATATCGGCTATCCGATCGCCGAACGGCGGGAGCGCCGCAGCGTCACGCCGAAGGTGGCGGAGCTCCGCCGCTACTACGCCAAGCCGATTGCCGAACGGCGCCGTATCGCGCAAAAGCGGCTTGGAGACATCCTGGCCTTCGCCGGCACCCATGTGCCGTACTATCGCGACCTGTTCCGCCAGGTCGGCTTCGATCCACAGCGTGCGGCCGAGGATCCGCGTCGACTGGAGGTCCTGCCTTACCTGACCAAGGACATCATCCGCGAGCAGGGCGAACGCCTGCTCTCGCGCCCGCTGGCCGAACTGCGGCACCACGCGTGCAAGACGGGCGGCTCGACCGGGCTGTCCTGCACCATCTACTACGATCAGGAAGCGGCCGATTATTCGTCGGCCGTCACGCGCTATGCGCGCGAGCGCATCGGCAAGTCGGGCCATCGATCGGAACTGCATTTCGCCTGTCGCTTTCCCGATATGGCGGTCCCGCAGTGGCCGTCCCGTGAAGACTTCAAATGCTTCGTCAATAACCGAAGCAATATCTTCTTCGACCGCATCGACGATGTCGGCCTGGAAGAGATCTGGCGTACCCTGCAGCGCCGCCGGCCGTATCTGGTCCATGCGCATCCATCGACCATCTACGCGTTGGCCTGCTATGTGCAGCGTCGGTACGGCGGCGGAAAGACCTTCGAAGTGTTCGAGTCCAGTGGTGAACTGCTCGAGCCTCACGCCAGGAAGACCATTGCGGCCGCCTTGCAGTGCCGGGTGGTCGACCGCTACGGTCTGGCCGAACTCGGCGTGATGGCCTACGAGCTCGACGGTGAACAGGGCGGCTTCCAGGTATTGGAGTCGGAGGGATGGCCGGAGTCGCGCACGGTCGAGAACAATGCGGACGGTGCGCACGAACTGGTGTTCACCGGTTTCCGCAACCGGCTGATGCCGCTGGTGCGCTATGCCACCGGCGACCTGGCTCGGGTCGAGGAACGTTCGACCGGCTTCTATCTGACCGATGTGGTCGGCCGCATCCACGACGTCGTGCCGATCAATGGCGTCGATCATCCGACCCACCATATCCAGGACATGCTGGACCACCGGGTCGGCGGGATCCAGGAATTCCAGATCGATCTGCGTACTTCGCCGCCGACGCTCCGCATCGTGCTCGAACCGTGGGCCAGTGCGGACGACACCATGGCCAAGCTCAAGGCGTTCTGGGGCGATGCCTTCACCGTGGCGTTTGTCGGCCATGACGACTTCGTGCGGGTTGGATCCCGTGCCAAGTTCCGGCATGTGGTGACTGGATGATCGGCGTCGCCTTTCCCTATTCCGCGCGGGCTGCCGGGCAACTGGTGCTCGCGGCCGTGCGCCGTTCGGTCAGCGCGTCGCAAGCGGCGGCGTTGTCGCGGGGCGCGCTGGCGTCGGTCTCGACGCTGGTAGCGGTCGATATGCCGGATGCCTGGACGGATGACCTGATCGCATGGCTCTCTCGGGGAAGGCGCAAGCTGATCGTGTTTGGCCGTATCTCCGACGTGCTGGCACGCCATCTGGGCTGGCAACCGTCCGCGCTGCCGGACGAGCTCGAGCCGGCCAGCCGCAGCGTGGCGGCACCGCGTTATGGCATGGCGGCGAGCCGTGCCGCGGTGCGCTATAACGGCGCTGCCGCGGCGCTGGGTTTGCCGGCATGGCACCGACCGTTCGAGCGCTTCGATTTTGCCGACGAGTGGAACAACCTCGGCTACGGTGCGATCCGCGCGGACGGTTCATGCTGGAGCATCGCGGTCGGCATGGATACCGGCGCCGACGAACTGGCCGCGATCGACGTCGATGGCCAGCGCCAGGGCAGCTATGCCGCGCTGGCACGGCGCGACGAAGCCAGCGTGCTGTGGTTCAACCGCGCCGCCGGCCCATGCGATTCCTGGGAATGGCGCATCGTCGAGCAGTTCCTGTCGGCGCACGGGGCGGAGACGCTTCCCTGCCATCCCGTGCTGTCCGAAGTGCCATGGGGCCATGACGCGGCCATTACGTCGCGGCTGGATTGCGACGAAGACGTCGAGTCTGCACGCCCTTTGTGGGACGCTTACCGCGAGGCCGGCGTGCCGTTTTCCCTGGCGGTTCACACCAGCACGCTGGAGGACGAGCGCCAGCACGGGCTGCTGCGCGAACTGGTCGCCCAGGGCGGTGCCGTGCTGTCGCATACCGCGACGCACGCCCCGCAATGGGGCGGCAGTTACGAAGCGGCGCTGCACGAAGGCTGGGCCTCGGCGCACCGTCTGCACGCGGTCACTGGCCGCGAGGTCCGCTATGCGGTCTCGCCGTTTCACCAGACTCCGCACTACGCCCTGCAGGCATTGGCCGATCTCGGCTATGCCGGCTGCATCGGCGGCATCATCCGCAACGACCCCGAATTCGTTCTTGCGCGCGGCGGCGAGCTGGCCGATCTGCCGGCGGGCTTTGTCGGCCACAGCCAGCAATGCATGCTGCACGGGGACTGCTTGCTGGCGGAAGGGGATCCGCTGGCCGTATATCGTGAAGCCTTCGACCGTGCCCATGCGACCGGCACGCTGTTTGGCTATCTCGATCATCCCTTTTCCGCCCGCTATGCCTATGGCTGGGCCGATGAAGCGGCCCGCATCGACGCCCATCGACAATTGATCGCACATATCCGCGCGCGGGCACAGTCGCCGCTCTTCCTGCACGAGGAGGCGGCAATGGATTTTCTGCAATATCGCGCCCGGGCGTCGGTGCGCGAGCAAGAGGGCGCCTATCGTGTCGCCGTGCCGGTCGGCGCATCGAACGGACTGCAACTCGCGGTCGAGTATCACGGCCGCCGGATGTGCGCGACCGGATGGGAGGCATCGCGATGAAAGTCATGGTCGTGATGGGCACCCGTCCCGAGGTGATCAAGCTCGCGCCTGTCGTCGCGGCCCTGCGCGAAGCGGTCGACGTCACGGTCTGCAGCAGCGGTCAGCACCGCGAAATGCTCGAACAGGCGATGTCGTACTTCGCGCTGTCGCCGGATATCGGCCTCGATTGCATGCGACCAGGCCAATCGCTGAACGGTCTGGCATCGCGCCTGCTGGCGGAGCTGGACGAGGCAATCGCCGCTCAACGGCCCGACTGGGTGCTGGTGCAGGGCGATACCACCACGGCCTTTTGCGCGGGCCTCGCGGCGTTCCATCGCGGCGTACGCGTCGGGCACGTCGAGGCCGGCCTGCGCACTGGCGATCTGGCCAGTCCCTTTCCCGAGGAGGCCAACCGCAGCCTGCTGGGCCGCATCGCCGCGCGCAACTTTGCGCCGACCCGATCGGCCCGCGCCAACCTGCTGAACGAGGGCGTCCGCGCCGATACGATCGTCACGACCGGCAACACCGTCGTGGACGCGATCGAAATGGTGCGCGCCGGCTGGGCGGGCCATGCACCGGAGCTGCCCCCCGAACTGCGCCATGGCGGTCCGCAGGTCCTCGTCACGTGCCATCGGCGCGAGAACTTCGGCGACGTGATGCTCGGTATCTGCACCGCACTGCGCGAACTGTGCGGCCGCTATCCCCACCATCGCTGGATCTTCCCCGTGCACCTGAATCCGGCGGTGCGCGAGCCGGTGTTGCGTGAACTGGGCGACGTTCCGAATCTGTCGCTGGTGGAGCCGGTCGACTATCCGACCAGTCTCTATCTGATCAGCCGCAGCGACCTGGTCGTCAGCGATTCGGGCGGCATCCAGGAAGAGGCGCCGACCTTCGGCGTGCCGGTGGTCGTGATGCGCAGCCATACCGAGCGGCGTGAAGGCGTCGATGCCGGCTTTGCGACGCTGGCGGGCCAGGATCCGCGGTCGATTTGCGCGGCGGTTGCGGACTGGCTCGATGCCCCGCAGCGTGTCGTCGCGTTGCGCGATCGCGCCAATCCGTATGGCGACGGTCGCGCGTCGGCGCGTGTGGTCGCGAGCCTGCTTGATCGGCCGATGGAGGACTTCGGTGGCTGAGGCGATCGACAGGTCCGAAACGGCGAGCGCCCGTCAATCCGCGTCGGCGATAACCGGCGCGGAAGCGGGCGATTGCGTGTTGTTCTGGACCGCCGATTGGGACGAGCCTTACTGGACCAACAAGCAGCATATGTCCTGCGAGCTGGCCGGACTCGGCTGGCGGGTCTTGTATATCGAGAGCGTGGGCCTGCGCAGGCCCCGCATGGCGAGCGGACGAGACTGGAAGCGCCTGTGGCGACGGCTCTGGCGTGGCGTGCAGTCCGTCGTGATCGGTCCACCACGGCGCCGCGACAATATCTGGGTGCTGTCGCCGCTGATCGTGCCGGCGAAGCATCATTGGCCCGTCGTTCGCTGGATCAATCAGGCCCTGCTGCGACATGCCCTGGGGCGATTCCTGCGGGCCAGGCGTTTCGCGCAGCCGCTGGTGTGGACCTACCACCCATACATGCAGAACGCGATCGCCGACATGCCGCGCGGTCCACTGGTCTATCACTGTGTCGACGATCTGTCGGCGGTGCCGGGTGTCGACGTGGCGGCGTTCGATGCCGCCGAGCGCAGCTTGCTACAGGCATGCGACCTGGTCTTCGTCACCGCGCGCGCGCTCGAGGACCGTTGCCGCCCGTTCAATCCGAACACGTATTTTCTGCCCAATGTGGCGGACGATCGCCACTTCGGCAAGGCGCTGGCCGCCGGACCGGTGCCCGACGATCTCGCTGCCATTCCGACGCCGCGTCTCGTTTATCACGGCGTGCTGTCCGACTTCAAGGTCGACTTCGCGCTGCTGCTGGAGGTCGCGCGTCGGCGTCCGGATTGGCACTGGGTGCTGATCGGCGAGCAGCGCGAGGGGCAACAGAGCCAGCTGGTGGATGCACTGGCGGCCTTGCCCAACGTGCATCTGCTCGGCTACCGCAGCTATGCGCAATTGCCCGACTACCTGCGCGGCATGCAGGTCGGCCTGCTGCCGACACTGATCAACGATTACACCAGATCGATGTTTCCAATGAAGTTCTTCGAATACCTGGGGGCCGGCTTGCCGGTAGTGTCGACCCCACTGGCATTCACCGAAGGCGGGCCGGCCGGCCTGGAAATCGGCGCCGATGCGGACGCGTTCGAGGCGGCGATCGAGCGTCAGCTGCGGCGCGGACGGTTGAGCGAAGAGGAGGCCCGGCGCTTCGTCGGCGACAACACTTGGCGGGCCCGCACCGCGCGCATGCTCGGACGCGTCCGTACGTTGGAGGCCAGACCATGAAGGTGATGTTCGCCACGTATCCGATGGCGTTCCATACGCCGGGCGGCGGGGAGATCCAGCTGCTGGCCTATCGCAAGCATCTGCCCGCGCATGGCGTCGAAGTTTCGCTGTTCGACCAATGGGCGCCGCGTTTTCTCGAGCACGATGTGGTGCACTTCTTCTCGTGCATTGGCGGCTCGGTGCACTTCTGCCATTTCGTCAAGCAGTTGGGGTTGCCGCTGGTCGTGTCGACCAGCCTGTGGATCACCGAAGGGACCCGGCACCTGTACCCAGTGGACGAGATTCGTGCCCAGCTTGCGCTTGCGGACCGGGCCGTCACCAACTCGGATATCGAGAGCGACATGCTGGCCAGCGTGCTGGACCTGCCGCGCTCGAAGTTCGCCACCGTCTACAACGGCATCGACGAGTTCTTCCTGCAGAAGGTCGGCCCGGAAGGGTTTCGGCAACGCTTCGGTATCGACGGTCCATTCGTGTTGAACGTCGGCAATATCGAGCCGCGCAAGAACCAACTGGCGCTGGTGCGCGCGATGAAGCGGCTGCCGCAGTGCAGACTGGTCCTGATCGGTCACCAGCGCGATCCGGGATATGCGCGCCAGGTGCTGGAGGAGGGCGGCGCGCAGGTCAGTTACCTGGGACCGATGCCGCACGACGAAACGCTGCTGTCCGCGTACACCGCATGCGAACTGTTCGCGCTGCCCAGTACGTTGGAGACGCCCGGCCTTGCGGCGCTGGAGGCGGCGGCGCAGGGTGCGCCGCTGTTGCTGACGCGGGAGGGTTCGTGCCAGGAGTATTTTGGTGACCGTGCCGTGTACGTGGACCCAGCCTCGGTGGACGCAATCGCCGACGCCATCAGCGCGATGCTGTCGAACGGCGGGCGCGCGGGCGCGCGGGAACAGGCGGACTCCGCGGCGTCCTCGTTCCGGCTGGAGGGGTTCACCTGGTCGTCCACGACGGCGGCGCTGCGCGATGTCTACCGGCAGCTGATCTAGCCTCATGACGACCGACGCAGCAGATACGTCGCAGACGCGCCGCAGATACGCCGCAGAAACACAGAACGGCCATACGCCATTAGAACGATGATGAAACCCAGTTTCGCTTCCATCCCGCAGAGCAGCGCCAGGCCGCGCGTGCTGATGGTCACCCATGTGATGCCGTACCCGCCCGCGGCGGGCAACGAGATCCGCATCTACAAGATGCTGTCGTGGTTCCGGCACAAGGGATATGCGGTGACGCTCGTGCTGAAGCCGCTGGGCGACACCGAGGTCACCAATCAATGCATCGTTGGCCTGCGCGAGGTCGTCGACGCGTTGCATGTGTTCGACAATCGGATCGTGCTGCCGCGGCCCGGAGGCACGATGGCCAAGCCGGTGCAGGTCGATACCGATTTTGCAGACGCCGAGCTGTCCCGCATCCAGGACGGCTTCTGCCCCGACTGGTTTGCCGCCGAAGTGGCGCCGATCGTGGCCGCGGTCCGTCCGGACGTGGTGATCGCCCAATACGTGTTCATGAGCCGTATTCTCGAACTGCCGGAATGCGGGGATGCGCTGAAGATCATCGACGCCCATGATCTGTTTTGCCGCAAGCAAAAGACGGTGGAACAGTACGGGATCAAGAACTACACCCTGAGCCTGACCGAGGCGCAGGAAAGCGCCTTGCTCCGCCGCGCCGACATCGTGCTGGCGATCCAGAAGGCCGAGCAGGACGAGCTCCGGCAACTGGTGCCGGAAGTCGAGGCGCTGCTGACGTCGTTCGATCTGGACATCCATCATGGCGATTCCGCCGCGGTGGTGGCGGACCAGGTGCTGATCGTTGCATCGAGCAACGAATTCAACGTCAAGGGAACGCAGGACTTCCTTGACTATACGTGGCCGCTGGTGCGTGCCGCGCGTCCCGGCGCGCGCCTGCGGGTGATCGGCAAGGTGTGCCAGTTCGTGCATTGCGACGATCCGACCGTATCGCTGCTTGGATTTGTCGAGAGTCTCGAAGCGGAATATGAGCAGGCTGCGGTCGTGGTGAATCCCTGCCGCGTCGGTACCGGCCTGAAGATCAAGACCATCGAGGCGCTGGCGTGGGGCAAGGCGCATGTCGCCTGGCCTTCCGCGGCGGACGGACTTCGTGAGCTCGGCGACGTGCCGGCGGTGATCGTCCACGACGCGGTGGCGTTTGCGCGCGAGATCGTGGCCCTGCTGGCGCGGGAGCCCGAGCGCATCGCGCTGCAGCAGTCCGCTCACGCCTTCATCGAACAACATTTCGGTTCCGAAAGCGTTTATTCGGCCCTGACCGGCCGGATCGACGCATGCCGCAACCACGACATCGAACAGGTGCCCGCTTGACCAGCAAGATCGCCATCGTCATTACCTTGCCCGAGGCTGCCCAGCCCGGGAAGCAGGCTATCGCCTGCCTGAGCGCGCTGGCCGCTGCGTCGCTGCGGCAGCTCGTCGGGCGCGTCCATGTCTTCGTGCCCGCCGGCGCGGCGCCGATCTCGGACGACCCGATCATCGATACGATCCCGGTGCGGGACGCCGGCGATTACATCGCACGGTTGAACCGCGTCGTGCATCCGCTGGCGGAAGCCGGCACGCCGGTGCTGTTCACCGCGCCAGAGTACGAGTTCGACGGGGAGGCGGTCGCGCAGCTGCTGGAGGCGCTGTCCGCGGATCCGCTGTATGGGTTTGCCGTGCCGCGCACCAATATCGGCGGTTCGGCGCCGGTTCCGCGCCAGGGCGGAGACGAGGCGCTGACCGGCCGCGAACCGCTCGCGCCGTTTCTGCAATCGTTGCCGTCGCGCTGGGGCGGGGGCATCGTCACGGGCGCGCCCGTGCTCGTGCGGGGCGACATGCTGTACCACTTCGGCCGGCTCGACGGCAAGGACCAGGGGCTGGGCGATGCGCTGGGGCGGCTGTTCATCCGTGCCAACCGCCGCGGCTACAGCGCCGTGGTCTGCAATCGCGCGTTGTTCTTTGCCGCCGAGTCGGGGCCCTATCCGGGCGCGGCGCAGCCGCCGTCGATCGAACGGGCGGCCGACTATGCGCGCGCCATTTCGCGCCGTGCGGAGTTTCCGGAGCAGCGCTGGGAGGCGCTGCTGTGGCAACGGCTCAAGCCGAAGGCAATGCGTACGGTCCTGTTCGACATCCGCAATCTCGCTCCCGGCTACAACGGCACCGCGCAACACATCCTTTCGCTGCTTGACCCGATCGTCAGGCTCGCCGACAGCTTGTCGGTGACTCCGCGTTTCTGGGTGCTTCCGGAGGCCGCGCAGTTCCATGGGCTCGACCGCACCATGCCGGACGCCCTGATCCACACGATGCCCGACGATGCCATGTTCGATGCGGCGATCCGTCTGTCGCAACCGTGGAGCTTCAGCGAACTGCGCGACCAGGCGCGTCGCTCGACCGTGAATCTGTATCTGATCATGGACGCCATCGCCTGGGACTGCCATTACATCCGCATGCCGCATATCGATGGCGTATGGCGCGCGGCCGCCAGCTATGCCGATGGCTTCGTCTTCAACAGCGGCTATACCCGCAATGCGTTCCACGAGCGCTTTCCGGCGTCGCGCGAAGTGCCGAGCGCCATCTCGTACTGCTCGCTGGATCCCGCTGAATACTACGCACCGCCAACGGTGGGAGACGGACCGGAAGGCGAGCCCTATGTGCTGGTGGTCGGCAACCAGTACTACCACAAGGGCCTGCACGAAGCGGTGCGCGTGCTCGCCGCTGGCTTTCCGGAGGCGCGGATCCGCGTTCTCGGCGAAGTGGGCGAGCAGTACCCCAACGTCGAGCAGCTGCCTTCTGGCATGTTGTCCAACGAAGCGGTCGATACGCTGTTCCGCGAATGCGCCTGCCTGGTGTTCCCGTCGTTCTATGAAGGGTTCGGTCTTCCCGTGCTGAAGGCGCTGTCGTTCGGCAAGCCGGTGATCGCGCGGCAAAGCCAGCTGATCGACGAGATCCGCTCGCGCGTCAGTCCGGTCGACGGCATCGTGCCGTTCTCGCGGCGGACCGAATTGCTGCAGGCGGTCAGCGAGGTGCTGGAGCGCAAGGAACACTGGCGGAATTGCCAGACCCAAACGCAACGGCCCGCCCAGGTCTTCGGTTGGGAGGCGGCTGCGCGCGAAGTGCTGTCGCTGGTGGACGCATCGCTGCGCGACGCGGATGCCGGGCGCTGCCTGCAGCGGCTGGAGTTCCTCTATCGGATCGACCAATTCGACGTGGAGCGCGCGGGATGGGCCAACGCGGCGCAGAACAAGGTCATCTTCGAAGTGGAGATGGAAGAATGAAGCTGCTTACCTTGTTCGTCCGCTACGGCGATGCCGACTACCAGGGCGCATTCAAGCGGCTGTGCCAGCTTTACCAGCGCATCGAAGGGCTCGACTATGATGCCGTCCTGATCGACACAGCGCTGCCCACGGACCTGACGGTGAACCTTGGTCCGAACATCGTCATGATCGGCGGCGACAACTCGCGCCGCGAATTCAGCGGCTGGGACACCGCGCTGGCGCGCTTTCCCGCCTTGCTGGATGGTTACGACCTCGTCCATATCGTGACGTCCGCCTTCGAGAACGAGTACAACGGCTTCTATCCGTACATCAATCGGCAGATGTTCGACTATGCGGCAAGCCACGACGATGTCGTGCTCGCGCATATCGATGCCTATCCCGACGCGGTGCGGCAGTTCGGGCGCAGTTTCCAGACGTGGGGTTGTTCCAAGTTCCTGATCGCGGTCCCCGAGCGGATCCGCAAGCTCGGCAGCTTCGTCGGCCGGTTTGGCCCGGAGGCGCTGTTCGCGCCTTCGTCCGACCGCCCCTTCCGCGAAGACGCGCCGTTGTCGGCAAACTACCAGTCCTATCTGCTGGAATGGCTGACCGGAGACGGCCTGCCGCACGGCAAGTGGCATTCCGTGTTCGAGCTATCGCCGCAGAACCTGCAGCGCTTCCAGGCGAAGGCAATCTCGATTCTCGACGAACATGCACTGTCGATGCGGCTGCGCGAAACCGGCGCTCGCATTGTCGACTACACGTGGCTGCATTCTCGCGGGCTCGAGCAGGATGTTGGCAGCATCCCGGATGAAATCCAGCAGGTGCAGGAACGCAACCGATATCTGTTCGACAATCCCATCGTCGACCGTGGCCTCGATCTTTCCGACCATCGGCATCATCGGAGCCTGTCGACGCTGTTCCAGCGCCGGCAGAAGAGCGAGACGCCGTTCGGTCGCACTCCGGTGCTCGAGGCGTTGTGGCTCGGCAACCGTGTGCTGCGATCCCAGTTCGATCTCGACGATCCGCTGCACTGCGCCGCCATCCATCTGAACCAGGGCGTCGCGATCGATGGCGAGCAGCGCGACTGGCTGGCGCGCCCCGATACCACGCTGCCGCAGGACTGCTGGCTGCCGCTGACGCGCGGCCTGCATGCCATCTATCTCGCCCGTGACGACCTGCGTGCTTCGTTCGATCTGGCCACCCGCGGCGGCAGGCACGGCCTGGTGTCATGGTGGCTGCTGGAAGGCCTGCGCGATGCGCGCTACGTCGGCTTCATGCGCGACGACATGTACGCGCGCGTCGATGAAACCGTGGTGCAGGACCAGCCATTGCCCATCACCTGCGGCTTGCACGCGATATGCGAGGCTCGCGACGATTTGCGCGAGCAGGCCGACCTGTCGACCGAGGCCGGGCGGCGTACGCTGCTTTCCTGGTGGATGCTCGAAGGCATTCACGATCCTTCGCTGAGGACATGCATGCCGGCGGCCCTGTACGCGGAAGTGTCCACGCAGGTCGACCAGGATGCCGCCATTCCGCTGACACGCGGTTTGCTGGCGCTCAGGGTGGCGCGGCAGGATTTGCGGGGCATGGATACCGCCACGCGCGAGGGGCGTGAGCGGCTGGCGTCGTGGTGGGTGCTGGACGGCCGCCACGAATCCCAGCCCGTCTGCATCGTGCGGCCTGAAGAGTATGCGGCGGTTGACCCGGCGATCGTGCAGGACGCATTGCTGCCCATCACCAAGGGTCTGCATGCCGTCTGCAAGGCGCGCACGGATCTGCGCGACCAGATCGATCTGGCCACGCCTGAAGGCAGGGGCAAGCTGGTCCAGTGGTGGATCCGCGAGGGCGCCGGAACGCCGGCGTTCGACGGCTTCCTGCCGATCGCCTTCTATCACGAGCTGGCTCGCGATATCGCACAGGATGCACCGCTGCCGATTACGCGCGGCATGCAGGCCCTGCACGCCGCCCGGGACGACCTGCGCGAATTCGCCGATCTGGCGAGCAGGGAAGGGCGCGCGGCTTTTGTCTCGTGGTGGATTCGCGAGGTGCCGGGCAATGCGTTCCTTGCCCAGTTGATCTCCCGCGACCAGTTGCAGCAGCCCGACACCGCGGTGACGCAGGACCAGCAGGTTCCCATTACGCGGGCGATGCGAGCCCTGTACACAGCTCTGGCCGGCGGGCCTGACACCGACAAGATCTTGTCGAAGGCAGAGGGCCGCGGTGAACTGGTGGCATGGTGGAGCGAGCTGTTGCTGCGCGGCGCGGTTCCCCGCGCGCTGCTGCCCACCGACGCAACACTGGGCATCTCCGACCCGACGCAGCCCGGCAACGAACGCGACGTGGTGCATCCGCTGGCCGCGGCCGCCTATGCCCAACGGTCCGATCTGCGTGATGCGTTCGACATGGGCACGGCCGAAGGCCGTCTGGCGCTGAACTTGTGGCTGTTCAACTTCGGCAAGTACGAACTGCGCCTGCATATCGAGGATGAAGAGTCGCAGACGCATGAAATTCGGCCCGCGCAGCAGGCCGCGGCAACCGGCAAGTTCCTGCGCGGCGGCGTCAATATCGTGGGCTTCGGGCGCGGCGAGCTGGGCATCGGCGAGGACGTCAGGATGGCATCGCTCGCGCTGCGCCATGTCGACATGGACCTGTGCGTCCCTGCTATCCCGCTCGCGATCGGGGCGCGCCAGCAGGATCTGTCGCTGCGTGCCTATGAGGTCGACGCGCCGCTGTACAACACCAATCTCGTGTTTCTGCCTCATTACGAGACGATCCGGCTGCTGGGCGCCACCGGCGAGAAAATGTTCGGCGACCGCTACAACATTGGCTGCTGGCAGTGGGAGTTGCCTGCCTACCCTCGCGGCATGGAGCTGGCGTTGGAACTCGTCGACGAAATCTGGTCGAGCACGCGCTTTACTGCCGAGGCAATGCGCGGCGCCACCGACAAGCCTGTGCTGGTGATGCCGATGGCGGTCGCGCTGCCGCCGTTGAGCCGCGCCTACACCAGGACGGAGTTCGGCCTGCCGGAAGACGCGTTCGTCTTCCTCAATATCCTGGACGGTAATTCCAGCGTCCATCGCAAGAATCCGCTGGCGGTCATCAAGGCGTTCCAGCGGGCGTTCCCCCCGGGTACGCCCGGTGTTCACCTGCTGTTCAAGACGATGAACATGGGGAATGCGCCGGGCCAATGGGCCGATGTGCTGGCGCTGTGCCGCGACGATCCGCGTGTCTCGATCATCTCCGAGGCCATTGCGCGCGAGGCGGTGATCGGGCTGCAATCGGTCTGCGACTGCTTCGTGTCGCTGCATCGTGCCGAAGGCTTTGGCCGCAATATCGCAGAGGCGATGCTGCTGGAGAAGCCGGTGATCGCATCGGCGTTCTCGGGCAATACGGACTTCACCAACGACACCACCGCGTTCATGGTCGGCGGCGAAGCCATTGCAGTTGGCGCCGGCGAGTATGCATTCGCGGAGGGGCAGCATTGGTGGGATGCCGACGTCGAATCGGCGGCGTCGCAGATGCGGCGCTGCGTCGAGGACGAGGGCGAGCGCCGGCAGCGTGCGCTGGCAGGCAAGCACTTCGTGCTGGCCCACTATTCGCCGGAAGCGGTGGGGCGCAACTATCTCGAACGGCTGCAGCAATTGAACGCGGCGGGCAAGGAGGGCGCATGACGCTATTCATCGCTGCACCGGACATCCACGTCGGGGACGCCGTGGGCAACCACTGCCTCGGTATCGCCCGCGCCGCCGAGCGGCTGGGCATACCGGCGCGCGCCTGCGCGAAACACTTCACGGGCGACGTGGAACCGCTGGATACGCTGTTCGAGCAGATCCAGCCGCAGGATACGCTGCTGGTCAGCTATTCGATCTACGATCCGATGCTCGAGCGGCTGCTCGCGCTGGGAAATCGCAAGCTGTGCTATTTCCATGGCGTGACCGAGCCGGAGCTGCTGCGCGAATTCGAGCCCGTCACCGCGGATCTGTGCGCACGCTCGCTGGAGCAGTATCCGCTGCTGCGCCAGTTCGATCTGGTAATGGCCAATTCCCGGCTGACCGCGGCATCGCTGTCACCGCATCTGCGGACCGACGAGATTCTGGTAATTCCGCCGGTATGGCCGGATATGCCGCTGTTCCGGCGTATCCCCGCCGGACAGGCCGACCCCACCGGCCCATTGACGCTGCTCGTGGTGGGACGGGTCGTTCCGCACAAGCGGGTCGAGGATGCCATCGAGATCCTCGCTCTGGTTCGAGAAGCCGGTGTCGACGCGAAGCTCGAAATCGTCGGCAGCGCGCCCAACGGCGTCTATCTCGCTTTCCTGCGCGAGCGCGCGGCGCAATGCGGCGTGGCCGAGCACGTCGACATCACCGGCATGATCGACGACGAAAGCCTGTTCGCGCGCTTCGACCGCGCCGGCGCCTTGCTGTCCGTCAGCCAGCACGAAGGGTTCTGCGTGCCCGTGCTCGAGGCCATGCACCTGGGCGTGCCGACCTTCGTGCGCTCCGGCACGGCGGCGAGCGAGGTCGGCGCCGATGCCACGGTCTCGTTCGACCGCCTGGACGACGCGCCCACGGCGATCCTGCAGATGCATCGCGATCCGGGGCGCCGTACCGCCATGATCGAAGCGGGCAAGCGGCGCGCGGCGGCGGTGCTGGCGCAGGCCGACGACAAGGCCCTCGCCGCGGTGCTGTCGGTGCCGCGCCAGGCCAACAACTTCTAGCTGGATATCATCTTGTCCGATCCTCGTGTATTGATCACCACCTACCACCAGGCGTTTCTGGTGCGTGGCGGCGGCGAGTACGAAATCTTCTCGGTGGCCGACAGCCTGAAGCAGCGCGGTCTGATCGTCGACATCTATGGCCCTTATTCCAGGGACATGGACAACTACGATGTCGTGCTGCATTTTTCGGTGCACGGAGGCGGTATCGAGTTGCTGCAGGAATTGAAGGCGACCGGCAAGCCGGTGGCACTGTGGCCCAACCTGTGGGTTCGGGACATCGGCAACGCGCCGGTCGATCTGGTCAATCGGCATGTCGATCTCGCCGATGCGGTGATCTTCAAGTCGGACGCAGAGCTTGCGCACTTCCGCGAGCGCTTCCGGCTGCCTGCCGAGAAGGAGCACCGCGTCACGGTCGGCGCCGACGCCGCCTACATCAAGCGGGCACCACAGGGCCTGTTCCGCAGCCTGTATGGTCTGGATCGCTACGCGATCTGGTTCGGCGTGATCGAGCCGAACAAGAACCAGCTGGCGGCGATTCGCGTGCTGCGCGAAAAGGGCATCCCGTTGGTGCTGGTCGGGCGTAGCCGCGAGGAAGCGTACTTTCGCCAATGCAGAGAGGCCGGCGGCGACAACGTGCTGTTCATCAAGGGGCTGCCGCAGAAATCCGAAATCGTCCGCAGCGCGCTGCAGGAAGCCCTGTTCTATATCGAGGTTTCGCATGAGCCGCCGGGGTTGTCCGCCATCGAGGCAGGCTTGTCCGGCTGCCGTCTGCTGTTGAGCGATTCTCCCTGGTCGCGCGAGCACTTCGGCGATCATGCGGTCTATGCCGATCCCGCCAGCGACGACGCCATCGCCGCTGCTGTCGATCAGGTACTGGCGCTTCCCGCCGATACCACGTCGCTGGTCGATGACATGCGCCGCTTCTGCCTTCCCGGTGCGATCAATCCTCTGATCGACATCCTGCGGAGCATTGCCAGATGATGCTCTATCTGGTCCGCCATGGCCGTTCCGTGGCCAACGATGCCGGGCTGGTGACCGGCACCACTGCCGACGAGCTCGATGCCATCGGCCTCGCGCAAGTCGAGCGGATGGCGGCGTGGTTCTCGCGTGCCGGCATTGTCGCCGATCGCTACGTGACGAGCCAATGGCGCCGCGCCCAGCAGACCGCGCGCGGGCTCGTGCCCGGCGTGGAGTGGGAGGTCGACTCCCGGCTGGGCGAGACCGACGCCGGCGAGGTGGCCGACTGGCAGCTTGCCCGCTTTGTTGCGCAATGGCCGGACTTTTATGCCGATCCGGGCAATCGCTATCCGGGCGGCGAGTCGCATCTCGCGCTGAACGAGCGCGTGCTGGCCTGGCTCGATGAACAATTGGCGCGGCCGGTCGACGCCCTGATGGTGGTGGCCCATTCGGGCCCGATTTCTTGCATCCTGCAGCATATCCACGGCGTGGGGATGGAGCGCTTTCCGGCCTTCCTGCCGGCCCATGCCAGCCTGTCGGCGATCGAAATGGTGCGCGGCGACGATGCATGGCACGGCCGACTGCTCGGATTCGCGCTGGGCCCGCTGGAAAACCTGCCGGTCTCGATCCATGGGGCGCGGGGGAGGGCGGCATCGTGAAAGTCGTCGCCTTGCATCGCGAGTCGCATGTGGCACAAGGCGTGCCGTCGTTGTCCGTCGCGGCCCGGATCACCGAGGTGCTGGAGTACATGGAGTCGCGCGGCCAGCTGGTCTTCACGGCGATTTCCGAGAACGACGAAGCGGCGCGCAACGGCGTCAATTGGGCCGACGTGCTGATCCTGAGCAAGCACAGCTCTCAGCGCGCGCTGGACCTCGTCCGCCATGCCCGAGCCCGGGGCGTGCGCGTCATCTACGACATCGACGACTGGATCTTTTCCTTTCCGAGCTATAGCGGCGCCCAGGCGCATAACAGCAAGGTCGCCCTGATCCGCGACATTCTCGCCCTGTGCGACGTCGTGACGGTGGCGAACCCCGTCCTGCTCGACAAGGTCCGGCCCTATGTGCCGGAACCTGTGCTGGTGCCGAACGGCATGTGGGTGGAGAAATATGCAGCGGGCGTGGTCGAAGAAGCGATGCCGCCGCGCATCGTCTTCACCAACGCGGACTTCCTGAAGATGCAGAGCGCGAAAGACATGCTGCTGACGGCGCTTCAGGTCTTTTTCCTGCGTCACCCGGACTACGCGCTGGACTTCTATGGCGACCCCTTTCCGGAGATGTTCTCATTGCCGTTCCTGCATTTCACCAACCGGATGCCGTATGCCGACTATATGCGCGCGCTGGTTTCGGGCCGCTACCAGTTCGCGATCACCCCGCTGGGCGGCAGCGAGGACGTGGAGGCGGCCGAGTTCAATGCCTGCAAGAACCCCTTCAAGTATCTGAACTACGGTACCGCGCGCGTGCCGGGCATCTACTCGTCGGCACCGATTTACCAGGGTTGCGTGATGCCGGAACGCACGGGGCTGCTGGTCGGCAACGACTTCCAGGAGTGGGTGGACGCCCTCGAGCGCCTTGCCGGCGACCGCGCGCTTCGGCACCGGATCCGCGATGCGGCGTTTGACGACGTGATGCGCAGCCACCACGTGGAGGCGAGCGCCGCCGCGCTCGCCGCGGTGCTATGAGGCCAGCGATGATGGGCGCCTCCATCCCGGCAAAGGGCGAGCGTCGACCGCTGCGGGTGCTGCACGTGTATCGGACCTATTTCCCGGACCCCCCGGGGGGGCTGCAGGAAGCCATCCGGCAGATCGCGCTCGGTTGCCAGCCGTACGGCGTCGAGAGCCGCGTCTTCACGCTCTCGCCGACCCCCACGCCATCGGAGATCGCTCTCCCGGAAGGGACGGTGCTGCGCAGCCGCTCCTGGGCGGCGCCGGCGTCTTGCGATCTCGGCGGGATCGGGTCCGTGCTGCGCTATCGGCGGGCCGCCGACTGGGCCGATGTGGTGAATTTTCATTTTCCCTGGCCGTTCGGGGACGTCCTTCATCTGCTCGGCGGCAGCAGCCGTCCCGCGGTGATGACGTACCACTCCGATATCGTGCGCCAACGCATGTTGGGCCAGGTTTACGGCCCTCTGATGCGCCGCACGTTGCGCGCGATGGATGCGGTGGTCGCGACATCGCCGGCCTATGCCCGGACCAGCGAGGTGCTGAAAGCCAATGTTGTACCGCAGCGGCTGCGCGTCATTCCACTCGGCATGGCCGATCTTGCCGAAACGGCGCCGACTGCCGGCGAGGCGGAATCGCTGCTGCAGCGTTTCGGCCTGGGCGGACGGCCGTTCCTGCTCGCGCTGGGCGTGCTGCGCTACTACAAGGGGCTGCATTCTCTGATCGAAGCGGCGCCGGCCATCGCTGGCGATATCGTCATTGCCGGGTCCGGTCCGGAGATGGAGCGGCTTCGCGCGCTGGCAGCGCAGAAGGGTGCCACCAACGTCCTCTTTGCCGGCCAGGTCTCCGATGCGGAAAAGGCCGCGCTGCTGCGTGGCTGCCGCGCGCTCGTGCTGGCTTCGCAATTGCGGTCGGAGGCATTCGGCATGGTACTGGTGGAGGCATCGATGTTCGCCAGGCCGATGGTCTCCTGCGAGATCGGCACCGGCACGTCCTATGTCAATGCCGATGGCGTGACGGGTTTCGTGGTGCCGCCGGAATCGCCTGCCGAACTCGCGGCGGCCGCTTCCCGCTTGCTCGATGACGGCGCGCTTGCCGAACGGATGGGCCGCGCCGCGCGCGCGCGCTATGAGCAGCTGTTCTCCGGCGCGGCACTGGGGCAAGCGTACAGCGATCTCTATCAAGAGGTCGTGGCGGCTTGCGCGGCGGGCCGGTCCACGCAACGGGCCTAACGCGGCTCTACGCAAGGACGGCAATCATGGAGGCGCGATGGAACATGTTCTGTTGACCGGCTCTGGCGGATTCGTCGGCGCGGCGTTGTTGCGTGCGCTGGAAGCCGTCCACGTGCAAACGACCTGTGTGGTCCGCGGTGGCACAGGGCGGCCGGCGGCGCAGCGGCACGAGCTCGTCGTGGCGGACGACTTCGCCGATATCGAGTCGGCATGGCCGGACTCGCTGCGGCCGGATTGCGTCATCCATCTGGCGGCACGGGTCCATGTCATGCGCGATCGTGCGCCCGATCCGCTTGCCGCCTTCCGCGCGACCAACGTCGAAGGCACGCTGCGTGTGGCCCGTGCCGCGGCGCGGGCGGGGGCAAGGCGCTTCATCTATGTCAGCAGCATCAAGGCGGTGGCCGAGATCGATCCCGGGCGTCCGCTGCGCGAGAGCGATACGCCGGCGCCGGCCGATCCCTATGGGATATCGAAGCGGGAAGCGGAGCAAGCGCTGGCCGAGCTGTGCCGGGATCACGGAATGGAATGGACCGTCGTGCGTCCGCCGCTGGTCTACGGCCCGGGGGTCAGTGCGAACTTCCGCAGCCTGCTTGGCGCGGTGGCGCGCGGCGTACCGCTCCCGCTGGCATACGCCAATGCGCCGCGCAGCCTGGTCGCCGTCGACAATCTGGCCGATGCGCTGCTGGCCTGTGCGCGTCACCCCGCCGCCGCCGGCAAGATCTTCCATGTGTCCGATGGCGAAGACGTCACGGTGGCGCAACTGGCGCGGCTGATGGGCGACGCGCTGGACCGGCCCGCCCGCCTGGTGCCGATGCCGTTGGCACTGTTGAAGCTGGCGGGGGCGCTGACGGGCCGGCGCGATGCCGTCGCCCGGCTGGTCGAGCCACTGAGGGTCGACAGCACCAGGATCGTCGGCGAACTGGGCTGGCGCCCGCCACTGACGCTGCGCGAGGCACTGAAGCAGACGGCGGACTGGTATCGGCAACGAACCGGGGGCGAGATCGCGCATGCCGTTCGCTAGTCTCCTGCTGCCTCCCGCGGCGCTCGCCTTCGTCGCCAACGCGGCACTGCTCTATCTGTTGCTTCGTACCGGCCTTGCATGGCGGCTGGCCCTTGACGTGCCGAACGCGCGCTCGCTGCATCAGCGTCCGACGCCGCGGGTCGGGGGCGTCGGCGTGACGCTGGTCAGCGCGATATCGATCGCCGTGTTCGCGCCCGCGTTGAGCGCACTGGCGGGGCTCGCGCTGGCGCTCGGCATGCTGTCGCTGGCCGATGATCGATGGGGCATGCCGGCGCGCTACCGCTTCGCCGCGCATTTGGCCGCCGCCGCCGCCTTGCTGTGGCTGCTGCCGCTGCCGTCCGGGCTCTGGATGCTAGCGCCGGTGCTGGTGGTTGCCGTCGTGTGGGCGGTGAACCTGTACAACTTCATGGACGGAGCGGATGGCCTGGCCGGGGGCATGGCCGTCATCGGCTTTGGCGCCTACGCCGTTTGCGCCGGTCCCGCACATGCCGACCTGGCCGTCGCCTCGATCACCGTGGCCGCCGCCGCCGCAGGGTTTCTGGTCTTCAACTATCCGCCGGCGCGCATGTTTCTCGGCGACGCAGGCTCGGTGCCGCTCGGCTTCCTGGCCGCGGCACTTGGTTACTGGGGCTGGCAGGAACAGGCCTGGCCGTTCTGGTTTCCCGCGTTCGTGTTCGGTCCGTTCGTCGCCGATGCGACCGTCACCTTGTTGCGGCGGCTGCTCAATGGAGAGCGCTTCTGGGAAGCCCATCGGACGCACTACTATCAACGGATGGTGCAGATGTCCGCTGGCCATCGCAGCGTGGTGCTGCGGTGGTATGTCCTGATGCTGGTCGGTACAATTCTGGCCGTCATGTCGGTCGACATGCCCGGCTGGAAAGCAGGTGCGGTGATGGTGACATGGGGATTGCTGCTGATCGGTCTTGGCCTGACGATCGATCGTCGCTGGCGTCAATTCAAGTCCGGTTAGATTTACCGAGAGATGTCCAAGATGCCGATTCTCAAAGCCTCACGCGTGGGTGCGCGCTGGTTGTCGCTGGCCGCATTCGCCTTCGATGTCGGATCCGTGGCCGTCGCGTGGCTTCTGTGCTACGTGATCCGTTTCAATGGCATGCCGCCGGACGATTTCCGCGAAAGCGGATTGTTGGCGATCGCGTGGGTCGTGCCGGTGTACGCGGTGATGTTCCGCGTATTCGGCCTGTATCTCGGCATGTGGGTGTTTGCCAGCCTGCCGGATCTGTTCCGCATCGCCAAGGCGATCATCGCCGGTGCCATTGTCGTGACAGTCGCTTCCACGATGCTGCAGCCGTCGCCGCCGATTCCGCGATCAGTGCTGCTGCTGATGCCGGTGATGCTGTTCTTCATCATGGGCGGAAGCCGGGCCGCGTATCGCGCCACCAAGGAGTTCTACCGTTACGGTGGCTTGATCGGCCAAGGCAAGCCGGTGTTGCTGCTGGGGGCCGGGGAGGCCGGCGCCAGCCTGGCCCGGGAGTTGCGCCGATCGCCGCAATGGCGGCTGGTCGGCCTGCTCGATGACGACGAGCGCAAGCTCGGGCGGGAGATCCATGGCTACAAGGTGCTCGGCCGCATCAGCGATCTGAAGGAAGTGTCGGAGCGCCACAAGATCGAGCACGTGATCATCGCGATGCCGTCGGCCCCCGCTCCGATTCATCGGCGCGTGGCGCGCCTGTGCGTACGCGCCAACGTCCGTGCGCTGGTGCTGCCGGCGCTGACGCCGCTGACCCAGGGCCAGCCGTTCATGTCGCGCGTGCGGCAGATCGACCTGGAGGACCTGCTGGGCCGCGAAGAGGTGACCATCGACACGCCGCACATCGCGCAGTTGCTCGAGGGCAGGGCCGTCATGGTCACCGGCGCGGGAGGTTCGATCGGGTCGGAATTGTGCCGTCAGATTGCACGGTTCCATCCGGCTACCCTGATCGCCTACGAGATCTCCGAGTTCGCCAGTTATCGGCTGGCGGAGGAATTGCGCGAGCACTTCCCGCGGCTCAATGTGATTTCAGTGGTCGGGGACGTCAAGGACACGCTTCTGCTGGAGCAGACGATGCGGCGCTTCGCGCCCTACATCGTCTATCACGCTGCCGCGTACAAGCATGTTCCGATGATGGAGGAGCTCAACACCTGGCAGGCGGTGCGAAACAACACGCTGGGCACCTACCGGGTGGCGCGCGCGGCCATCGATCACGGCGTACGGCGCTTTGTGCTGATTTCCACCGACAAGGCCGTCAATCCGACCAACGTGATGGGTGCCTCCAAGCGCCTTGCGGAAATGGTTTGCCAGGCCCTGCAGCAGACGACCGCGACCACCCAGCTGGAAACCGTTCGTTTCGGCAACGTGCTCGGCAGCGCCGGCAGCGTGATTCCGAAATTCCAGCAGCAAATTGCGCGCGGCGGTCCCGTTACCGTCACGCACCCGGAAATCATCCGTTATTTCATGACGATTCCGGAGGCGGCCCAGCTGGTGCTGCAGGCGTCCAGCATGGGCGAGGGCGGGGAGATCTTCCTGCTCGACATGGGGCAACCGGTCAAGATCGCCGATCTGGCCCGCGACCTGATTCGCTTGTATGGCTTCGACGAGAACCAGATCCGGATCGTCTATACGGGCCTGCGGCCCGGCGAGAAGCTGTACGAAGAGTTGCTGATGGATGACGAGACCACGCGGCCGACGCCGCACGACAAGCTGCGGATCGCCCGGGCGCGCGAGGTGCCGGAGCATCTTCTCAGCGAGGTGCTGCCATGGCTGATGCAACGGCGCATCCCGTCCGACGACGAGGTGCGGCGCGACCTGCGCCGCTGGATCGTCGAATACACGCCGAGTGTGCGGCCGACACTGCAGCCGGTGCCCGAGCGGGCCTGGTCACGGACGGGCTGAACGCGCTACCCGCCTCGCGTGCCGGCGCCCGCGGCACGCAGGCGGCGGTGGCGTTAGCCGATATGCCACCCCTGGCGCCAAGGGCCGGCATTGTTCAGCGGGTCGCTGGCGCCCGCGATTGCCACGCGAAACGCCGTGCCGTGCAGTGGCGGGAGCGCGATAGAGAAACCGGTATGGCTGCTGCCATAGCCTGCGGCAGCGACATCCGGACGCGGCTCGCCAGTCGTTCCGGCCGCTACCATCTCGTTCCCGCTCCACACTTCGATGGAAACCGGTCGATCGGGGCGCGTCAGGTTGATCGCCCATCCGCTGACACTGTTCTCCCGTACCGCATCGACGAAGCCCTCGTAGATGTCAGCGGGGGCGGCGATGGATTGCTGGCTATGCTCGATATAGTCGCGGATCGGGGCAAGGTCGAAACTCTGCGCGATCTCCCGCAGCTTGCCCAGATGCGCGTGGTCGTAGCCGAAGATCATCGACGCATGCTCGTGCGGGTTCTCGACCTGGTTCAGTTCGGCCTGCACGGTCCGGACCAGGGCCAATGCCTTGTCGAACAGCTCGCCGCCGGCGGTCTTGTCGCGGTCGTTCGACTCGCGGACATCCTGATACAGCGCGTAGTCCCACGCATTGTCCGCGAGGAATTTTTCGCGCGCCGACTCGCTGAGCTGTTGCTTGCGGCTGCCCGAGATGTTGGTCACGTTGGTCTCAGCGTAGAAGGGCAGGCCAAAGCCTGTCCTTCCGCACAATCTCAATAGAAACGCACTCATGTCCTCGCACAGTCCGGCGACCGGGATATGGTGCCGCAGGTTATATCGGGCCAGGTCGAGGCTGTGCTCGTTCAATGCCGGATCGCCGCTGAGCATATGAACGTACAGATTTTTGCCGGCGTACGATCCGGCCACCCATTCGTCGAGCGAAATCTCGCCGCGCCGGACCATGGCTTCTACCGTCGATACGCTGGCGCCGCGTTCGACCTCGCCGTTCTTGCCATTGAAGGCATACCAGTAGTGCGAAATCTGCCGCGCCAGCGGATCGCGCAGAATGGTGCAATAGGCCAGCGGCCTTTTCAGGAACCGGTGCATGCCAAAGGAGTGATGGCCTCCGCCTACTCCCGTTTCCACCAATCTGCCCAAGCTGGTACGCCATTCCGGATCGCGATCCCATTCGAAATGAACAAACTGGCGTTCACCTCGATTCAGCTCGAAGAAGGAAATGACGGTGGAACCGCCGCTCTTGGGCGGATGAATGAAAAAGATGGGTGATTGCATGGCGGGCATCCACGGATTCGCGAAGGATTTATCCGCGACCGGTATTGGCGAATCTCGGCAAATCGGCAACGCCTTTCGTCATCGGCAGGCGTGGACGGACATTGGCTAGCGGGAAAGACGGCCGTCCAGGAACGCGGCGAGCACTTCGACGCATTCCTCGACCTTTGTGGTGGTGGTGTCGACGGTCAAGTCCGGGGCGACCGGAGGCTCATACGGTGCGCTGATGCCGGTGAATTGGGCAATGCTGCCGCTAGCGACCTTGCGATAGAGACCCTTGGGGTCGCGTTGCCGGCAGCGCTCCAGATCCGCGTGAACGTACACTTCGGCAAATCGGTCGGCACCGACGATCTGCCGCGCCGCTTCACGATCGCGCGCGGCAGGCGAGATCAACGAGGCCAGAACCAGCACACCTTGATCGTTCAGCAGCTTCGCCATATGCGCAGCGCGCCGGACATTGGCATGGCGCTCTTCTGCGGAAAATCCAAGATCGCTGGTCAGTCCGGCGCGCAGTTCGTCGCCGTCCACGCGCAAGGCAGTGATGCCACGGTCGTAGAGCCGCCGCTGCAGATTGCGCGCAAGCGTCGTCTTGCCGGCCCCGCTCAGACCGGTCAACCAGAGCGTGATCGGGTAGGAACGCGCGGGCGGAGGAGCATCGACCGCCTCGAGAGCGGACGATGGGGGAGCTTCTTTCGTCATCGTTGTATTGGCGCTGGCTGACCGGGATAAAACGGGCGAACCTGAGCAATGCGGACTGAGCGGATCGTTCTGCCAGCCGGAAAGTCAGGAGGTCGGATAAAACGCGCCGGACGGCCGCTCCATATTGCCGTGTTAATTGATGTGCAATGCAGATTTAAACAACTGCGTTGCAGAGGGACTCGATGCTGCTTATTTTCTGGACTCGAATGTTAGCACGCGAATATCAGGATTGAGGATTGACTCCGCTTTGATGCGCGCCCGCTATTTCGGATTGTTCGAGCAGCGGAAGCCAGGCAGCCGCAATCCGGTTTGCCTCGTAATATCTGGCCCGCTCGATCCCGAGGTGCGCCATGCGGGCCGTCATGTCCGGATCGGCGATGGTCCGACAAATCGCGTGCCCCAGCGCATCGGCGTCGTCAACGGGGACCAGCGCCGCGTGCGCCGCCGCTCCGAGTACCTCTCTCGGTCCCGTCTCGCAATCGGTCGCCACGACGGGCAGGCCATGGGCCATCGCCTCGATCAGTACCAGGCCGAAGCCTTCATAGCGGGACGACAGGCAGAACAACGATGCGCCGCGATACAGGTCGGACAAATCTCGGCGCGCAGGCAGTAGCCGAACGCTTGCCGACAAGCCGAGCTCGTTCCGCAAGGTCATCAGCGCATCGTGCAACTCCCCGTCGCCAACGATATCCAGCCGCCAATCCGGATGCTCGCGCGCGACTATCTTCCAGGCGTGCAACAGCACATCGAATCCCTTGGCATGCGTCAACCGCCCAACGGCGAGCGCGATCTTCGACGTTCTGTCCGATCGCTTCTCGGGCATCGCGAACGGCAACGCATTCGGAATCGCGACCACATTGCGTGCCCCCAGCGCTTGTTCCCATTTGTCCCGATCCCGCTGCGTCAGCACCACAATATGCTCGCAAGTCCGAACCGCGAGTCGCCGAGCGACCCGCCGCGCGCCCCGTCCGAGGTCCTGGTCGAAATTGCAGTGCTCCCACGCAATGCGGCGTACGCCGAGGCCCGCGCATGCCGGCAGCGTAAACAACGTCAGCATCGTATCGACCTCGATCAGCACATCGATTCGGTGCCGATTCAGATACCGTCGTATCCCTATAACGGTCGATACGAAGCGCTTCTTGAACGAAGGCCGCTGCGCAAACAGCGCCTCGTGCCGTACCCTGGGTTCGAGGTCGAAACAACTGGCGGCGTCCCACAGGCTCAGGATATGCACCGTGTAGCCGCGCCGCGCCAGCTCGTTGGCGATCACCGCCGTCATGCGTTCGGCGCCGGCGAACGCATTCAGCGTTCCGGTCAAAAAGCAGAGGGTAGGCCTAGTGCTCATGGGCTGCCGTCGCCGTTTGAAGGGCGGTAGACGACCGCCAACGCCACCACAGCGCCAATCCGATGATCACCGCGAAGCCGTTGGCGAGCGCATAGCCCGCAACCGCTCCCCAGATGCCGTAACGCGGTACCGCGATCAGGTCGAATACCAGGATCATCGCCAGCGTGCCGGCCCATTTGAGTGCAACCCATTCGGGCTTGCGCAGATACACCGGCAGCAAGGTAAGGCCAACATCGACGAACAGCAGCGCGGTGGCGAATGCCGCGACGCGCAGCAGCCCGATGGCGGCGCTGAATTGCTCGCCATAGAGCAGGTGAATGATCCAGTCCGCCGCGCCCGCGATTACCGCCGCTCCCGCGAAGCCGACCGCACCGAGCATCAGCGCAAGAAGGCCAACGTTGCGGCGGGCGAGGGCGGCGTCGGCTTGCCCGTAGACATAGACCGGCGCAGCGCCGGCGGCGATGATGGTGGCCGCCGCGGCGTAGTTGTCGAGGATCTGCATCGTCGCCGCATAGGCGCCGAAGTCTGCGAGCGGTACCAGCGGCTGCAGGATCAGCTGATCGACGCGGCGCGCGGCCATCATCATCATGAAGCTGGCCCAGAACAGCGTGCCGCCGCGCAGCAGTTGACCCGCCAGCGCGGAATCGACCGCGATGCGCCGGTGCGGCACGCGGCTCAGGTAGTAGCCGGCGAGCAGCAGCGCCAGCACCACCGCCTCGACCGCGAAGGCGCTGGCGAAGGCCGGTGCGGCGCGGCTGCCGGCGGTGAACAGCAGCGCCACCATGCCGGCCTTGATGGTCAGCGAAATCAGGCTGAACACGGTGGCCGGCCGGTTGTTGGTATGCGCCTGCATCCAGGCGCCGACCACGCCAAACGGTTCGCGCAGCAGGATGGCGATGCCGAGGAGCAGCGCCACGGCCCAGACCTCCGCGGCGGCGCCTGCCACGGCCAGATAGCCGCACATCAGCGCATAGCCGAGCAGGCCGCCAAACGCGCGCAGCACGAAGGCATGCGCGAGCAGGCGATGCTGGGCCGCGCTCGCCGCATCGGCAACCAGCCGCGGTACCACTACTTCGCTGCCGCAGATCAGCGCGACCGACGCGGCGATGGTGACCACGGCCTGGGCATACTGGAAATGCGCGAAGCCTTCGGGTCCCAGCGCGCGCGCCAGCATCGCGACGATCGCGATGCCGGTGACCACCTGCAGCCCGCGCTCGGTCAGCATCCACAGCAGGTTGCCGGCGACCCGTCTGCGCATCAGGCGGTTCCCATGCGTGAGTGGGCCTTTGCAGCGGCAAGCGCGGCGTAGCGCGCCAGCCATTGGTCCGCGATGGCCTCGAGGCCGAGCGAATCCGCGATATGGCGGTGCCTTGCCGCTTGCTGTGCGATGTCGCCGCGTCCGTCGCGCAGGGCGCGAGCGAGGGCGGCTGCCAGCGCGTCGGCATCGCCGCGCGGTACGACCTGGCCAAAGCGGTCGACCATCTGCGCGACACCGGCCGCATCGGTCGCCACCACGGGGCAGCCGCAGGCCATCGCTTCGCCGACGACCAGCGGCATGCCCTCGATATCGGACGACAGCGCAAACACGTCCGCCGCATTGAGCAGGGCCGGGATATCGGCGCGCGTGCCGAGCAGACGGACGTAGTCGCCGATCGAGAGGGCATCAATGCGGCGTTCCAGCGCGGCGCGTTCGGGGCCGTCGCCCGCGATCAGCAGTTGTGCGGAGGCAAGCGACGACGGCAGGCGGGCAAATGCCTCCAGCAGCAAAGCCTGGTTCTTCTCGGGGACGAGTCGTCCGACATGAAGCAGCAGCGGTGTGGCCGCATCGAGGCCCAGCGCCGCGCGCGTCTGCGCCCGCGCCGTGCCATCGGGCCGGAACCGTGCGGTATCGATGCCGTTGGGCAGCACCACGATGCGCCCCGCCTGCACTGCACCAGCCGTGATCATTCTTTCCCGGCCCTCGGCGCTGACATGCGTCGTCAGGCCGGCCCAGCGATCGGTCAGCCGATAGGCCAGCATGCGCGCCATGCCGCCCTCGCGTGCGCTGTGCGCAGTGCAGACGAGCGGCGGCATGGTGCGCGCCGAGCCGGTCGCGACCAAGGCGCGGCCGAACAGGTTGGCATGGACCATGTGCGCGTGGATGACGTCCGGCCGCCAGTGTTGGATGAAACGGCGCATCTGCCGCAGCGCCCGCGCCATCGACCACGGCGACTTGCGCATGGCGAGGTTCAGCGTCTCGATGCCGGGCGGCAGTGCCACCTCGCATCCCGGCGTCAGGCTGACCACCGCTACCCCGTGGCCCAGTGCATCGAAGCGGCGCGCGAGCGCGGCGACCTGCTGCTCTGCGCCGCCAAGGCGCAGGCCGGTGGTCAGCAGCAGAATGCGCATCGGCGAGCGCGGTAACTGCGGCAGTTCCATGGAGGAGGAGGTCGACGCGAACGGCAATGCCGTCGAACCAAACGATCCGGGCGCATTCGCCGACAGGCCACGCACCGGCGCCACGCCGCGCTCATGCGCCTGCATCACCGCGCCCCATACCCAGTCAGCAACGTCCGCACCGTCTTCACCGCCACCAGCAGATCGAGCGCGAAGCTGCAATGCTTCACGTAGTACAGGTCGTAGCTGAGCTTGGTGACCGTTTCCTCGTGCGTGCCCGCATAGCCCTGCTGCACCTGCGCCCAGCCCGACAGGCCTGGGCGCACCAGATGCCGGTACGGGTAGTAGGGGATCGTGTCGGCAAAGCGCTCGACCATCGGCACCTGCTCGGGACGCGGCCCGATCAGGCTCATGTCGCCGGTCAGCACGTTCCACAGCTGCGGGATCTCGTCGAGCCGGTATTTGCGGATCACGCGGCCGACGCGGGTCACGCGCGGGTCGCGCCGGGCGGCGAAGCGGGCTGCGTCCTGCGGCGCGGCTTCCATGCTGCGGAACTTGAGCATCGTGAATGGCTTGCCCAGCAGGCCGACCCGTACCTGCCGGAACAGCGCGGGGCCGGGCGAATCGAGCCGGATAGCCACCGCAACGGCAAGGGCCGCGGGCAGCGCCAACGGGGCCAGGCACAGCACCGTGGCGACATCGATCAGGCGCTTCAGATAGCCGTAGAAATAGTGCGCGGCATGATCGTCGAGGAAGTTCTCGTCGATATGGTCGAGCCCCAGCCGGCCGGTCAGCATCTCGCCGACGCGCTCGACCGAGTAGATCCGCACGTGGCTCATCTTGTAGCGCGCCAGCAGCCGCGTGCGCTCGGGATCGGCGGCGGCGCTGCGATCGAGCATCAGGCCGTCGCAGTGCACCGCCTCTTCGATCGAGGCAATCGGCTCGAAGCGGGTACGTCCCGGCGGCAGCGCGCCGGGCATCGCCAGCAGCTGCTGCAGCTGCGCGAGGGCCGCGGGGTCGGTGTAGCCGAACACCGGCACGTAGTTCTGCACATAGCGCCGGTAGCCGGCCCAGATCCACGCCAGCGTGGTCAGGTAGCCGAGCAGCAGCGCGCCGCGCGAGTAGGGGATCTGGAAGGCGGCGAAGGCGAACAGCAGCGCGACGAAGGGCAGGGTTGCCGCGAGGCCGACCAGGCTGTTGCCTTCCATCGCTGGCAGATGCAGCGAGCGGTGCAGCAGCACGAAGGCCAGCAGATACGGGACGATCGACCACAGCAGCGTGCGCGGGAACACGTGGGTGACGTAGCCCGCCTGGTGCGCGGCTTCGGCCAGTCCCATGTTCAGCGCGAAAGGCAGCAGGCCGAGCAGGGCCCAGCCGAGCATACGGCTGGCGCGGCGCATCGTTTCGGAGCCGCGGGCGCGGATGGCCAGCGGTACGCGGGCTTGGCGGGCGGTGCCCGATGCCTTGTCCATGCGCATTCCCTCAGGCCCTGTCCCGCGCGAGCGGCACGTTGGCCGGCGCGGCAGCCGGCAGATTCTCGCGGTAGGTCGACCAGGTCGCATCGGCCATTGCGGTCACGCCATAGTGCAGCGCCCAGCGTTCGCGTGCGGCCGTGCCCAGCGACGTCCGCAGCGTGGCATCGCCGGCCAGGCGCGCCAGCGCGTCGGCCAAGGCCGGCACGCTGCCGGGCGCGCACAGCAAGCCGCAGCGTCCGTCGTCGAGCTGCTCGCGAATGCCGGGCAGATCGGTGGCGACGACCGGCAGACCGGCGCGCATCGCCTCCAGAATGGACAGCGGAAAGCCCTCGTGGTCGGAGGCCAGCACGAAGGCCTGCGCCGATGCCAGCAGCGCGGGCACGTCGGCGACATTGCCGCTGAACACCACGCGGCCGGGGGTGAGGCGTTCGGCCAGCGCCCGCATCGCCGGCAGTAGCGGGCCATCGCCGGCGATCACCAGCTCGCAACCGGCCAGCGCGCCATCGCCATGGGCCAGCTCGGCGAAGGCGCGGATCAGCAGATCGGCCCGTTTGGGGGCGGCGAAGCGTGCAACCATCACGATGCGATGCATCGGCGCGCCAGGCTGGGCGCGCGCCGGCACATCGGCAATGCCGTTGTGGATCACGGAGATCCGCCGCGCCGGCAGGGGCAGGCCACGTGCCAGTTCGCGCTCGGCCTGGGCGACGCAGATCAGCCGTGCGGTCAGCGGGGCCAGCAGCCATTCGGCGGCGCGGGCGGCGATCCGCTGCCGGCGCGGTGCGGCCGGCTTGAAGCCGAAGCCGTGCACGGTATAGACGACGGGGATGCCAAGCAGCCAACCGGCGATGCGGCCCAGCGCGCCGGCCTTGGCACTGTGCGCGTGGATCAGGTCCGGATCGGCCTGGCGCAGCGCCTGGATCAGTTCGCGCAGCGCGGCGAACGCGCGCAGCGGAGACAGCGCGTTGTCGAGCAGGGACAGCCGGACCGTGCGCGCCCCGAGCGCTGCCGCGGTCGGCAGCAGCGGACCGTCGCCGCCGGCCAGCACGATCGCTTCCACCCGGTTGCCCAGCGCCTCCAGCAGCGTGGCCACATGGGCCTGCGCGCCGCCGATCTCCGAATTGGTGATCAGGTAGGCGATGCGGGGCCGCCGTGCCTGTTCCCGATCCCCCGGCAGCGCGGGGGCAGACAAGGGCTGGGACTCGGACAAACGCTGGGACCGGCGCAGGGACCAGCGCGCCGGAGAATGGGGAAACGAGCGCGGCGACAAGGGCACGGTGGCAGGAGGGCGCGATATCGGAATGGCGGCGGGAATGGCGGCGGGCGGCGCAGCAAATCGTGGGTGCGATGGCGTGTGTCAGGACACCGAACTGCCCGGCCGAACCGATTATAACTGCCGTGCCTGATCGCAATCCGGCAAAATACAGGTTTTGGCGCGCCGTTCTGGGCACATGGCGGGGCATACGAACTGTCCGGCTCCAGGCCCTCGGTGGGGCGCCCGCTCCCTTCACTTCCAGGAAGCTGCATGCAAATCGATTCCTCCATCTTCAAGGCTTACGACATCCGCGGCATCGTCGGCAAGACCCTGACTCGCGATGTCGCCCGTGCCATTGGCCTGTCCTTTGGTTCCGCTGCGGCCGAGGCCGGCGAGACCGCGGTCGTCGTCGGCCGTGACGGGCGCCTGTCCGGGCCGGAACTGCTGTCGGCATTGGTCGAGGGCCTGCGCGCCGCCGGCATGGATGTGATCGACCTCGGCATGGTCGCCACGCCGATGGTGTACTTCGGCACCAATGTCGAGCTGGCCGGCCGCCGCGCGACCTCGGGCATCATGGTCACCGGCAGCCATAATCCGCCCGACTACAACGGCTTCAAGATGGTGCTGGCCGGCAAGGCCATCTATGGCGAGCAGATCCAGGGCCTGCGCGAGCGCATCGTCGCCGAACGCTTCGCCAGCGGTGCCGGCGACTATCAGCAGGTCGACATCCGACAGCAGTACCTGGACCGCATCGCCAGCGACGTCAAGCTGGCGCGGCCGATGAAGATCGCGCTCGATGCCGGCAACGGCGTGGCCGGCGCCTTCGTCGGCGACCTGTTCCGCGCGCTCGGCTGCGAAGTGACCGAGCTGTTCTGCGACGTCGACGGCAACTTCCCGAACCACCATCCGGATCCCGCGCATCTGGAGAACCTGCAGGATCTGATGCGCTGCCTGCGCGAGACCGACAACGAGCTGGGCCTGGCCTTCGACGGCGATGGCGACCGGCTCGGCGTGGTCACCAAGGATGGCCAGGTCATCTTCCCGGACCGTCAGCTGATGCTGTTCGCGCAGGAGATCCTGTCGCGCCATCCGGGCCAGCAGATCATCTACGACGTCAAGTGCACCGGCAAGCTGGCGCCGTGGATTCGCGAGCATGGCGGCGAGCCGCTGATGTGGAAGACGGGCCATTCGCTGGTCAAGGCCAAGCTGAAGGAAACCGGCGCGCCGATCGCCGGCGAGATGAGCGGCCACGTGTTCTTCAAGGACCGCTGGTATGGCTTCGACGATGGCCTCTACACTGGCGCACGCCTGCTGGAGATCCTGTCGCGCCACGACGATCCGAGCGCCGTGCTGAACGCGCTGCCCAATTCGATCTGCACGCCGGAGCTGCAATTGAAATGCGCGGAAGGCGAGCCCTTCACGCTGCTCGACAGGATCCGCGCCAATGCGAAGTTCGAAGGCGCGCGCGAGGTCATCACGATCGACGGCGTTCGTGTCGAATATCCCGACGGTTTCGGGCTGGCCCGTCCGTCGAACACCACGCCGGTGGTGGTGATGCGCTTCGAGGCCGATAACGACGCCGCGCTGGCCCGCATCCAGGCGGAATTCAAGCGCGTGATCCTGGCCGAGAAGCCGGATGCCCAGCTGCCGTTCTGAGCGGATGCCGGTCGATCCGGCAGTACCGTTGCAGGACAGCGCCGCCCCCGAGGCGATCGAGGCCGCCGGCATGCCGCGCCCGCTGGGCGTGCGCATGCCGGAGCGGCCGCGCATCCTGGTGGTCAAGGTGTCCTCTCTCGGCGACGTCGTGCACAACATGCCGCTGATCCACGATCTGCGCGCGCGCTGGCCTGATTGCGAGATCGACTGGGTCGTCGAGGAGGGCTATGTCGAGCTGGTGCGGCTGCTGCCGCAGGTGCGGCGCGTGATTCCGTTCGCGCTGCGGCGCTGGCGCAAGGGCCTGTTCTCCGGCGCGGTGTGGAGCGAGCTGGCGGCCTTCCGCCGCGCGCTGCGCGAGGACGCCTACGACGCGGTGATCGAGACGCAGGGGCTGCTGAAGACCGCGGTGGTCTCCCGCATCGCGCGCCGGAATGCGGGCGCGCCGGTGATCGGCCTGGCCAATGCGACGCAGGGCTCGGGCTACGAGCCGGCCTCGCGGCTGTTCTACACCGATCCGATCCAGGTCCCGCTGCAGACCCATTCGGTGCGCCGTTCGCGCCTGCTCGGCGCCGCGCTGACCGGCGTCGCGCCGGCCGAGCCGCCGCGCTTCTTCGGCGACGAGGCGCGCGTGCTGCATGCCAACGATCCGCTGTGGTCCGATCTGCCGACGCGCTACGCGGTCTGCTTCCATGCGACCGCCGGCGCGAAGAAGCGCTGGCCGCTGGAACACTGGCATGAGCTGGGCCGGCGCCTGTTCGCCGAGGGGCTGGCGGTGATGCTGCCTTGGGGCAACGAGGCCGAGCGGCAGGCCGCCGAGCGCATCGCCGCCGGCGTGCCGGGCTCGCGCGTGCTGCCGCGCTTTACGGTGATGCAGGGCTTCGGCCTGATCAATCGCGCCGAACTGGTGGTCGGCGTCGACACGGGGCTGGTGCATATCGCCGCGGCGCTGTGCCGGCCGACCGTGGAAATCTATACCGCGACCTGGCGCTGGAAGACCGAGGGCTATTGGTCGGCGCGCATCGCCAATGTCGGCGACGACGGCGAGGCGCCGACGGTCGAGGAGGTCCATGCGGCGGCGCGCCGCGTGCGTGGGCTCGGACGGGAAGGCTGATGCTGTTGCGTGTTCTGTACAACCTGGCCTGGGGTTTGATCCTGCCGACGGCGCTGGCGCGGCTGGCGTGGCGCGCGCGCAAGGAGCCCGGCTATCTGCGGCATGTCGGCGAACGCCTCGGGCGCTACGAGGGGCTGCCGACGCAGGGCCCATGGCTCTGGGTCCATGCGGTCTCGGTCGGCGAGACGCGCGCCGCGCAGCCGTTGATCGCGCGGCTGCTGGCCGCCTATCCGGGCCATCGCATCGTGCTGACGCATATGACGCCGACCGGCCGGCAGACCGGCGCCGAGCTGTTCGGCGCAGAGATGGCCACCGATCCGCCGCGGCTGGTGCAGTGCTACCTCCCTTACGACGTGCCGGCGCTGGTGCGGCGTTTCCTGGCGCATTTCCGGCCGGAGGCCGGCATGCTGATGGAGACCGAGGTGTGGCCGAACCTGGTGCGCGGCGCGCGGCTGGCCGGCGTGCCGCTGTACCTGGTCAATGCGCGGCTGTCGCCGCGCAGCTTTCGCCGTACCGCCCGCTTCGGCCGCGCCGCGGCGGCGATGTATGCCGACTTCACCGAGGTACTGGCGCAGACCCAGGGCGATGCCGAACGCTTCCGTGCACTCGGCGTGGCGGCGGTACGCATGACCGGCAACCTGAAGTTCGACATGCAGCCATCGGCCGAGCAGATCGAGCGCGGACAGCGGCTGCGCCGGGCCTTTGGCACGCGGCCGGTATTGGCCGCGGCGAGCACGCGCGAGGGTGAGGAAGCGATGCTGCTCGATGCGCTGTCGCGCTGGCGCAAGCTGTGCGGCGACGTGTGGGGGCAGGGCGCCGACACGGCGCGTCCGCCGGCGCTGCTGCTGGTGCCGCGCCACCCGCAACGCTTCGATGCGGTGGCGGCGATGGTCACGCAGACCGGCTTCACGCTGCAGCGCCGCAGCGCGCTGGGCGAGGACGGGCTCGATCGGCCCATCGACGCGGACGTGCTGCTGGGCGATTCGATGGGCGAGATGGCCATGTATTTTGCGGCATCGGATGTCGCCTTTATCGGCGGCAGCCTGTTGCCGCTCGGTGGCCAGAATCTGATCGAGGCCTGCGCGGTCGGCACGCCGGTGCTGATCGGCCCGCATACGTTCAACTTCGCGCAGGCCACCGACGATGCGATCGCCGCCGGTGCCTGCCTGCGCGTCGACAGCGCCGAACAGCTGATGCATACGGCCGCGGTGCTGCTGTCGGACCGCGAACGGCTGTCGCGCATGCGGACGCAGGCGCGGGCCTTTGCCGGCGAGCACCGTGGCGCCACCGCCCGCACCGTCGAGGCGCTGGTGCCGGCGCTGCCGGCGCCGGCCCAGGCTCCGGCGACCCAGGTCGGCCAAGGGACCGATGGATCGGCCGCGGCGCACAGCGAAGGCTCTCGCTGACCGCCGCCCCGTCAAACCGATTGCGTACACTTGCCAGGCGCCCCGTGTGGGCGCGTCCGGCATTCTCTTTGCTTCGGGACGCATCATCGTCGTCGATACGTCCCGCCAACCCGAGGAGCGAACCGATGTCCCTGTCCTTCCGCATGGGTACCGCCGCCGCGGCAGCAACGCTGCTTGGCGCGGCGATGACCGGCTGTGCCACCGCGCCGGCCCCCGATTCGCCATCGGCCACGCCGACGCTGAGCGAGACCCGGCCCGGCGGTCCGAGCCGCTGGGAGCTGGTGCGCTGGCAGATGCCGGACGGCTCGCTGAAACAGATTCCGCATGGCGACAACGGCGAGCCGGTGCTGTTCGAGTTCAACGCCGGCATCGACGCGGCGCAGGGCACGGTGACTGGCAACGCCGGCTGCAACCGGATGACCGGCAGCTATGGCAAGACCGACAGCGGCATGCGCTTCGATCGCGTCGCCACCACGCGCCGCGCCTGCCCGCCGCCGCTGATGGAGGTCGAGAACAGCCTGCTCAAGGCGATGCAGTCGCCGTTCACGACGGTCGGCACGCAACCGTCGGCCGGGTCGACCGGGCGCCAGATCATCTGGAAGACCGCCGATGGCGATCTGCTGCATTTCGTGGAGCGCGAGGGCGTCGGCCGGCGCGGCGACCGGCTCGATGACCAGCAGGCCAAGGCCGCGCCGGGCGTCGAGAAGATTGTCTATATCGACTCGCAGCGGGTCGAATGCACGGGCGTTGGCAAGCAGACCTGCTATCGCTTCCGCGACGATCCCAATGGCGCCTGGCAGCTGTGGTACGGACCCATCGAAGGGCTCGACTTCGAGCCGGGCATCGCCTACACGCTGCGCGTGCGCGAGTACCGCGTGCCCAATCCGCCGGCCGATGCATCGGCGATCCGGTGGGAGCTGCTGGAGGTGCAGCGGCGTACGCGGGTCAATTGACGGGAAGCTGGTTTTACCGTGGTCTCCGCTCTCCCGCGCGCGGGAGAGGCCGGGGGAGGGGCAGCAGCACCCGAAATGTCGCCTAACGCGGCAACCAGCTCCACGCCGGCCGCTGCAGGTCGCCAAGGCCCGCCACCTGCGTCTGCCCCAGCGCCTTCTCCAGCACGATCGCCTGGCTGTCCGGCTGCTGCTCCAGCGCCGCGATCAGCCGCGCCGCATGCGAGACCACGATGACCTGCGAGCGTTGCGCGGCCTTGCCGATCATGCGGCCCAGCGCGGGCAGCAGGTCGGCATGCAGGCTGGTTTCCGGTTCGTTGAGCACCAGCAGCGCCGGCGGTCGCGGCGTATGCAGCGCCGCGGCTAGCAGCAGATAGCGCAGCGTGCCGTCGGACAGCTCGGCGGCGCGCAGCGGCCGCAGCATGCTGGGCTGCCACAGCAGCAGCTCGAAACGGCCGTCCTGCGCGGCGATCTCGATGCGCGAGCCCGGGAAGGCATCGTCGATGCATTCGTTCAACGCGTCACGGTCGCCGATTTCGCGGATCGTCTGCAGCGCCGCGGCCAGGTCCCGTCCGTCGTCCGACAGCACCGGCGTATGCGTGCCGACCTGAGGCTGGCGTGCCAGCGCATCGGCATCGGTACGGAAATGATCGTAGAAGCGCCATGAGCGGACCTGCTCGCGCACCGTCAGCATCTCCGGTGTGCTGCGGCGGTCCGCATATTCGGTCAGCATGCTGTCGAAGCCGCGCAGGGGCAGCGGCAGGCTTTGCCAGCGTCCCTTGTCGTCGCGCGCCCGCACGCCCGCGCCGCGCCGGTCGACCAGCAATGACGAAGGATGGGCCGCCTCGCCATGCCAGATGGTTTCGCGCTTGATGTCCGGGTCCAGCGTGAACATCGAATCGATTGCCTGCCGCAGCCCGAGTTCGATCGCATAGCCGAACTCATCGGAGGCAAAGCCAAGTCGCAGCGATACCGGATGCTGGCGCACCGTCCCCTGCACCGGCTGCTCGCCGCGCAGCATCGCGCGGGACACCGTCTCCGGCCCGGCCCACAGCGTCGATTGCATGCCGCCTTCGCGCGCCAGCGCCGCCACCACGCCACCTTGCGCGGTTGCCGCCAGCAGGCGCAGCGCGCGATACAGATTCGATTTGCCGGTCCCGTTCTGGCCGCTGACCACATTGAGCGGCCCCAGCGGCATCACCAGCTCCCGGATGGAGCGGTAGTTGGCGATGGCGAGCGTCGTGATCATGCCGGCCGGCTACGCTGCGGCACGAGGCCTGACGGATCGGCTCAGCCGCGCCTTGCCGTCCGCGCCGGCTTGGACGCGGGCGCCGCGGCCTTCGCCGGCTCGGGCAGCTTGTACATCGAGCCCGGCGGCAGGGTCAGCAGCGTGTTGATCTGCACCAGGTCGTCTTCGCTGAGCGAGCCGGTGGCGGCCTTCAGGCGCAGGCCGTTCATGATGGCGTCGTAGCGGGCCCGGGCCAGGTCGCGGCGGGTCGAGAACAGTTGCGCCTCGGCGTTCAGCACGTCGATGTTGATGCGCACGCCGACCTCGTAGCCGAGCCGGTTCGACTCGACCGCGGTCTGCGCCGAGCGCTCGGCCGCTTCCAGCGCGCGCACCTGGGCCAGTCCGTTCGATACGCCGGAGAAGGTCTGCCGCGCATTCTGCGCCGCGGTGCGGCGCGCGAATTCGAGATCGCTGGCGGCACGGTCGGCCAGCGCCAGCGTTTCGCGCGCACGCGACTGGATCTGGCCGCCGGCGTAGATCGGAATGGTCAGCTGCACGCCGATCTGCGCGCTGTTGTAGCGGCTGGCGACGTTGATCTGCTGCTGCACCAGGCCCGATGAATCCTGATAGCCGTACGAGGCGACCAGATCGACCGAGGGCAGGTGGCCGGCGCGCGCCTTGTTGTATTCGCGCTGCGCGGTCTCGAGGTTGTAGCGGGCCAGGCTGACCTGCGGGTTGGTCTGTTCGGCCTGCTGCGCCCACAGGTTGACGTCGGCCGGCTGGGGGCCGGGGATGTCGGCGGCGGGGCGCAGGCCCATCAGCTCGTCGACCGGCCTGCCGGTGATCTGCTGCAGCGTCGCGCGCCGGACCTCGAGCTCGTTCTGCGCGGCGATTTCGGTCGAGACGGCGAGGTCATAGCGGGCCTGCGCGTCGTTGGTATCGGTGATCGTCGCGGTGCCGACCTCGAAATTGCGCTTGGCCTGCTCGAGCTGCTCGGCGATCGCGCGCTTCTGCGCGCCGGCCAGATACAGGTTGTCCTGCGCGGCCAGCACGTCGAAGTAGGCCTGGGACGTGCGCGTGATCAGGTCCAGCTGCGCCTGGCTGAAGGTGACTTCCCCCGCCAGCGCAGCCAGTTCGCCCTGCTTGTAGGTTTCCCAGCGGTCCCAGCGGAACAGCGGCTGCGTCAGCTGCAGCGCCCAGTTCTTGTTGTTCAGGAAGCGGTTGGCGTCGATCGGCGCGCTCTGGTCGATCTTGGTGCGGGTAACGCCGGCCACGCCGTTGATTTGCGGCAGCAGGCCGGCGCGGCCCTGCGGCAGCCGTTCCTGCGAGGCGGCAAGCTGGGCGCGCGCGCTGGCGAACTGGGCGTCGTTGGACTGCGCCTCGCGATAGACCTGCAGCAGGTCGGCCGCGCTGGCAGGCAACGGCAGCAGGGCGGCCAGGCACAGCGCCAGCGCCACGCCGGAGACGGCGCGCGATGGACCGAGCGCAAGGCCATCGACCCGACCCTCCGACAAACCCTTCGACACTCCATTCGACGCAACAGCATGCGCGGCACTCCGCGCGGGACACAGCGCAAACCTCATGACGTCTCCAGCTTGTCGGACGCGGCGCGGCCGACGGTTAGCGTCCGCTCAGTACTTCGGCATCGCGGGATCGACCTGTTCGGCCCAGGCATGCACCCCGCCGCTCAGGTTGTAGACCTTGCCGAAGCCATGTTGCCGCTCCAGGAAGTTGGCCACCTGCATGCTGCGGCCGCCGTGATGGCAGACGCAGACGACTTCGGCGTCCGGGTCCAGCTCGGCGGCGCGCGCGACGATCTGGCCCATCGGGATATGCGTGATGCCGGGCAGCGCGCAGGTCTGGACTTCCCAGTCCTCGCGCACGTCGAGCAGCACCGGCTTGGCGCGGTTGGCGTCGCCCAGCCATTGGGACAACTCGGTGGCGGTAATCTGCTGCATGGTGGTTTCCGGTTCAGAACTGGAAGCGCGACGGCGGCTTGATGCCGGTCAGCGGGGCGACCGCGGTCTCGAACAGATTGACGGTCTGGTATTCGGTGTCCGACACGCGCGTGATCAGCTGCGCCTCCATCACCGGCAGCGTGCCGACGAAGGCGGCGATGCGGCCGCCGACCTTGATCTGCGACAGCATCGCCTCGGGCACCGCCGGCAGCGAGCCGGAGATGCAGATCACGTCGTAGGGGGCGCCGGCGGGCCAGCCGTCGGCGGCATTGCCCTCGGCGACCTCGACGTTGACGATGCCGGCCTTGGCCAGGTTCTCGCGCGCCAGCGCGGCCAGTTCGGGGCGGATGTCCACGGTCAGCACGTGGCGGGCGCGATGGGCCAGCAGCGCGGCCATGTAGCCGGAACCGGCGCCGATCTCCAGCACGTTCTCGTGCTTGCGCACGCCCAGTTCCTGCAGCACGCGGGCCTCGACGCGCGGTGCCAGCATGTTCTGGCCGCCCGGCAGCGGGATTTCCGTATCGACGAAGGCCAGCGCCTGGTACGCCGCGGGCACGAACTGCTCGCGCTTGACCACGGCCAGCAGGTCGAGGATTTCCTGATCCAGCACGTCCCAGGGCCGGATCTGCTGTTCGATCATGTTGAATCGGGCTTTTTCGAGGTCCATCTTGCCTTCCTTGCTATGCCAACCGCTATCTGTTTCGTATTCCGGCCGCGCGGTGCCAGGGGCCGGGGAATTCCGTCAAACCCGACATTTTAACTCCCCGGCGTGACGCCGGGGCATCCGACCGGAGCGGGGGCGGGGCGCCTGGCGCCGGTGCGTCGGATCGTCATTCCGCGCTCGCGGGCCGGCGCGAGGCCGGCAGGGCAGCGTCCGCCGACGGGTCCTGACCCGCGGGAGCCGCCGCTCCGGCTTCGCCCTGGGGTACGTCCCCCGCCGCCTTGCCCCGCCAGCGCCGGGCCAGCCAGCCGCCAAAGTCGTCCAGGTAGGTGTAAATCACCGGCACCACCACCAGCGTCAGGATCGACGAGGTGATGATGCCGCCGATCACCGTCTGTCCCATCGGGGCGCGCTGCTCGGCGCCTTCGCCGAGGCTGAAGGCCAGCGGCACCATGCCGAAGATCATCGCCAGCGTGGTCATCAGGATCGGGCGCAGCCGCACGCGGGCCGCCTCGACCAGCGCCGCCTCGCGCGACAGCGGTGCCTTGCCGTGCTCGCCGCGCCGCGCCTGATTGGCGAAGTCGACCAGCAGGATCGCGTTCTTGGTCACCAGGCCCATCAGCATGATGAAGCCGATGATCGAGAACATGTTCAGCGTCGAGCCGAACAGCAGCAGCGCCGCGAACACGCCGATCAGCGTCAGCGGCAGCGACGTCATGATGGCGACCGGCTGGAAGAAGCTGGCGAACTGCGAGGCGAGGATCATGTAGATGAAGATCACCGCCAGCGCGAGCGCCGACACCGCATAGCCGAACGATTCGTTCATCGACTTGGTCGAGCCGCCGAAGCGGTACTTGTAGCCGACCGGCCACGTCATGCCGTCGAGCGCGTGCTGGATGTCGCGCGCGACCTCGCCCTGCGACCGTCCGGCCGTATTGGCCGTCAGTTCGACCTCGCGGTTCAGGTCGCGCCGGCTGATCTGATTGGCCCCGGTGGTCGGCACCAGCTCGGCGATCTGGCGCAGCGGCACCATCCGCGGCGAGCCGTCGGGGTTGGTCTGCGTGCTGGCGATCATCAGCGCCGACAGGTCCGCCATGCCGGTGCGCGCGTCCTTCGGCAGCCGCACGCGGACGTCGTAGTTCTCGTCGTCCGGCGCGCGCCAGCTGCTGATCGCATCGCCGGCCAGCAGCGGCCGCAGCGCATTGCCGATCTGCGTGATGCCGATGCCCAGGTCCGAGGCTAGCTCGCGGCGGATCCGCACCTCGACGGTGGGACGGTCGTCCTTCATGCTGGAATCGAGATCGACCAGCCCGGGGATCGCCCGCATCCGGCGCGATGCCTCCTTCGACAGCCGCTTCAGTTCGCCCAGGTCGTCGCCCTGCAGCGAGACCTGGATCGCCTTCTGCCCGCCGGCGCCATCGGGCATGCCGACCATCGTCAGCGTGATGCCGGCGATGCGGTTCATCCGCTCGCGGATCAAGGGATTGAGCTGCGTGGTGGTCCGCTCGCGCTGCTTGCGGTCGACCAGCCGCACCGACACCAGCGCGTTGTTGCGGCCCGAAGTGTTGCCGGCATTGATGGTCGCGTAGGTGTAGGCGACCTCGGGGAATTCGCGCAGCGCGGCCTCGACCTGCCGCACCTTGGCCTCGGTGACCTCGAGCGCGGTGCCGACCGGCGTGGTGAAGCCGATCTGCGTCTCGCCGAGGTCGGCGTTCGGTACGAACTCGGTGCCGATCAGCGGCACCAGCGCGAAGCTGCCGAAGAAGGTCGCCACGGCGATCAGCGCGGTCGCCAGCCGGTGCTTCAGCGCCCAGCCCAGCATTGCGCCATAGCCGTGGCCGAGCGCGTCCATCCGCGCCGAGAACCAGTCCAGCAGCCGGCCGATGCTGCGGCCGTACCAGCTGCGCTTGTTGCCGGTGCCGTGCAGGTCCGGGTCGTGCCAGACCGACGACAGCATCGGGTCCAGCGTGAACGACACGAACATCGAGATCATCACCGCGGCGACCACGGTGATGCCGAACTGATGGAAGAAGCGGCCGATGATGCCGCCCATGAAGCCGACCGGCAGGAACACCGCGACGATCGAGAACGTCGTCGCCAGCACCGCCAGGCCGATCTCCTCGGTGCCGTCCAGCGCCGCGGCGCGGTGGTTCTTGCCCATCAGGTTGTGCCGCACGATGTTCTCGCGCACCACGATGGCATCGTCGATCAGCAGGCCGACGCACAGCGACAGCGCCATCAGCGTGATCACGTTCAGCGTGAAGCCGAACAGGTACATCACGCCGAAGGTGCCGATCAGCGCGATCGGCAGCGTCAGCCCGGTGATCACCGTGCTGCGCCACGAGCCGAGGAACAGGAAGACGATCGCCACCGTCAGGAACGCACCCTCGAGCAGCGTCGAGCGGACCTCGTCGACGCTGCGGCGGATGCCGCGCGCGCTGTCGTTGATCACGGTCAGCTGCACGCCGGCCGGCACCAGCTTGCGCACCTCGTCGGTCATGCGCACCAGGCCGTCGACCGTATCGACGGTGTTCTGCCCCTGTGCCTTGACCACCGACAGGAACAGCGCGCGCTTGCCGCCGAGCAGGGCCAGGCTTTCCTGTTCCTGTTCGCCGTCGCGGACCTCGGCCACCTGCTCGAGCGTGACCGGCTGATTGCCCCGGCGCGCGACGATGATCTGCCTGAACGCGGCCGGATCCACCACACGGCCCTTGATCTGCACCACGGTCTCGGTCGCCGACGAACGCAGCTCGCCCGCGGGCAGCTCCTGGTTCTCGTTGCGGATCGCGGTCATCACCTGGTCGACACCGATGCCCAGCGCCTCCAACTGCGCCGGGCGAATCCGGATCTCGATCTCGCGCTTGGTGCCGCCGACGATGCTGATCGCGCCGACGCCGCGCACCGTCTCCAGCCGTTTGCGCACGATCTGGTCCGCGATGGTGGTCAGTTCGCGCTGGCTGCGCGCGGAGCCGGGCGCGTTCGAGACCGACAGATGGAAGATCGGCGCGTCCGACGGGTCGTAGCGCAGCACGCGCGGTTCCTCGACCTCGTCGCGGAACTGCGGCCGGATCAGCGCGATCTTGTCGCGCACGTCCTGGGCGGCCTGCGCCACGTCGACCGACAGGTCGAACTTGATCACGACGACCGAGGTGCCCTGGTACGAGTGCGAGAAGATCTCGTCGATGCCCGAAATCGTATTGACGATCTCCTCGACCTTGCGCGTGACATCGGACTCGACCGACTCGGGCGGCGCGCCCGGATATTCGGTCTGCACCACGACGATCGGGAAGGTGATGTCCGGGAACTGGTCGACCGGCAGCCGCTGGTACGAAAACAGCCCGATCACGATGAAGGCCATCATCATCATCGTGGCCATCACCGGGTTGCGGATCGACAGACGCGTGAACCACATATCGGGCGCTCCGCTCGTTCAGGCCTTGACCAGGCGAACCTGACTGCCGACCCGCAAGGTGCCGAGGTTGCTGCGCACGACCTGCGCGCCGCTCGTCAGGCCGCCGGCGATCTCGACCAGCCCGGTGCTGTCGTCGCGGATGCCAAGCTGCACCGGCCGCTCGGCCAGCACGCCGTTCTCGATCACATAGACGAAGGCCCGCTCGCCCTCGGTTCGTACCGCGGTGATCGGCACCGACACCACGCCGGCGCGCTGGCCGAGAACCAGTCCGCCCTGCGCAAACATGCCGGCGCGCAGCCGGTGCTCGGGATTGTCGACGCGCACGTAGACCATGATGCTGCGCGTGCCCTGCGTGACGGCCGGGTTGATCCGCACCAGCTTGCCCTCGAAGCGGCCCGCGCCCTCGACCTCAAGCTGGACCGGCTGGCCGATCGCCACGCGGCCGACATCGGCCATCGGCACCGGCGCCTCCAGTTCGAGGACGCGCAGGTCGACCACCTCCAGCAGCGCGGTGTCCGGTGACACCTTCTCGCCCGGCTGCACCGAGCGCACGGCGACCATGCCGTCCAGCGGCGACTTGACCACGGTGTCGGTCAGCGCCTTCTGCGCGACCGCCAGCCCGCCCTCGGCCGCATCGAGATTGGCCTTGGCCACGTCGAGCTCGGACTGGAACTTGTCGAAGGCGGTCTTCGAGATGAAGCCGCGTCCGACCAGATCGCGATTGCGCTCGTATGTCTGGCGCGCGTTCTCGTACTGCCCGCGCTGGGCCAGCATCTGCCCGCGCGCCTGCGTGACCTTGGCCTGGTATTCGGTCGGATCGATGCGCACGATCACCTGGCCCGCGCGCACCGGTTCGCCTTCGCGCACCAGCACGTCGCGGACCTCGCCCGAGACCTTGGCCTTGACCGCGGCCTGGTTCAGCGCGCGCAGGCTGCCCGACAGCGGCAGCGTCACGCGCAGGTCGTGCGCCGCGGCGGCGACCACGTCGGCCTGCAGCAGCTCGATCACGTTGGCCGCCGGGGCAGGGGCCACCGCTGCAGGGGGCTGCTTGCTGCCGCTGGCCTTGCGCACCATCGCGCCGGCGCCAACCAGCACGGCCAGGCCCAACACCGCGAGCAGCAGCTTGTTACGCGAAATCTTCATCGTCAGGGGCGCGGCCGGTCCGGCGGCGTTTCGGTTTCGGTTCGGGAGTGGCCGCCGGGGTGGGGCGGCCGTTTGCCCGCACTGCACGCACGGGGTGGCGCACGGTATCGTGCGGCGATCCGTCGACGCGAGCGTCGCCTTGCAGACGGGCTTGTTCCTGCATCTCGTCGCGGATCTGTTCCCAGACGTAGGGACCGGCCTGCGGCGGCAGCGGCGTATCGCGCGCGGCGCCGGCGGTCAGGCCGAACAGCAGCACCTGCAGCAGGTTGTCCAGAAACGCCTCCGGATCGATGTCGACGTCCGAGCCGATGCGGAACGCGCGCTGCCACAGCATCAGGAAAACCAGCGGCGCGCAGATCAGCGTGGTGGTCGGGTTGGCCGGCAGCGAGCGGAACTCGCCGCGGGCGACGCCACGCGCCAGCACGCGCGCGAACAGCTCGTCGCCGGGCACCATCACCTCCTCGTGGTAGAAGCGCGCGATATCGGGGAAGTTGGCCGATTCCGCCATGATCAGCTTGGTCAGGCCGGCCACCGGCGTCGCGCCGATCAGTCCCCACCAGCCGCGCAGCAGCTCGCGCAGCAGCTCCGGGGTCGAACCCTCGTAGGTGTCCACCAGATCGGTGCCGCGCACCAGCGCCGGCACCAGGTTCTCGCGCACCACGGTCTTGAACAGTTCCTTCTTGTTGGCGAAGTACAGATAGACCGTGCCCTTCGATACCCCGGCCGCCGCGGCGACGTCTTCCAGCCGCGTGGCCGCGTAGCCGCGCTCGACAAACAGTTCGAGCGCCGCCGCCACCAGCTCCTGCGGACGGGCGGATTTGCGGCGCGACCAGCGCCGCGCTTCGGGGGCGCCGTCGTTGGGCCCGGTGTTGGCACCAGCGGTGGCGTCGAGGCGTCGGACTTGGGGTGGATTCACTGCAGGGGAGCGCCGCGCCAGGACGGGCGGCGAAATAAATAACCGATGGGTCAGTAATGTAGTGTGCACGCCCGGGAGCGGTCAAGCGCGGCGCCCGGATGTGGGCCGGAACACAGGCCGCGGCCGGGCGGTGGTGCACAATGGCTGCTTTGGCGCCGGGCGATCGCCCCCGCCATGCCGTTCTGAACCATTGCGATGTCCTGCCAGTCTGACGTTTCCTGCCGTGCCGGTTGCGGCGCCTGCTGTATCGCGCCGTCGATCGCCTCGCCGCTGCCGGGCATGCCGCGGGGCAAGCCGGCCGGCGTACCATGCGCGCAGTTGCTGCCCGACATGCGCTGCGCCGTGTTCGGCCGCCCAGATCGGCCTGCCTTCTGTGGCGGCCTGCGGCCCTCGGCCGAGATGTGCGGCGAATCGCGCGAGGCGGCGCTGCACTGGCTGACGCAACTTGAGGTCGCGACCGCGCCGGCATTGGCCCGCGGCGCCTGACCGAACCTGGAGAACAGTGGATGGCCATGATTTCTCGCCGGCGCTGGCTGGCGGCCTGCGGCACCGCCGCGCTGACCGTGTCGCTCGCCTGGCTGGCCGGTTGCGGCTGGGTCGGCAACGAATACACCTTTTCGCAGAGCCAGCTACAGTCCGCGCTCGAGCGCAAGTTTCCGTTCAGCCAGCGCTACATGCAGCTGTTCGACATCCAGCTGGCCAACCCGCAACTGGTGCTCGATCCGCAGCGCAATCGCGTCAGCATCGCGTTCGACGCCACGCTGGACAACCGGCTGTTCTTCCGCGAGGCGATGAAGGGACGCTTTGCCCTCGACAGCGCGCTGCGCTACGACCCGGCGACGAAGTCCGTGGTGCTGCAGGATCCCGAGGTCAAGCAGTTCGACGTGGCCGGGCTGCCGCAGCAGTACTCGCGTCAGCTGAACGCACTCGGCGGCATTCTGGCCGAGCAGCTGCTGCAGGACTATCCGCTCTATACGTTCAAGCCCGACGAGCTCAAGTTCGGCGGCTCGCGTGTCGAGCCCGGTACAATCACCGTGCTGCCGGACGGCATCAACGTCAAGATCAACCGGCAGTAGCAGCAAGAACAATATTCGATGCGGGGCCGGCGTTCGCCCGGCCTTCGCGGGGCGGCATGGTCGTGCCGCCCTGGGTCGTCCCCTGGAATCGACGCTGTCAACAACGCTATCAACGCGTGCCCGTGTGGCTGCGCCAATGCGCCGGCCGGCGGGCGCCTTGTCCCTGAATCGCTTCAATCGTCCGCTATCGCATGGATATCGCCATCGCCCTCAAAGCCCTGATCCTCGGCATCGTCGAAGGACTGACCGAGTTTCTCCCGATCTCCAGCACCGGGCACCTGATCCTGGCCGGCGAGCTGCTGAACTTCAACGACGAGAAGGGCAAGATCTTCGAGATCGTGATCCAGTTCGGCGCGATCCTGGCCGTGTGCTGGGAATTCCGCCGGCGCATCGTCGACGTCGTCGGCGGGCTCGCGACCGAGCCGCGCGCGCAGCGTTTCGCGATCAACGTGATCATCGCGACGGTGCCGGCGATCGTGCTGGCCTTCCTGCTCGGCAAATGGATCAAGGCCTATCTGTTCAACCCGATCACGGTGGCGACGGCGTTCATCGTCGGCGGACTGGTGATCCTGCTGGCCGAATGGCGCGAGAGCCGGCGCGGGCAGGTGTCGCATCCGCAAGGCAATGCGCTGCTCGAGGCGGCCAAGGCCAGCGCGCCGCGCATCGAATCGGTCGACGACATGAACTGGCGCGACGCGCTGAAGGTCGGCATCGCGCAGTGCTTCGCGCTGGTGCCGGGCACCTCGCGCTCGGGCGCCACCATCATCGGGGGCATGCTGTTCGGACTGTCGCGCCAGGTCGCGACCGAGTTCTCGTTCTTCCTGGCGATCCCGGTGATCTTCGGCGCCAGCGTCTACGAACTGTACAAGGCGCGCGATCTGCTGTCGGCCGACGACATCGGCGTGTTCGCGATCGGCTTCGTGTTCGCTTTCCTGTCGGCCTTCCTGTGCGTGCGCTGGCTGCTGCGATTCGTCGCGACGCACGACTTCAAGCCGTTCGCCTGGTACCGGATCGTGTTCGGCGTGCTGGTGCTGGCCACCGCGCAGCTGGGCATCGTGGCCTGGCACGGTTGAACGTCTTTGCCGCGGTTTGCTCCCCTCTCCGGCTTGCGGCAGAGGGGCGGGGGAGAGGGCACGCGGCGGTGGCTATGCCGGCATGGTTTGAAACCACCTCCCTCTCCCCAACCCTCTCCCCCATGAGGGGGAGAGGGAGAACACATTAGGTTTGCCAAGCCCCGTAGTGCTGCATTCTTTCTCCCCTCTCCCGCTTGCGGGAGAGGGGCGGGGGAGAGGGCATGCGGCGGTGGTCATGCCAATGCCGATTGAAACCACCTCCCTTTCCCCGGCCCTCTCCCATGAGGCGGAGAGGGAGAACGCAATAGGCCGCCTGAGGGTCAGGTCAGCTATCCTTCAGCCTCCGCTCATCCCCGCTTGCGGAACACCACATCCCAGACGCCGTGTCCAAGCCGTAGCCCGCGGCGCTCGAACTTGGTCACCGGCCGGTAGTCGGGCCGCTCGGCAAAGCCGCCCGGCGCGTCCGAAGTATTGGCCAGCGTCGGCTCGCCCGACAGCACCTCGACCATCTGGTGCGCGTACTCCTCCCAGTCGGTCGCACAGTGCAGATAGCCGCCGGACTTCAAACGGCTCGCCAACAGCTTGACCAGCGGCGGCTGCACCAGCCGGCGCTTGTTGTGGCGCTTCTTGTGCCACGGATCGGGGAAGAAGATGTGAACGCCGTCCAGGCTTTCCTCGGTCAGCATGTGGGCCACCACTTCGACCGCGTCGTGCTGCAGGATCCGGATATTGCCGATGCCGCGCTCGCCGATCAGCTTGAGCAGTGCCCCCACGCCTGGCTCGTGCACCTCGCAGCCGAGGAAGTTGTCCTGCGGCCGCAGCTGCGCGATATGCGCCGTCGTCTCCCCCATGCCGAAACCGATCTCCAGGATCGATGGCGCTTCTCGCCCGAACGCCGCCTGCCAGTCCAGCGGCTGGCCGGTGTAGGGCAGCACGAAGCGCGGGCCCAGCTCGTCGATGGCGCGCTGCTGGCCGGTCGAGGTCCGCCCCGCCCGGCGCACGAAGGAGCGGATGCGGCGCGGATGGGCGACATTGGCGGCGGGATCCTGCGCGTGGCCGCTCGGTTCGCCGGCAGTGCCGGACATCTCGTCGTCGGGCAGGGTAGGGGTGGATTCGTCGGGAAGCATGGCAACAAAAAGGCCGCCGGGCGATTCACCGAACAGGGCGAGAGCGGCGGCCAGAGGATACGTTTGTCAGGGGCGCCATTTTACCGCAGGCGTACCGGCGCAATAGCCGCGCCGCTGTTGTCCCGGGACGATACTTTCGGTCTGCGGTGTGGCCTGTCTTTCAGCGCTGGAATGGGTGCAATGAGCTGCAACGGGCCGAAATGGGCTGCAATGAGCTGGAACGGGCTGGAAATGAGCTGGAAATGAGCTGCAATGAGCTGCAATGAGCTAGAATGGGCCAAAACTGCCCGGACGAGGCCAATGACAGTCAGAGATGAGGTTCTTGCTGCACTTCAACAGCAAAGCCGTACGAACGCCCCATGGCTCAGCTCTACCGAACTTAAAAGTAAAGTCCGGGCCGGCTGGACCACGGTCAAGCGTCAACTCGACGCGCTCGTCCGAGACGGCCAGGTGGTGCGCGAGGGGCGGTCACGCGCCACGCGATATCGCCTTGCCGAGGGCGGCCAGCCGGTCGCGACGGTGGCGCCGCGGCCCGCGGACCGTCGCGGACCGGCGTGGTCCGACGAAAGCCAGGCGATCCTGGCGATACTGTCGCTTCCCTTGGGCATGCGAGAGCCGGTCACCTACGATCGATCGTTCGTCGACGCCTATGTGCCCAACGTCAGCACGTTGCTGTCTCCGAGACTGGCGGCCGCGCTGGCAGAGGAAGGCCGGATGAGCGGCCAGCAGCCTGCCGGCACCTATGCGCGCAAGGTGCTGGAACCGCTGCTGATCGATCTGTCCTGGGCGTCGTCGAGGCTCGAAGGCAACCGCTATTCGCTGCTGGCCACGGAGCAGCTCTTCAAGAGCGGGATCACGGACGGCGACCTCGATGCGGTCATGCTGCTCAATCACAAGGCGGCCATCGAATTCATGGTCGATGCGGTGCCCGAGTATGGGTTGACCACGGTGCTCGTCCGAAACGTGCATGCCATCCTGATGCGCGACCTGCTGGCGGACGCCAGCGGACTCGGCGGCATTCGTCGCAAGGTGGTCAATATCACCGACACGACCTATTTGCCGGCCCAGGTGCCGAACCTGCTCGAAGAGATGCTGGGCCAGATCATCGAGAAGGCCCGAAGCATCAAGAACCCCGTCGAAGCCTCGTTCTTCCTGTGGGTCAATCTCGCCTACCTGCAGCCGTTCGAGGACGGCAACAAGCGCACCAGCCGGCTGTCCGCCAACATTCCGTTGATGCTCTACAACTGTGCGCCGCTGTCGTTCCTCGATATCGAGGTGCGCGACTACGCGCTGGCCATGATGGGCGTCTACGAACACCGCAACATCGCCTTGGCCGCCGACCTGTTCGAATGGGCTTACCGGCGTTCGATCCGGAAATACGCCGTGATGCTGGAAGCGATGGGCGTTCCCGACCCTGTGCGGCTGCAGTTCCGCGAAGCCTTGAACGAGGCGATCGGCCGCGTGGTACGGGAGCGCCAAACCGCTGAGGAGGCGATCGCCGCCATGTCGCTGCAGGAAGACCAAAGCGAGGTCTTCCGAACCCTGCTCGATGCGGAGCTTCGCAGCCTGGACCTTCATAATTGCGCGCGCTATCGCCTGACCCTGCGACAGGTCGAGCAATGGATCAGCGCAGGCAGGCCGCGGTAGTGTGGAGGCGGGCTCCGAGGTGGCGCACCGGGCGGCGCGCGGTCAGCGCCCCGAGGATGGCGGCGATGTTTCCCGGCTACCACCCCTACTATCCGAGTCGCCGCCATTCGTCGCGGGCGATGCGATCGCTGATCGGGGCACTGCGTTATTCGGCGAAACGGCCGGCATCGCGAGAGAACACCGACAGGCGCTCATACAACCGGAAGGAACTGCAGGAGGGAAGGGTGGAGCGGGCGATGGGAATCGAACCCACGTCTTTGGCTTGGGAAGCCAAGGTAATAGCCATTATACGACGCCCGCGCGAGGCGGCCATTTTATGCGCGATCCGGCTGCGCGCGCAAGGCGGCTAGGTGGGAAGCAGCCGGCAAACCGCCTCGGTGCGGTCGCCTGGCGCAACCCACAGCGTTTCGCCGGGCCGATGAATCGCGTCGGGCAAGGCCAGCCACGGCTCGACGCAATAGAAGTCCGAATCCTCGCGTTCGCTCCAGGTCGTCACGGCTTGCCAGGGGACCGTGCTTCCGTTGGCATCGAGATCGATCCGGATGGCGCGGCCCGTGCCGCCGCCATCGCTTGACGGAATCGCCAGCTGACACGCGCGGACCACGGGCGCATGCAAGCGGTGGAAGGTGTCCTGCAAGCGCGGGTCGTCCAGCGCGTAGACCGCTTCGCCGGGCTCGGCCGCGGTCAGGCTGCCATCGGGGCGCTGCCGTAGCCATTCGGCCGGCGGCATCGTGAGCCGGCATTGGCCGCGCAATTCGTGAGGCACGGCGAAATAGAAGTGGTGGCCCGCATAGAAGGGCAGCGGCTCGCGGCCGGTATTGCGCACCGCCAACGTGACTTCGAGTCCGTCTTCAAGCAGCCGGTAGCTTGCCTCGAAGCGGAACGAAAACGGATAGGCGTCGCGCGTCGCTTCGGAATCGGTCAGCACCATCGTGATCGACCGCGCCGGATCGCAGTGCTCGATCTCGAACGGCAGGTCGCGTGCGAAACCGTGCTGCGGCATCGTCCGTACCACGCCGCCGGCATCGCGCCATTTGCCTGCTTCGCCGTCGACGAAATGGCGGCCGATAAAGGGAAACAGCAGCGGATTGCCGCCGCGGATCTTGGCCGGGCGCGACCAGTCGGCGTGGTGCGGCCAGAACAGGATGTCGGCGCCGCGATGGATCCAGCGCACCAGGCGGCCACCGGCCCGCGGCGCGAACAGCAGCGCGTCGTGGTCGTCCCCGATGCGGATCAGGTCCTGGTCCTGGAAGCGAAACGTCGGGTAGCTGGGCATGGTGCTTGCGGAAGACGGGTAGGGCGCGGAACACCGGATGATACCGGCACGACGCCGCCTACCCTTGCTGCTTCGATTACGTAGATGCCGCGATGCGCTAGGCCGTCGCCGCGCTGCTCTCGCTCAAGTACCGCCGCGCGTAGTCGAAGTACCAGTCCAGCGTGTCCGGGTTGGCCATCGCGTCGCGATTGGCGATCTTGTCGGGGTCATGGCCGAGCAGCAGCTTCTTGATCGGCACCTCCATCTTCTTGCCCGACAGCGTGCGCGGGATGCCGGGGACCTGCAGGATCGCGTTGGGCACGTGCCGCGACGACAGCGCCTCGCGGATGCGCGCGCGGATCGTGTCGACCAGCTTGTCGTCCAGCGCGATGCCTTCGCGCAGCACGACGAACAGCGGCATATACGAGTCGCGGCCGAGATATTCGAGGTCGACCACCATGCTGTCGAGCACCTCCGGCAGTTCCTCGACCACGCGATACAGTTCGCTGGTGCCCATGCGGATGCCGTGCCGGTTGATGGTGGCGTCCGAGCGGCCGTAGATGATGGCGCCGCCGCGCGAGGTGATCTTGATCCAGTCGCCGTGGCGCCAGACGCCGGGGTAGGTATCGAAATAGCTGTCGCGGTAGCGCTTGCCGTCGGTGTCGCCCCACAGATAGAGCGGCATGGAGGGCATCGGCTCGGTGCAGACCAGTTCGCCGACCTCGTCGATCCGCGGGTGGCCGGCCTCGTCGAAGGCCTCGACCTTGGCGCCGAGGCAGCGGCATTGCATCTCGCCGGCGTAGACCGGCAGCAGCGGGCAGCCGGCGACGAAGGAGCCGGCGAAGTCGGTGCCGCCGGACATCGGCGCCAGCCAGATATCGTCGCGCACGTTGCGGTAGATCCAGTCGTAGGCCTCGGCGGGCAGCGGCGAACCGGTCGAGCCGATGCCGCGCAGGCGGCTCAGGTCGGCCTCGCGCGACGGCACCACGCCGGCCTTGATGCCGCCGGTGAAGAACGCCGCGCCGGCACCGAACACCGTGATGCCGGCGTCTTCGACGAAGCGCCACAGCACGCCGGCATCGGGCCAGGCCGGATTGCCGTCGTAGATGGCGATGGTGCTGCCGAGCAGCAGCCCGGCCACCTGCGCGTTCCACATGATCCAGCCGCTGCTGCTGTACCAGTGGAAGACATCGTCGGGGCCGAGGTCGTTGTGGAACGCCATCAGCTTGAGCTGCTCGATCACGATGCCGCCGTGGCCGTGGACGATGGGCTTGGGCATGCCGGTGGTGCCGGACGAATAGACGATCCACAGTGGGTGGTCGAACGGCACGCTGTCGATCTGCAGCGGCACCTGGTGGGCGAGTGCGTCTTGCCAGCGATGGCGGCGCAGGGCGTTTGCAGTGCCCGACGAGGTTGCCGGTGCGGTTGCCGGCGCGGTTGCCGGCGCGGCCGGCAACATCTCGTCCGGCGTACCCAGCAGCGGCACGACGATCAGGTCCGTCAGCGATGGCAACGCATCGACGAGCTGCGCGACGACCGGCGCGCGGTCGTAGGTCTTGCCGCCGTAGCGGTAGCCGTCGACGGCGATCAGCACCTTCGGTTCGATCTGGCGGAAGCGGTCGATCACCGCGACCTGTCCCATGTCCGGGGCGCAGCCCGACCAGACCGCGCCGACGCTCGCGGTGGCGAGGAAGGCAACGATGGTCTCGGGGATATTGGGCAGATAGCCCGCGACGCGATCGCCGCGCTCGACGCCGAGTTGGCGCAGCGTATGCGCCAGCGCCGCGACCTGCGCCTCGAGCGCGTCCCAGCTCAGTTCGGCCAGCGGCTGCGCTTCTCCGGCATGGCGAATCGCGGCGCGCTGGCGCGCGGGGCCTTCGCCCGCATGGCGGAAGACCTGCTGCACATAGTTCAGCGTGGCGCCCTCGAACCAGCGCGCCCCCGGCATCTCGCGGCGCGCCAGCACTTGCCTGGCCGGGGTGTCGAAGCGGACGTCGAAGTAGGCGCGGATCGCGTCCCAGAACGCTTCGATCTCGGTGACCGACCAGCGCCACAGGCTGTCGTAGTCGTCAAAGGCAAGACCGCGCTCGTCGCGCAGCCACTCCATGAACTGGGTCAGCCGCGCGCGCTCGCGCACCGCGCGCGACGGCGTCCAGACCAGCTTGCCTTCTTCCAGCGTCGTCATGTCTCCTCCTCTGCCTTGTTTTTTGCGCCCGCGCCGATGGGGCGCGGGTCGGGATGGCTCAAGGGATGGGGGCGGGCGCCGCCGGCGCCCGCGCGGCGGTCAGATGCCGCCGAGGCAAAGGTACTTCAGCTCGAGGTACTCGTCGATGCCATAGGTCGAACCTTCGCGGCCGAGGCCCGACTGCTTGACGCCGCCGAACGGCGCCACCTCGTTGGAGATCAGGCCGGTGTTGATGCCGACCATGCCGTATTCGAGCTGCTCGGCCACACGCCAGACGCGGCCGATATCGCGGCTGTAGAAATACGAGGCGAGGCCAAACTCGCTGGCATTGGCCAGCGCCACGGCCTCCTGCTCGTCGCGGAACTTGAACACCGCGGCCACGGGGCCGAAGGTCTCCTCGCGCGAGATCAGCATCTCGGGGGTCGCGTCGGCCAGCACGGTCGGCGCGATGAAGCGGCTCGACCCCAGGCCCTCGACCAGCTTGCCGCCGGTCAGCAGGCGTGCGCCGCGCGAGGTCGCGTCGTCGATATGCTGGCGCACCTTCTGCACCGCCTGGTCGTCGATCAGCGGGCCTTGCGCCACGCCGGCGTCGAAGCCGTTGCCCACGCGCAGCCCCTCGGCCTGGCGCGCCAGCTTGGCGACGAACTCGTCGTAGATCGACTCATGCGCATAGAAGCGGTTGGTGCAGACGCAGGTCTGGCCGGCATTGCGGTACTTCGACGCGATCGCGCCCTCGACCGCGGCGTCGATGTCGGCATCGTCGAACACGATGAAGGGCGCGTGGCCGCCCAGTTCCAGCGCGATCTTCTTGACCGTCGGCGCGCACTGCTCCATCAGGATGCGGCCGACCGGCGTCGAGCCGGTAAACGACAGGTGGCGGACCACCGGCGACGCGCAGAGCGTCTTGCCGATCGCGATCGACTGGTCGGCATCGCCGGTGACGATATTGATCACGCCGGCCGGAATGCCGGCGCGGTGCGCCAGCTCGGCCATCGCCAGCGCGCACAGCGGCGTCTGCTCGGCCGGCTTGACCACGATGGTGCAGCCGGCGGCCAGCGCGGGCGCGCACTTGCGCGTGATCATCGCGATCGGGAAGTTCCATGGCGTGATCGACGCGCAGACGCCGATCGGCTGCTTCAGCACCACCATGCGCTTGTCGGCCCAGGTCGAGGCCGGCACGTCGCCGCTGACGCGCTTGGCTTCCTCGGCGAACCACTCGATAAAGGACGCGCCGTAGACGACCTCGCCCTTCGATTCGGCCAGCGGCTTGCCTTGTTCGGCCGTCATCAGCGCGGCCAGGTCGTCGGCGTTCGCGATCAGCAGATCGAACCAGCGGCGCATCAGATTCGCGCGCTCCTTGGCCGTCTTCGCGCGCCAGGCCGGCCAGGCCGCCTCGGCGGCGGCGATCGCGCGCTCGGTCTCGGCGGCGCCCAGGTTGGCGACCTGCACCAGTTCCTGGTTGTTCGCCGGGTCGATCACCGGGAAGGTCGTGCCGTTGTCGGCGCCGACCCATTCGCCATTGACATAGGACTGGCTGCGGACCAGGGCACGGTCCTGGATTCGGTCTAGCGCATTGGCCATCGTGGTCTCCTGTAATCGGTTCTCGTATCGGTTCTGGTTGCAGATGATAGCGGGGGATGGCGGCGGCCGCGTCCGGGCCGCTCGCCGCGCGCGGCGCTCAGCCGCCGGACGGGCGCTCGAACAGCGTCTCCCACATGCCGTCGACGCGGGTCCTGGTCGCGGCGTCCATCTGGATCGGACGCCCCCATTCGCGCGTGGTTTCGCCCGGCCACTTGTCGGTGGCGTCGATGCCCATCTTCGAGCCGAGGCCCGACACCGGCGAGGCGAAGTCGAGGTAGTCGATCGGCGTATTGTCGACCAGCACAGTATCGCGCGTCGGATCGACCCGCGTGGTGATCGCCCAGATCACCTCCTTCCAGTCGCGCACGTCGACATCGTCGTCGACCACGACGATGAACTTCGTATACATGAACTGCCGCAGGAAGCTCCAGACGCCGAACATCACGCGCTTGGCGTGGCCGGCGTACTGCTTCTTCATGCGGACCACCGCCATCCGGTAGCTGCAGCCCTCGGGCGGCAGATAGAAGTCGGTGATCTCGGGAAACTGCTTTTGCAGCAGCGGCACGAACACCTCGTTCAGCGCGACGCCGAGCACTGCGGGTTCGTCGGGCGGCTTGCCGGTGTATGTCGAGTGATAGATCGGATCGCGCCGCATCGTGATGCGGTCGATCGTGAAGACCGGGAACCAGTCCTGCTCGTTGTAGTAGCCGGTATGGTCGCCGAACGGGCCCTCCAGCGCGTGCTGATAGCCGGACGGATGCGTGGGGTCGGGCTGGATATGGCCTTCGAGCACGATCTCGGCCGAGGCGGGCACGCTCAGTTCGGACAGCGTCGGGGTCAGGCAGCCGGCCAGCGCGGTACGGCTGCCGCGCAGCAGGCCGGCGAACTGGTATTCGGACAGCGTGTCGGGCACCGGCGTCACCGCGCCGAGCATCGTGGCCGGATCGGCGCCCAGCGCGACCGCGATCGGAAACGGCTTGCCGGGATTGGCCAGCGCGTGCTCGCGAAAGTCGAGCGCGCCGCCGCGGTGCGCGAGCCAGCGCATGATGACCTGGTTGCGGCCGATCACCTGCTGGCGGTAGATGCCCAGGTTCTGCCGCTTCTTGTGCGGGCCCTTGGTCACCACCAGGCCCCAGGTGATCAGCGGTGCGGCGTCGCCGGGCCAGCACTTCTGGATCGGCAGGCGCGCCAGGTCGACGTCGTTGCCTTCCCAGACGATCTCCTGGCAGGCCGGGCTCGACACCTTCTTCGGCGCCATGTCCCAGACCGACTTGACCAGCGTGAACAGCTTGCCGGCCTCGCGCAGGCCGCGCGGCGGTTCGGGTTCCTTCAGGGCCGACAGCACGCGCCCGATGTCGCGCAGATCGGCCAGCGATTCCGCGCCCATGCCCAATGCGACCCTGCGTGGTGTGCCGAACAGATTGGCCAGCACCGGCATGTCGAAAATCGCCTCACCAGCTGCCGTGCCGTTGCCCGCCGCCGTCTTCTGCGTGGGGCGTTCGAACAGCACGGCGGGACCTTCGGCACGCAGCAGCCGATCGCAGATCTCGGTCATTTCGAGGTCGGGCGACACCGGCGCCGCGATGCGCCGTAACTCGCCCTGTTGTTCAAGCTGACCGATGAAATCGCGCAAGTCTTTGTATTGCATCAGGAATTTGTGGTTTGGCGAGGGGCGCGGCAATGGCGCCGCGCTCATCGGAGTGTCGATCTGAGTGAACTACGGTCCATATTGGACCGCTTCGGAAGAAAATTTTTGCGGCACAGCGTACCGGCAAATTGTAAGTTTTTTTGAAAGACAGGCGGACGAGCAGCGCGGGGCATCCTAGGCCAGCACTACGATTGCGGCCAGCCGAGTGATTCTTTCACCCCACAATAGCGGGGTTTTGATATAACGAAAAGGAATTGTTTTCGATTCCTTAATTCTTGACTCGATATAAAACGGTTTTTACAATCGCGTCTGCTCAAAGGTGTGCTGCGTTGCAACAACGAACTTTTCGATCCTGTCAAGGGGTGTAACGCAGATCACCACGTTGGATCAACCAGAGCGGACCGCTACATGTGAGGTCCCTCCGATCACCGCCGGCAACGACCGGCGCGTCTTGAGTCTTCGCAGCAGGGCAGGCTACCCCAAGAGCCTCCTCTGCTAATCGCTGGGCGCTTGGGGAGCGCCCACCAACAACAGATGCCGGTCGTCCCTGCAAGGCGGTGCGGTGTCCTTACTTGACTACGTTGCCAGAGCACGGTGATGCGTGGGCGAATGCCCTGCAGGACCGGGAGACGGCGGCGCATGGAGGTAAGCATGAGTGGTTGGAAAACCCTTCATCTTCCCGGTGTTGGGCGGGCGTTGCAGGTCCGCTTCAGGCAACCGGTTCCCGGTGTGCGGCGTGCCCTGCAGGTTCGTCTCGCGCATCCGGTGGCCGGCCGCGCACTGCGCGGCGGTCGTGCAACGTTGAAGTACGCGCTGAACGGCGCGGGTCTGATCGCGGTGGTGGCCGGCATTTCGCTGTCGGTCAGCCAGGAATGGCGCACCGCGCTGGCCGGCATGCTGGCCGGCGACGAAGCGCCCGCCATCCTGCTGGAGGCGGCGACCGCGTCGGCGCCGGTCCATGCCAGCACGGCGGACGTGGCGGCGGCCAAGCTGCTGCCGGCCGTCAAGGTGCCGGCAGGCGGCGGCGCCGCCTCGCCGGTCGCCACGGCCGGCCTGCCGAGCGTCTCGGGCGTTAGCGAGTGGGCCAATGCCGGCCAGTCGAAGGTGCCGTCGGTCGCCCATCTGGCGGCCCGTATCCCGGCCCAGCGCGTGGCGCTGGACGCGCGCTACAGCAGCACGCTGGCCAACGCACGCGAACAGGCCGCGGTGGCCGAGTACATCGCGCGCAAGTACCGCGTGGCCGCGCAGGCGACCGCGCAACTGGTCAAGGCCGCCTATCTGACCGGCCGCGAGGTCGGCATCGATCCGCTGCTGATCCTGGGCGTGATCGCGATCGAGTCCAGCTTCAATCCGTACGCGGAGAGCGGCGTGGGCGCGCAGGGCCTGATGCAGGTCATGACCAAGGTCCACCAGGACAAGTACGAGCACGTCGGCGGCGTGGCGGCCGCGCTCAATCCTTACGCCAACATCAAGATCGGCGCGCTGGTGCTGAAGGACTGCATCGCCCGCGCCGGTTCGATCGAAGGCGGCCTGAAGTACTACGTCGGCGCCACCACGGCGACCGATGGCGGCTATGGCGCCAAGGTGCTGGCCGAGCGCGCGAAGCTGCGCCAGGTGCTGGGCATCCGCGGCAAGGCGGCGACGCCGGACGCGACCGAGTCGCTGCCGGGTCCGTCGTCGACCAAGACGCAGGCCGAGCACACGCCCGAGCCGCAGGACGGCATCGAGCTGGAGGCGGCGCAGACGCCCCGCAAGGCCTGATAGCCGGATTGCGGCGCGGGTTTGTCCGCGCAGGGCCCAAAGAAAAGCGGCGCAGCCTGATTGGCTGCGCCGCTTTCGTTTTGGCGGGCCGCGGCGATGGCCGCCGCGATTGCGCTATCTCTATTTCCCGAACAGCTTGCCGAGCCGCCGCATCGCTTCCTCGATATGCGCCATCGACGTGGCGTACGAGATGCGGATGTACTCGCGCGCGGTATGCGGACCGAAGTCCAGTCCGGGCACCAGCACCACACCCGCTTCGTGCAGCATCGCCTGCGTCAGCCGGTCCGAATCGCCGGCGGCCGCATGCTGGACGCCGCGGCAATCGGCGTAGACATAGAACGCGCCATCGGGCCTGACCGGCACGCCGAAGCCCAGCGCTTCGAGCGCGGGCACGATGGCGTCGCGGCGGCGCTGGAATTCCGCCTTGCGCTCGTCGTAGATCGCCAGCGCCTCGGGCGTGAAGCACGCCAGCGCCGCGTGCTGCGCCACCGCCGACGCACAGATGAACAGGTTCTGCGCGACCTTCTCGAAGTCCGCCACCAGCGCGTCCGGCACCACCAGCCAGCCCAGCCGCCAGCCCGTCATGTTGAAGTACTTGGAGAAGCTGTTGACCGTGACGGCATTGTCGTCCAGCGACAGCGCCGACACAGGCCGGCCGTCATACGACAGTCCCTGGTAGATCTCGTCGACGATCGCGAAGCCGCGGCGCTGCCGCACCTCGGCGAGGATGCGCGCCAGCTCGTCGGGCAGGATCGAGGTGCCGGTCGGGTTCGACGGCGAGGCCAGCAGCACGCCGCGGGTCGATTCGCCCCAGTGTTCGCGCACCTGATCGGCGGTCAGCTGGAAGCGCGCCTCCGGGCCGCTGGGAATCATCCTGGCGACGCCGTCGAATGCCGCGACGAAGTGACGGTTGCAGGGATAGCTCGGGTCCGGCATCAGCACCTCGGCGCCGATCTCGACCAGCACCGCGCAGGCCAGCAGCAGCGCACCGGAGGCGCCGGCGGTGACGATGACCCGGCGGGCCGGGATATCGAGCCCGTAGGCGGTCTTGTAGTAGCCGGCGATCGCCTCGCGCAGCGCATGGATGCCGAGCGCGCCGGTGTATTGCGTCACGCCGCGACGCATTGCCGCTTCCGCCGCCCGCACCACGGGCTCGGCCGCGGTGAAGTCCGGCTCGCCGATGCCCATGTGGATGATGTGGCGGCCGGCTCGTTCGAGCTCGGCGGCCTGCTTGGCCAGCTCCATCACGTGGAAGGCGCGGATGTTGGCGAGGCGGGAGGCGGTGGCGAGGCGCTGTGGGTCCATGGCGGGAAACGTTGGAATCGGTGGAATGGGTTGAATCGGTGGAGTCGGTGGAGTCGGCGGAAAAAGCGGTGCTTGAAAGAGGGCAGGCGAGGCGCGGGCCCAGTCGCAATCATCGCCGGAAATGAAAACACCCGCCTGGGCGGGTGTCGGTCCGGCGCATGCCGCGGGGCAGGGCGCCGGTCAGCGTCGGGCGGCGACCTCGGTCGCGCGCACCTGGGCGGCAACCTTGTCGAGCACGCCGTTGACGTACTTGTAGCCTTCGACGCCGCCAAAGGTCTTGGTCAGCTCGACGGCCTCGTTGATGACGACCTTGTACGGGATGTCGATGCAGTGCACCAGCTCGTAGCTGCCGATCAGCAGCGCGGCGCGCTCCACCGGCGACAGCTCGTCCACCGTGCGGTCCAGGAACGGCGAGAAGGCCGCGGTCAGCCGTTCTTCCTCGCGCACGGCGCCGTTGAGCAGCGCGTCGAAATGCTCGCGATCGGCCTTGTTGAAGCCCTGGGCATCGTGCAGGTGGGCCTGGATCGCGCCGATGTCGTTGCGGTTCAGCAGCCACTGGTACAGGCCCTGCAGCGCCAGTTCGCGCGAGCGGCGGCGCGCGCTCTTGGGCGGCGCCTTGGCGTCGGAGCGGCCGGACTTGGCGGCAGGCTTGCCGCCCTGTGCTGCATCACTCATCGTCGTCCTCGTCCTCGTCGTCCTGGCCACGCAGCGAATCGAGCGCCGCCACCAGGTTCGCCATTTCGACCGCCGCACGGGCGCAGTCGCGGCCCTTCTCGCGGGTGCGGGCGTGGGCCTGGGCGTCGGTATCGACGGTCAGGATGCCGTTGGCGATCGGCAGGTTGAAGTCCAGGCCGACGCGCGTGATGCCAGCGCCCGACTCGTTCGAAACGAGCTCGAAGTGGTAGGTTTCGCCGCGCACCACGGCGCCCAGCGCGATCAGCGCATCGAACTGGCCGCTCTCGGCCATCTTCTGCAGCGCCAGCGGGACTTCCAGTGCGCCGGGCACCGTCACCACCAGCGTGTCTTCGCCTTCGATGCCCAGCGTTTCCAGCTCGGCCAGGCAGGCTTCGCGCAGTTCGTCGCAGACCGGTTCGTTGAAACGCGCCTGCACGATGCCGATGCGCAGGCCTTCGCCGTCGAGGTTGCTCGGGTAGAAACCGTGATCCATATCGTTCTCCAGGGTTCGGTGGGCGGCCGCGCCCGGGATGGGCCGGCCGCCGGTGTTTGGGGGGACGCTCAGTCGTCGTCGCCGTTCATCGGCTGGTAGCCGGTCACTTCGAGATCGTAGCCGGTCATGCTCGGCATCTTGCGCGGCGAGGCCAGCACGCGCATCTTGCCGACGCCCACGTCGCGCAGGATCTGCGCGCCGATGCCGTAGGTGCGCAGGTCCGGCTTGCGCGGCGCGCGCGTCTGCGGCTCGTCCAGCGCGCTGAATTGCGCGAACAGCCGCTCGGCGCTGTCGCCGCAGTTCAGCAGCACCATCACGCCGCTGTCGGCCGCGCCGATCGCTTCGAGCGACGCCGGCACGGTCCACGAGTGGGTGGTGCGGGAGACTTCGAGCAGGTCCAGCACCGACAGCGGCTCGTGCACGCGCACCAGCGTTTCGCGGTCGCGCTGCGGCTCCCCCTTGATCAGCGCCAGATGGGCGTGGCCACTGGGCTTGTCGCGGTACGCGATGCTGCGGAAGGTGCCATACGGCGTCTGCATCGTGCGTTCGCCGACGCGGTCGACGATGCATTCGGTGCGGCTGCGGTAGTGGATCAGGTCGGCGATGGTGCCGATCTTCAGGCCGTGCAGCTCGGCAAATTCGATCAGGTCCGGCAGCCGCGCCATGGTGCCGTCGTCCTTCATGATTTCGCAGATCACCGCGGCCGGGGTCACGCCGGCCAGCGCGGCCAGGTCGCAGCCCGCCTCGGTATGGCCGGCGCGCATCAGCACGCCGCCGGGCTGGGCGGTCAGCGGGAAGATGTGGCCGGGCTGGACCAGATCGCTGGGCCTGGCGTCGCGCGCGACGGCGGCCTGCACGGTACGGGCGCGGTCGGCCGCGGAAATGCCGGTGGTCACGCCTTCGGCCGCCTCGATCGACACCGTGAAGGCCGTGCCGTGCGGGGTGCCGTTGCGGCTGACCATCGGATGCAGTTCCAGCTGGCGGCAGCGCTCGGGCGTCAGCGTCAGGCAGATCAGGCCGCGGCCGTACTTGGCCATGAAATTGATGGCCTCGGGCGTGACGAAATCGGCCGCCAGCACCAGATCCCCCTCGTTCTCGCGGTCTTCCTCGTCGACCAGGATGACCATGCGGCCGGCACGGATCTCGGCAATGATGTCTTCGGTTGGGGCGATCGTCATGAGGTAGGCAAAGGAAAGTCTGGCGGGGCGGCCCCGGGCGGTACCCGTGAGGCGACTGCGGCGCGCCGGGGCGGCGCGCGGTTTAACCCGGCATTGTACGCGATGTGAGCCGGGGGAAAGGGGCCCGGCGGCGCGCCCGAGCACGGGAGCCGGGCCGGCCCGCGTGGCCCTCAGAGGGGTTGGCCCGCCTTGCCGTCGGCGCTCAGCATCCGCTCCACATAGCGGGCGATCAGGTCGATCTCCAGATTGACGCTGGCGCCGGGACGCAGGTCCTGCAGCGTGGTCACCTCGATCGTATGGGGGATCAGGTTGATCGAGAATTCGCAGCCGTCGGGCTGGTCGACCACGCCGTTGACCGTCAGCGAGACGCCGTTGACCACCACCGAGCCCTTGTAGGCCAGATAGCGCGCCAGCTCGCGCGGCGCCCGGACGCGCAGCTCGTGCGATTCGCCGACCGGCGCGAAATGGGTGACCTCGCCGAGCCCGTCGACATGGCCGGACACCAGGTGGCCGCCGAGCCGGTCGGCCAGTCGCAGCGCCTTTTCCAGATTGACGCGGCCCGGCTGCGCGAGGCCGGTGGTCTTGTCCAGCGACTCGCGCGAGACGTCGACGTCGAAGCGGCCGGGCTGCAGCGCCACCACGGTCATGCAGGCGCCCTGGATGGCGATGCTGTCGCCGATCTGCACGTCGGACAGGTCGAGCCCGCCGGCGTCGATCCGCAGGCGGACGCCGGCGTCGTCGGAGTTCTGGTCGCCCAGCGGCGTCACGGAGTCGATGCGGCCGACGGCCGCCACAATGCCAGTAAACATGGTCTGGTCAGCAGGAATAGAAGGGATAGCGAAAGGGGGAAAGCGAAAAGGGGGAAAGCGAAAGCGGCATGCTAGCAGCCCGAAGAAAGACGTGCCGCTCAGCCCGCCGGATGGCGGCGCGCGATCAGCCGCAGGTCGTCGCCGATCTGCCGCACGTCGTGCCAGCGGAAGGCCGGGGCATCCTGCAGCCGGGCCAGTGGCGGCAGGTTGAACATGCCCTGGGCGTCGCCGAGCAGCCGGGGCGCCAGATAGACCAGCAGTTCGTCGGCGCAGCCCTCGCGGATCAGCGACCCGTTCAGCTTGAAGCCGGCTTCGACATGCAGCTCGTTGATGCCGCGCCGGCCCAGTTCCTCGAGCATGCGGCGCAGCTCGACCTTGCCGTGCGCGTTGGGCAGTACCACCACTTCGGCGCCGCGCGCCTCCAGCGCCGTGCGGCGCGCGTGGTCATCGATCGCGCAGAACACCAGCACGGGCTTGGCGAACTCGCCGGTGTCCGGCGTCAGCATGCGGGCGTCCAGCGGCACCTCGAGGCGCGAGTCGATCAGCACGCGCTGCGGCTGGCGGGGCGTGTCGATGGCACGCACGGTCAGCTGCGGGTCGTCGTCGCGCACGGTGCCGATGCCGGTCAGGATCGCGCAGGCGCGGGCACGCCAGGCATGGCCGTCGTCGCGCGCGGCCTGGCCGGTGATCCACTGGCTGGTGCCGTCGTGCAGCGCGGTGCCGCCATCGAGCGAGGCCGCGACCTTGACGCGGACCCACGGCAGGCCGCGGGTCATCCGCGAGACGAAGCCGATGTTCAGATCGCGCGCCTCCTTCTCCAGCAGGCCGCAGCGCACGTCGATGCCGGCATCGCGCAGCCGCTGCAGGCCGCGTCCCGACACCGTGGGATTCGGATCTTCCATCGCCGCGACCACGCGCTTGACGCCGGCGCGCACCAGCGCATCGGCGCACGGCGGCGTGCGGCCGAAATGGCTGCACGGCTCCAGCGTGACGTAGGCGGTCGCGCCGGCGGGGTCGAAGCCGCGCGCCGCGGCGTTCTTCAGCGCCTGGATCTCCGCATGGTCCTGTCCCGCGGGCTGCGTATAGCCTTCGCCGATCACCTTGCCGCCTTTGGTCAGCACACAGCCCACGCGCGGATTCGGCGTGGTGATGAACATGCCGCGCGCGGCGAGCGCGAGGGCCTGCTGCATGGCGGCGTGATCGGTTTCGGAGAACATGAGTGGGCGGTTTCCTGCCGGTTGTCTTGACGGGCCTGACTGGCGTGATGGGTGGCGTATCGGTCGGGCGTATCGGTTGGGCGTATCGGTCGGGCGTATTGGTCTGGCGCACTTGGCTGGCGTGGTCGGATCCGGCATGCCGGGCCGCGCTTCCGGGCCGGCGTGGCTCAGGGCCCGGCGTCGGTCCGGCTGTCGCAGTCGGCGTCCTGCCCGGGCGTACAGATGCGCAAGCGGCCCAGCGCGCCGAGCCTGACCTGACGCTGCGCATCGCCGCAGCGCAGGGTAAAGGTGGCCGCGTAGAAGCCGCCACGTTCCGACCGAGAGTATCCCACAGGCGCCAGCCGCAGCGCGGGGCTGCCGTCGGTGGCGCGCAGCGCGACGCGCAGGCAGGCGGCGCCGAGGGTCACCACCGACAGCGTCGGGGCCTCGCCGGTCTCATCGGCGTCGTTTGCTTCCGCCGCCACGATACGCCAGCCGCGCGAGAAGTCGGCGATGCCTGCACGCGGCGCCAGCAGGACGGTGCCGCGCCTGGCCAGCGCGAACGCGCGCGCCGTCTCGATCGAGGCCGCCAGCAGGTCGGCGGCCACCCGGACCTGCTGGCGCTCCAGCGCATCGCGATACGACGGGTAGCCGGCGGCGGCCAGCAGTGCCGTCATCGCCAGCGCGGCCAGCGATTCGATCAGCGTGGTCCCCGTATTGTCCTGGCAGGCCCACCAGCAATCGCCGCGGCGCGCGCTCAGCACCCTTCGGGCCATGGTACCGGGCGCCCCGTGCCAGGCGGATTCATCAGCCACTCACCGGTGCTGCGCAGGATCAGCGTGCCGCAGTCGGGGTCGGGCCATTGCGGCACGGCATGCAGTTCGATGCAACGGTCGAGGTCGGCATCGCGCGGGCTGGCATCGATGCAGGCCAACGCCGCCAGACGGTATTGCGGGCGTGCCGGCGGTGCCGGTACCCACTGTGGCCAGCTTCCGGCGGGACGGTGCCCGCTGTCGTCGGCGAAGCTGCCGCGCGTCATCGCGTGGCGCTGCAGCTCGAGCATCGCCGCGATCAGCGCCGTGCGCGCCTGCGCGCGCCAGCTGCGCTGCAGGTGCCGATGCCAGCTGGCGGCTGCGATGCCGGCGACGATGGCGGCGATGGTGACCGCGACGAGCAGCTCGATCAGCGTGAAGGCGGCGGGGCGGGGTACCGTCATGGCGGATATGGCGGCACGAGTTCGCGCCAGCCGAGGCGTCGGATTCCGGCGCGTCCCGGCTGACCTGCGGCTCCGTCGCGTGGAGACGGATCGATCCATTCGGTTTGCAGCACCACGCGGGCGGCCGGATCGCGGCCCTGGCCGAGTGCGGTGATCCGGTAGCGCCGCGCGGGCACGCCGGCGGGCGCCGATGCGCCGGTGTCCGATGCGCCGGTGTCTTTCTGCGGCAGGCGTTCGATCAGATAGCGCGGCACCGTGGTCGCGCCGGCCATCTCCGCAGGGATGACGGGCAGCGTCGCGCCGCTCTCCGTTCCGATCGGGATGCCGATGTCGTCGGCAGGCAGGCCCACTCCCATCCAGGCTCGCCACGGTGGCGGCTGGCCCACGGCGGCGCTGCACAGGCCGCGCTGTGCCTGCGTGCCGCAACGACCGGGCGCAGGCCATGTTGCGAAGCGATGGTCAGGCTGGGCCGATGCCGCGCTGGCGGCGGCGTCCGCCATTACCTTCGTGATGTCGCGCAGATTGCGCTCGCCGTCGATCAGCGCAAGCTCGGCGGCGCGGAACGCAATCTCGCGTTCGAGCCGCTGGCCGATCGCCTGATGTCCTGCCAGCAGCAGCACGAACAGCGCGCCCGCCAGGGCCATCGTCAGCGTCGACATCACCACCACGGAAATCAGCGTGATGGCGCCGCGTTGCGCTTGCCGAGACATCGCCTCGTCGTTGGCTTTCAACATGGCGGCCCCGCGCGGAACGGCGCATTGCGAAGCCATACCGTGGTGGCAAAGACCCGCCGCGAAGCGTTGGGGCGCGAGCGCGGCCGGAACACGATATCGTCGCCCTGCTCGCCGGCCATGCGCGCCGGCAACAGTGGCAGCGGTAGCGGCGGCGGCAGCGCGGCGGTGGTGCCGACCCCGGTGCGCAGCACCAGCGCGATCTGCACGGCCAACACGCTGCACCACGCACCGGGTCCGGCCGCCGCAAGCTCGCTCGCGCGCAGGAAGGCGTCGACGCGGCCATCGCTATCGCGGTCGATGCCATAGCGCAGCTGCAGGGTCTCGACGCCGCGGGCCAGCGCCCCAGTGCTCCAGGTCCTGCCAGCGCTGCCGCCACCGCTGCCTCCATCGCCGCGCCCCGGGTAGCGGCACAGCAACTGCGGCTCGCCGTCGGGGGCGTCGGCGACGTAAAGCAGATTAGCGGTCAGATAGTCGGCCGTTCGCGGCGACGATGCCGGCCTGGTTTCCGCAGGGACGGCCGCGATGGGGACGGGATATCCGCTGCAGTCGGTCAGATAGCGGTCCGGCAGCGCCGGATCGCCGGCCGGATGATTGCCGCCGAAGCGGATCAGCAACGCATCGCTGCCGGCGACGCCGGGTTTGTCGCAAGCGAGCGTGCCGCCGAGCCTCGGTTGGCCGCAGTCGTCGCGGCCGCTCAGCGGCGCAGGCAGGGCAGTGGTCGGGTCCGGGTGCCAGCCCGCATGGCGCAGCAGCGCGGCAATCGCGTCGAGCAGGGCGGCGCCGCGCTGTTCGAGCTCGCGCTGCTCGGCGGCGATTGCGTAGGCGGAACGCACGGTCAGGAACGCCATCGCCGCAGCGCTGGTCGCCAGCGTGCCGAGCAGCAGGCCGACCATCGCGTCGACCAGCGACGATCCGGCGGGCATACGCGCGGGCCGTGGCATCGCCGTGACTTGGGTCGAGGCCGATGCGGCCCGGCGCGGGCCAGGCACGATCGCGATCATGGCCGCAACCGCAGCGCGATCGCGCGCAACGCGGTCCGGGGATGGGCGACACCGGTTTCGCCGCGCGGGCTGGGCGACGAAGGCAGGGGGCCGACCACCACGACGCGCTGGCCGGCCGGACAGTGCGACTGCGCCGCGTCGGTCGGCACCGACGCGCACCAGCGTGGCCGCGGCAGGCCGTCGGCATGCGCGACGGCGGGCAGCCTGGCGGGATCGGGCACGGCATCCGGCCCCGCCAGCCCGGCCAGTTCCGCGCCCTCGGCGGCGAGCCGCAGGGCTTGGCCGATCAGCAAGGGATCACGCCACCATTGCAGCGCGGTCGGGCCGAGCCGGGCCAGCGGCAGCAGGCCGATGCCGAGCACGGCCAGCGCGACCAGCGATTCGAGCAGCAGGTAGCCGCGGTGGGGCACGCGCCCGCGGTTGGAACGGTAGAGAACGGAAGGGGAAGCCGCCGAAGGGATCGCAACCATCGCTCTGGTCCTGTGCGTGACAAGCGGGGACCAGATTAATCGTCAGCGGGCGGGGATCCGGTGTCGAATCGTGGAGGATTCGACAAGGTTTGCAACAGCGCAGGCCGCAACGGCAACCAGCAAGGCGCCGCTGCCCGTCATGCAGCGCCTCAGCGCTTGCCGTTGGGCGTGCTGACTTCGGCCAGCACGTCGGAGAACTCGGACACGTCCTCGAAGCTGCGATAGACCGAAGCGAATCGGATATAGGCGATCTTGTCGAGCTTGCGCAGCTCGCGCATCACCAGTTCGCCGACCTGGCTGCTGGGAATTTCCTTCTGTCCCAGCGCCAGCAGCTTTTCCTCGATGCGCGCGATCGCCTCGTCGATGGCCTCGGCCGATACCGGCCGCTTGCGCAGGGCCAGCCGCATCGAGTCCTTCAGCTTGCTGCGTGCGTAATCGACGCGGCTGCCGTTCTTCTTGACGATGGCCGGGAAGAACAGCTCGATCCGCTCATAGGTGGTGAAGCGCCGGTCGCAGGCCTCGCAACGGCGGCGCCGGCGCACGGTATCGCCTTCCTCGGACATGCGGGTGTCGAGTACCTGGGTATTGGAGTGACCGCAGAAGGGACATTTCATCGGACCACCTGGAGGCGGAGGTTGAGCGGCCGCGCGCCGCCCGGCAAGGCGGCGGCGCGCGGCGACGGCCGATCAGCCGTAGACCGGGAAGCGCTTGGTCAGCGCCGCGACCTGCTCGCGCACGCGCGCGATGTTGGCGGCGTCGTGCGGGTTGTCCAGCACGTCGGCGATCAGATTGGCGACCTGGCGCGCTTCCTCTTCCTTGAAGCCGCGCGTGGTCATCGCCGGCGAGCCCAGGCGGATGCCCGAGGTCACGAACGGCTTTTCCGGATCGTTGGGGATCGCGTTCTTGTTGACCGTGATGTGCGCGTCGCCGAGGATCTTCTCGGCTTCCTTGCCGGTGATCTGCTTGGCGCGCAGGTCGACCAGCATCACGTGGCTCTCGGTGCGTCCCGAGACGATGCGCAGGCCGCGCGCGATCAGCGTGTCGGCCAGCGCCTGGGCGTTCTTGACGACCTGCTGCTGATAGGCCTTGAACTCCGGCGACAGCGCTTCCTTGAACGCGACCGCCTTGCCGGCGATCACATGCATCAGCGGGCCGCCCTGGATGCCGGGGAAGATCGCCGAGTTGATGGCCTTCTCATGCTCGGCCTTCATCAGGATCACGCCGCCGCGCGGGCCGCGCAGGCTCTTGTGCGTGGTGGTGGTGACGAAGTCCGCGTGCGGCACCGGGTTCGGGTAGACGCCCGCGGCGATCAGGCCCGCGTAGTGCGCCATGTCGACCATGAAATAGGCGCCGACCGACTTGGCCACCGCGGCGATGCGCTCGAAGTCGATGCGCAGCGAGAAGGCCGACGCGCCGGCGATGATCAGCTTCGGCTTCTTTTCCTGGGCCAGCTTTTCCAGCGCGCCGTAGTCGATGTCCTCGTCGGCGTTCAGGCCGTAGCTGACCACGTTGAACCACTTGCCGCTCATGTTCAGCGCCATGCCGTGGGTCAGGTGGCCGCCTTCGGCCAGGCTCATGCCCATGATGGTGTCGCCCGGCTTCAGAACGGCGAAGAACACACCCTGGTTGGCCTGCGAGCCGGAGTTCGGCTGCACGTTGGCGGCCTCGGCGCCGAACAGCTGCTTGACGCGGTCGATCGCCAGCTGCTCGACGACGTCGACATATTCGCAGCCGCCGTAGTAACGCTTGCCGGGATAGCCCTCGGCGTACTTGTTGGTCAGCTGCGAGCCCTGCGCGGCCATCACGGCCGGCGAAGTGTAGTTTTCGGAAGCGATCAGCTCGATATGGTCTTCCTGGCGCTGATTTTCCTGCTGGATGGCGGACCAGAGTTCGGGATCGATCTGGTCGATCGTGTAGCGGCTGCGTTCGAACATGGCGAAAACTCGTCTGTAGAAGGATCGGTGAAAACCGTGCAATGACGGCGGATGACCGAAGGATACGGGAACGGAACGACGGTAGGGCGCGCGGGGAAGACGCATGCGAACCGCGTCGCCGGCCTGGGCGCGGGGCCCGGAGCTGGCGGCGCAGGGCGCACCCTGCTTCCCATTCGCTGGCCCAGGCGAGCGGCAGGCGCGGCGGCTATCGCAAGGGACCGGGGCCGGGCATCGCGCCCTGGCATCGGACCGCTTCCGGTGGCGTGGCGCCAGAGATCTTGCGCTTCCTCGTGGTAGTACCCACTGACTTCGCCAGTCGCGCAAGGTGGAATGGTTGGCCGGAGTTTACGCGAGGCCCCGGCTCGCCGCAAGCCGGCCGGACCGCCTGGGTCAAGGCGCCGGCGGGCAGGCAGCGGCCGTTCGTCTGTAGGACGGTCCCGGCGTTGCGTTGTCGGACGCCGTGTGACACCGGAGCCGCGCCCGCGTCCGTTACAATCGCGGCCATGACGAATTTCGTATGGCCCCTGCGCGTCTACTGGGAAGACACCGACGCCGGCGGGGTGGTGTTCTACGCCAACTACCTCAAGTTTTTCGAACGCGCGCGCACCGAATGGCTGCGCTCGCTGGGTATCGAGCAGCAGGCCCTCGCCGACGAATCCGGCGTGGTCTTTGTCGTGCGCAGCACGGCGGTGGAATACAATGCGCCCGCCCGGCTGGACGATCTGCTGGAGATCCGCACCCGTATTGAACGGGTCGGGCCCGCCTCGGTCCAATTCGCCCAGGAAGCGTGGCGCGGGCCGCTGATGCTGGCCGCGGGCACGATCCGGGTGGGATGCGTGGACCGCAACAGCTTCCGCCCGGCCCCGATTCCCGCACCAGTCCTCGCAACCATCAAGACCGCTCGATGAATCCCGTGACCGTCACGCAAGACATGTCGATCCTTACGCTGGTGATGCACGCCAGCTTCCTGGCGCAGGCCGTGATGGCCTTGCTGGTCGTCATGTCCTTGTTCTCCTGGACCTATATTTTCCGCAAGCACATGGCGCTGCGCGCCGCGCGCACCCAGACCGAAGGCTTCGAGCGCGATTTCTGGGCGGGCGGCGACCTGCAGGCGCTGTATCACAGCGCGGCCAACAACCGGCACAGCACCGGCGCGCTCGAGCGGATCTTCGAGTCGGGCATGGGCGAATACCTGAAGGCGCGCGAGCGCAGCAACGACGCCGGCGCGCTGCTCGACGCGGCCCGCCGCGCGATGCGCGCGGCCTACCAGCGCGAGATGGACGTGCTCGAGTCCCACCTGCCGTTCCTGGCCTCGGTCGGCTCGGTCAGCCCGTACATCGGCCTGTTCGGCACCGTCTGGGGGATCATGAACGCGTTCCGCGGCCTGTCCAACGTCCAGCAGGCCACGCTGGCCTCGGTCGCGCCGGGCATCGCCGAAGCGCTGGTGGCCACCGCGATCGGCCTGTTCGCGGCGATTCCCGCCGTGATCGCGTACAACCGCTACGCGACCGAGATCGACCGGCTGGCGATCCGCTTCGAGAGCTTCATGGAAGAATTCCTCAACATCCTGCAGCGGCAGACCCGCTGAAGGCCAGGCCAAGGAGAAGCGCAGCATGGCAGCCATTCAGCGCCGCGGCGGCTCGCGCCGCCGGGCCAGCGCCGACATCAACGTCGTGCCGTATATCGACGTGATGCTGGTTCTGCTCGTCATCTTCATGGTGGCGGCGCCGATCGTCAGCCCCGCCGTGGTGGACCTGCCGACCGTGGCCGACGCCACGCCGCAGCAGAAGACCCCGCCGATCGTCGTCACCGTGCACGAGGACGGCACGCTGACCGCGCGCGGCAAGAATCCCGAGGGCGGATCGTTCGAGCGCAAGCTCGACACCAAGGGCCTGCTGGACTTCGTGCACCAGCGCCAGAACGAGAACCCGGACCAGCCGGTGGTGATTGCCGCCGCCCGCGCGGTCAAGTACGAGGCGGTGCTCGACGTGATGTCCGAACTGAAGGCCGATGGCGTCAAGCGCGTCGGCCTGATGGTCAAGTCCAAGTAACCGCTGGATGACGACCGGATGTCGCCCGGAACCCTGCCGGTAGCCTTTCCGATGAAGACCGCCGACTCCTACCCGTATCAGCCGGTCAAGGAACGCGGCACGCTGCGCTCCTTCCTGCTGGCGCTCTTCATGCATCTGCTGCTGGGCATCGTGCTGTACTACGGTGTCAACTGGCAGATCAGCACCCCGGCCGGCGTCGAAGCCGAGCTGTGGGAGGAAGTCCCCGATACCCCGGCTCCCGAGCCGACCCCGCGGCCGCAGCCCCAGCCAACCCCGGCGCCGCCGGCGCCGGTGGCGCAGCCCAAGCCCGAGGAAGACGCCGACATCGCGCTGGAGCGCCAGAAGCGCCGCGAGGCCGAGGCGCGCGAGGCCGCGCGCAAGCAGGCCGAGCTGAAGGCCCGCCAGGAGCGCGAGGAACGCGAGGCCGCCGAGCGCCGCGAGGCGCAGCGCAAGGAAGAACAACGCAAGGAAGCCCTGCGCAAGGAAGAGCAGCGCAAGGAAGAGCAGCGGAAAGAGGCCCAGCGCAAGGAAGACCAGCAGCGCGCCGAGGAGCAGAAGCGCAAGGAACAGGCCGAGCGCAAGGAAGAGCAGGCGAAGAAAGCCAAGGCGGACGCCGAGGCGAAGGCCAAGGCCAAGGCCGATGCGGACGCGAAGGCCAAGCGCGAGGCCGCCGCCAACGCCCAGCGCCAGGCCGAGCTGGCCCGCCTGAAGGCACTGGCCGGCGGCAGCGGCTCGGGCGGCGGCACCTCGGACAACGCCGGTTCGGGCGGCCGCGCCTCGCCGGGCTACGCCGACAAGGTGCGCCGCCGGGTCAAGCCGAACATCGTCTTCACCGAGGACGTGCAGGGCAATCCGACCGCGGTGGTGTCGGTGTCGCTGGCGCCGGACGGCTCGCTGCTGTCGGCCCGCCTGTCGAAGTCCAGCGGCAATTCGGCCTGGGACAACGCCGTGCTGCGCGCGGTCGAGCGCTCCGACCCGCTGCCGCGCGACGACAACGGCAAGGCGCCGTCCAGCTTTACGATCACTTTCCGGCCCAAGGACTGACGCAGGCAAGCGTATGATTTGCAACATAGTGCAACCGGGATCGCTGGCCGCCGGGCGGCTGGCTACCATCGGCGGTTGCCTGGCGCGGCCCGGCGGCGCCTCGCTCCGCGCGCCGTTGCCGACGCGTCCGATGCATCGATTGACGATCTCGTTATAGATAGAGGAGCAGCATGCGATCGCTATTGACCCCGCTTTGGGCCCCGCTTTTGGCTCATTTGGCCCATCCGGCCCATGGGGGCTTCGCCTATCGGGCGGCCGACGCCCGCCAACGCACCCTGGCCACCCTCGCCAGCCGGCGCACCGGCCGTTCGGCCGTACTGGCCTGGATCACCATGGCGCTGGCCATGGTGCTGACGATGGGTACGGCCCACGCCCAGTTGAACGTCGAGATCTCCGGCGTCGGCTCCAGCCAGTACCCGATTGCCGTTGCCAATTTCCAGAATGAAGGCGCGGCGCCGACCAATCTGACGGCGATCATCCGCGCCGACCTGCAGCGCAGCGGCCGCTTCCGCAACGTGGACGTGGCCGGCGCCACCGTGCCCGAGACCGCCAACGTCGACCTGGCCGGCTGGAAGACCCGCGGTGCCGACGCCTTCGTGGCCGGCAGCGTGACCCCCGCCGGCGGCGGCCGCTACGAGGTGCGCTTCCGCCTGTACGACACCGTCAAGGGCGCCAGCCTGGGCGGCCTGGCCTTTACCGTCGGCCAGGACCAGCTGCGCGTGACCGCGCACAAGATTGCCGACTATATCTACGAGAAGCTGCTCGGCGAGCGCGGCGTGTTCGCGACCCGGCTGTCCTACGTCTCGCGCGTCGGCAACCGCTTCCAGCTGCTGATCTCGGACTCCGACGGCCAGAATTCGCGCGTCGCGCTGACCAGCAACGAGCCGATCATCTCGCCGTCGTGGTCGCCGGACGGCGCCAAGGTGGCCTACGTCTCGTTCGAGGCGAAGAAGCCGGTCGTCTATGTCCATGACCTCGCCACGGGCCGCCGCACGCTGGTGTCGAACCAGAAGGGCAACAACAGCGCCCCGGCATGGTCGCCGGATGGCCGCCATCTGGCGCTGGCGCTGTCGCGCGACGGCAATACGCAGATCTATCAGGTCAACGCCGACGGTTCGGGGCTGCGCCGCCTGAGCCGCAGCAGCGCGATCGATACCGAGCCGCAGTATTCGCCGGACGGCCGCCATATCTACTTCACCAGCGACCGCGGCGGCGCGCCGCAGATCTACCGCATGCCGGCCGCCGGCGAGGAGTCTGGCGCGGCGCAGCGCGTGACCTTCAAGGGCAACTACAACGTCAGCCCGCGGGTTTCGCCGGACGGCAAGCAACTGGCGTACATTAGCCGCGGCGGCGGCTTCAAGCTGCAGCTGATGGACCTGGGCAGCGGCGATGTCACCGCGCTGACCGATACGGCCAACGACGAGGCGCCCAGCTTCGCGGCCAACGGCAAGTACATTCTCTACGCCACTCGCGTCGGCGGTCGCGCGGTGCTGGCGGCGGTGTCGACCGATGGACGTACCAAGCAGGTTTTGTCGCTCCAGTCCGGCGAGGTTCGCGAGCCGTCCTGGGGACCCTTCATGCAATAACAGAAACAGGAGCCTCCTACCATGTCCAACATGATGACCAAGTCTCTCGCCATCGCCGTTCTGCTGACCCTCGGCGCCTGCTCGTCGGGCGTCAAGCTCGACGACTCCGCCAAGGCCGGCGCCGGTACCGGCGGCGCCGCGACCACCGACCCGCGCGCCGTCGCGCCGGTCGACGTTTCGCGCGATCCGCTGAACGACCCGAACAGCCCGCTGGCCCGCCGCAGCGTCTACTTCGACTTCGACAGCTACAGCGTCAAGCCGGAATACCAGGGCATGCTGAACGAGCACGCCAAGTACCTGCAGGGTAACCGCAGCCGCCGCATCCTGATCCAGGGCAACACCGACGAGCGCGGCACCAGCGAGTACAACCTGGCGCTGGGCCAGAAGCGTGCCGAGGCGGTGCGCCGTTCGCTGGCGACGATGGGCGTGCCCGAGAGCCAGATGGAAGCGGTCAGCCTGGGCAAGGAAAAGCCCAAGGCGCTGGGTCATGACGAAGCGTCGTGGGCCGAGAACCGCCGCGCCGATATCGTCTATTGATGCGCGTCCATTGATACCCTCTGGGTTCGTTTCGATCCGTTGATTCTGCGCTGAAGAAAGTCGATCCATGAAAGCACGCGTCTCTACTCTGTCGTGGCTAGTCGCCGCAGTTTGTGCCGGCCTGTTGCCGGTCGCCCAGGCGCAGGCCGGTGTCTTCGACGATGACGAGGCGCGTCGCGCCATCATCACGCTGCGAGAGCAGTTCAATGGCTTCCAGGCCACTGCCTCGCAGCGGATCGACCAGAACAGCCGCGCCCAGATCGATATCCAGAACCAGCTCGAAGGGCTGCGCCAGGAAGTCGCGCGCCTGCGGGGCCAGAACGAGGTGCTGCAGAACGAGGTCGCCAATCTGCAGCGCCAGCAGAAGGACTACTACGCGGACCTGGACGCGCGGCTCAAGAAGTTCGAGCCGCAGCAGGTCACCGTGGAAGGCCAGCAGGGCCTGGCCCAGCCGGGCGAGAAGACCGAGTACGACGCCGCGCTCAAGCAGTTCCAGACCGGGGACTTCAAGGGCGCCGGCGCCAACTTCTCGGCCTTCATCAAGAAGTATCCACAGAGCCCGTACCTGCCGCTGGCGCAGTACTGGCTCGGCAATTCGCTGTACGCCCAGCGCGACTACCGCGGCTCGATCACGGTGCTGCAGAACATGGTGCAGGCCAGCCCGACGCACCCCAAGGTGCCCGACGCGATGATCGCGATCGCCAACAACCAGCTGGAGTCGAACCAGAAGGCGGCGGCGCGCAAGACGCTGGAGCAGGTGGTGGCCAAGTACCCCGGCACCGAGGGCGCGCAGGCGGCCAGCAACCGGCTGAAGACGCTGAAGTAGGTCGCGCCCGACTTAGCGCGACTGCCGGGCGGCGACGCCGGCGTCCGAAGTGCCAAGGCCCGCGTGAGCGGGCCTTTTTTCGTGGTCGCGCTAAAATAACGGGTTACCTGATTTACTGCGAGGGCCGGTGGTCCTTCGCGCGCTACCCCGGCACACGCCCCCAAAGATGACCCCACGCGCAATCGTCCTGCTTTCCGGCGGCCTGGACTCCGCCACCGTGCTCGCCATGGCCAAGGCCCAGGGCTTCGAAACGTACGCGCTGTCGATGCGCTACGGCCAGCGGCATTCGTCCGAGCTGGAGGCGGCCAGGCGCGTCGCCGCGGCGCTCGGCGCCAGGCGGCACGAGATCGTCGACCTCGACCTGCGCCGCTTCGGCGGCTCGGCGCTGACCGACGACACGCTGGAGGTGCCGACCGACGGCGCGGCCGGCGGCATCCCCATCACCTATGTGCCGGCGCGCAACACGATCATGCTGTCGCTGGCGCTCGGCTGGGCCGAGGCGATTGGCGGCCGCGACCTGTTCTTCGGCGCCAATGCGGTCGACTATTCGGGCTACCCCGATTGCCGTCCGGAGTACGTGCAGGCCTACGAAGCGCTGGCGAATCTCGCCACCAAGGCCGGCGTCGAGGGCCAGCGTATCCGCGTCCACGCGCCGATCATCGACATGACCAAGGCCGAGATCATCCACGCCGGTGTCCGGCTCGGCGTCGACTACGGCATGACGGTGTCGTGCTACCAGGCGGACGAGCAGGGCCGCGCCTGCGGCGTCTGCGATTCCTGCCGGATCCGCCGCGCGGGCTTCGAGGCCGCCGGGGTGCCTGACCCGACCCGCTACCAGAACGCCGCGGCATCCTGACCGCAACGACGCCACCGCGCCGCTCACTTCCTATCGATCCGCCACCGGCAATCCGCCATGCCTGAAATCGACGTCCCCGCGCTGACGCGCACCGTTCTGGTCTGCACGTTCGCCCTGACCTTCCTGTTCGGGGCGGTCCTGCAGCGCACGCATTTCTGCACCATGGGCGCCGTCTCCGACATCGTCAACATGGGCGACTGGACCCGCATGCGCATGTGGGTGCTGGCGATCGGTATTGCGATGATCGGCACCGGCGTGCTGGCGTGGTCCGGCCAGATCGATCCGGCGCGCACCATCTACGCGGCCGACAAGCTGGCCTGGCTGTCTGCGCTGGTCGGCGGGCTGCTGTTCGGCTTCGGCATGGTGCTGGCGTCGGGCTGCGGCAGCAAGACGCTGGTGCGGATCGGCGCCGGCAACCTGAAGTCGCTGGTGGTGTTCGTGTTCCTGGGCCTGTCGGCCTATATGACGCTGCGCGGGCTGTTCGGCGTGATTCGCGTCAATACCGTCGACGCCGTGGCGATGCAGCTGCCGACCTCGCAGGACCTGCCGTCGCTGCTGGCGCAGACCGGCCTGTCGCGCGGCACGCTGCAACTGGTGCTGGGCCTGCTGCTCGGCGGCGTGCTGTCGCTGTGGGCGCTGGCCGGCAAGGGTTTTCGCACCTTCGACAACCTGCTCGGCGGCATCGCGGTCGGCCTGATCATCGTGGCGATGTGGTACGTGTCGGGCCATCTCGGCTTCGTGCCGGAGGACCCGAATACGCTGGAGGAGGTATTCGTCGCCACCAACAGCGGGCGGATGGAAAGCCTGAGCTTCGTCGCGCCGTATGCCTATACGCTGGACTGGCTGATGATGTTCAGCGACAAGAGCAAGGTGCTGACGGTCGGCATCGTCAGCGTGATCGGCGTGATCGCCGGCGCCGCGGCCTATGCGCTGGCCTCGCGCACGTTCCGCTGGGAAGGCTTCGGCAACGCCGAGGACGTCGCCAACCATATCGTCGGCGGCATCCTGATGGGCGCGGGCGGTGTGACCGCGCTGGGCTGCACGATCGGGCAGGGCCTGTCGGGCGTGTCGACGCTGGCGATCGGTTCCTTCATCGCGCTGGCCGGCATTCTGCTGGGCGCCGTGCTGGCGTTCCGCTATCAGATGTGGCGGCTGGAGCGGATGGTCTGAGCGGCAGGGTCAGGCATCATGGGCCGGCCGCGAATTCAGCCTGCCAAGGGCATTGCCGTTGACATGATCAGTCAGCAGTGACTATAATCGCGGCTTCGGTTTTTTCGGGTCGTTAGCTCAGCCGGTAGAGCAGCGGACTTTTAATCCGTTGGTCGCAGGTTCGAATCCTGCACGACCCACCAGTATTGCGAAGGGCCTGTGACGCAAGTCACAGGCCCTTTTTGCATGGTGCGGCGGGAAACTGGCGGGAAAGTGCCCTTCGGCGCGGCCCTCAGCGGCCCGGCGTCGGCGGCTGGGTCGGCGGCGTCGGCGTCTTGGTCGTCGTCGTGTTCGACTCGGTCTCGCGCATCGACACGAACAGGTCCCAACTGGCGATGAACAGCGCGGCGATCAGCGGGCCGATCACGAAGCCGTTGATGCCGAACAGCGCCATGCCGCCCAGCGTCGAGATCAGGATCACCCAGTCCGGCATCTTGGTGTCCTTGCCGACCAGGATCGGGCGCAGCACGTTGTCGACCGCGCCGATCACCAGCGCGCCGAACGCGATCACCGTGATGCCCTTCCAGATCACGCCGGTCAGCAGGAAATAGATCGCCACCGGTCCCCAGATCAGCCCCGCGCCGACCGCCGGCAGCAGCGACAGCACCGCCATCACCACGCCCCACAGCACCGCGCCCTGGATGCCCAGCACCGCGAACAGCAGGCCGCCGAGCAGGCCCTGCAGCGCGGCCACGGCGATATTGCCCTTGATCGTGGCGCGGATCACGCCGGTGAACTTCAGCAGCAGCATCTGCTTGTGTTCGTCGCTGAGCGGCAGCGCCAGCCGGATCCTGCGCGTCAGCTTGGCGCCGTCGCGCAGCAGGAAGAACAGCAGATACAGCATGACGCCGAAGCTGATGACGAACTGGAAGGTGTTCTGGCCGATGCTGAGCGCCTGCGTGGCCAGATACTGGCTGATCTGGCCTGCCGCGGTGGCCAGTTTTTCCTGGATCGAGGCGACGTCGTTCAGTTCGAGCCGGGTCAGCGCCGAGTTCAGGCTCGACGGCAGTGCCGCCACGGCCTGTTCGAAATAGGCGGTGAAATTGATATGGCCCGAACGGATCTGGTGCACCACCGCGGTGGTTTCATTGAGCAGCGAGGCGGTGACCAGGAACATCGGCAGCACCACCACCAGCAGGCATAGCAGCAGGGTAATCAGCGCGGCGAGGTTCGGATGGCCGCGCATCTTGCGCGTCAGCAGATTGTTCAGCGGGGTGAAGATGATCGCCAGGATCACGCCCCAGAATACCGCGCCGAAAAACGGCTGGAGCACCCAGAAGAAGGCGATGGTGACGATGGCCAACAGGATGTAGAAGGCCTTCTGGTGCATGGCGGTTCAGTGTCGAAGTGTCAGGGACACGAGATGGATGAGCGATGCGCTGGCGAACCCGCGGCCCGCCCGGATGCCAGTGCTGGCCTGGTGTTCCGCGGCGGGTCCCGACGGTTCAGCGTACCAGCGGATCGTGAAAACCGGTATCGGCGCGTGCGCCGGCGGCGTCGCGGGCGGTCCCGGCTGCCGGGACATTGCCTTCGGGCGTCTGCGCGCGCGCCTGCTGCCAGGTCCGCCAGGCCCAGTAGCCTGCGCCGGCAACGGCGCCCAGCTTGGACAGCTTCCAGCCCCAGCGCAGCACCGGCACGCGCCGCATCAGCGGCAACGCCAGCGACAGTGCCGAGCTCATGACCGGATAGTCCTTGGCCATGCCGAGCAGCTTCCACATCGATTGGGGCCGCGCCATGCGCGGCAGCCAGGCGCCGATGCGGCCGATGTTGCGGACGCTGGCGCGCACGTCGGCAAGCGATTGCGCGCAATCGTAGCGTTCGAGGGCCGCGCGCGTGATCAGCAGTTCCTTGCGCACCGCCAGCGGCAGCCGCACTTCGCGGTCCGTGCGCCGGCGTGCCGGCGGTTCGGATCGGGCGGTCCGGGCGCCGACGCCGGTCGGCGGCATCGGCGGCAGTCCGGCTTCGTTCAGCGCCGCGGCCGAGGGCGCGGCGTAAGCGTCGGCCGACGGTTCCGCGGAGGCGGCTGGCGTCGGGGCCGGTGTCGGGACCGGAGTGGAGGCCGGTGTTGGAGCGGGGGTCGGTGTCATTGGCGCAGGCTCTCCCGGTCCTTGTCGATTTCGGCCAGCGTGGCTTCGAACATCGGCGGCGAATTGCGGATGATGTTGCGGGCGGCAAGCAGGCAGATGCCGCCGAGCAGCAGATAGACCACGACCACCGCGCCCAGCGCCTGCACCCGGTAGTTGTCCCAGAACAGCAGCACGATCAGGCCGGTCAACGCGAACAGCGAGAGCCCGAAGAAGATCAGGCCGACCAGCGCCAGCAGCGCCATGCGCAACAGCCGGGATTTTTCCTCGGACAGTTCGACGCTGGCCAGCTCCAGTCGGGTCTGCACCATCGCCGCCACCGAGCTGCCCAGTGTGCGCAGCGAGTCCAGTAACTTGGGTGAGGAGGTGTCGGTCATGCGGTTCCGCTGATTGGAGTGTCGTCATGCGCCGCGTCGCGGCACCCGGCAGGAGGGGGCCCGCGCCGTCGGCGCGCCACGGGCGCCCGCGAACGGGGGGCCGGCTGGGCGCCGGCGCAGGCCGGCAAGTCGCGGTCGGGCGCGGGAACCGGCTGGCTCCGCCGGCCCGACCGGCTGGCTTTACTTGCGATTGAGCAGCAGGCCGATCAGCAGACCGGCGCCGGCGGCGATGCCGACCGCGCGCCAGGGGTGGTCATGTACGTAGTCGTCGGTGGCCCGGGCCGCGGCCTTGCTCTTGGTGACGACGGCGTCCTGCAGGTCCTGCGCTTTTTCCTTGGCTTGCTTCAGCAGGCCCATGCCACGCTCGCGCAGTTCGGCGGCCTTCTCGCCGGTGGTCGAGGCGGCTTGCTTGAGCAGCTCCTCGGCATCGGACAGGACGGTTTTGACATCGCTCATCAGTTTCTCCTGGTTGCGGGCGGTTGTTTCGGATAGTTGCATGTTGGCCTTCCTCGCTCTCGTAGGGTGTCTTCGCCTTGCTGCGGTCCAAGCATTTCCTAGGATATGCGGCGCTCAGCAATGGTTTCAAGACAGCGAGTCCTACAAGTCATGTAGGACATCGGCGCAGCGCGATGCAAACCTTAGTGGTTTTGCCCGGCCGGCACGCCGTCAGGCGTCGCGCGCCCGTCCGGCGCGTCCCGATCGCGAGGTGGCGGCGGGTTTCGGCGTCACGCGGAAGTCTTCGACGATTGATTCGGCAAATGACTTCGCGTGATGTTGTAGTGACTTTATATTTGTTTGTGTCTCACCGCAATCGGAATAGACTGGTCTGAGTCCGGGCGCTGGCTTGCCCGGAGGCAAGCATCATTGGACAGACCACTGACGACTGACAGGCAAGGAGGCAAACCATGGCACTGAGGCTAGGCGACATTGCGCCGGACTTCGAACAGGATTCCAGCGAAGGCCGCATCCGCTTTCACGAATGGCTAGGCGACAGCTGGGGCGTGCTGTTCTCCCATCCGGCGGATTTCACGCCGGTCTGCACGACCGAACTGGGCCTGACGGCCAAGCTCAAGGACGAGTTTGCCAAGCGCAACGTCAAGGCGATCGCGCTGTCGGTGGACCCGGTCGAGTCGCACCTGGGCTGGATCCAGGACATCAACGACACGCAGGGCTGCCAGGTCAATTTCCCGATCCTGGCCGACGCCGACCGCAAGGTGTCCGAGCTCTACGACATGATCCATCCGAACGCCAACGAGACGCTGACCGTGCGCTCGCTGTTCGTGATCGATCCGAACAAGAAGGTGCGGCTGATCATTACCTATCCGGCCAGCACCGGCCGCAACTTCAACGAGATCCTGCGCGTCATCGATTCGCTGCAGCTGACCGACAAGCACAGCGTGGCGACGCCGGGCAACTGGCAGCAGGGCGAAGACGTGGTGATCGTGCCGTCGTTGAAGGACGAAGAGATGATCAAGCAGAAGTTCCCGAAGGGCTACAAGGCGATTCGCCCGTACCTGCGGATGACGCCGCAGCCAGACAAGCAGCAATAGGCGTCCCGGGAACAGAGACAGAAACAGAAACGGTAACGGAAAGAGAAACGGAAACGCCGCCCGGGTCCGCGTGGTGCAAGCGGGCCGGGGCGGCGGCAACGGTGTCGTACCGACGGGTTCGCCCGTCGTCTCCTTGGTAGTGTGCTTTGGCCCGGCGACAGCCGGGCCTTTTTATTGGGCCGTGCGTGCTGGGCCGTGCGTGCGTGCGCGGCCCGGTTCAGCGCAAGGCCGCTCAGAAGAAGGCCTGGATGCCGGTCTGCGCGCGGCCCAGGATCAGCGCGTGGATGTCGTGCGTGCCTTCGTAGGTGTTGACCACCTCGAGGTTGACCACATGGCGGATCACGCCGAACTCGTCCGAGATGCCGTTGCCGCCGAGCATGTCGCGCGCCACGCGGGCGATGTCGAGCGACTTGCCGCACGAATTGCGCTTCATGATCGAGGTGATCTCGACCGCCGCGGTGCCCTCGTCCTTCATCCGGCCCAGGCGCAGGCAGCCCTGCAGGCCCAGCGTGATTTCCGTCTGCATGTCGGCCAGCTTCTTCTGCACCAGCTGGGTCGCGGCCAGCGGGCGGCCGAACTGCTTGCGGTCCAGCGTGTACTGGCGCGCGGTATGCCAGCAGAATTCGGCGGCGCCCAGCGCGCCCCAGGCGATGCCGTAACGGGCCGAGTTCAGGCAGGTGAACGGACCCTTCAGGCCGCTGACGCCCGGCATCAGGTTCTCTTCCGGCACGAACACCTGGTCCATCACGATTTCGCCGGTGATCGAGGTACGCAGCCCGACCTTGCCGTGGATCGCCGGCGCGCTCAGGCCCTTCCAGCCTTTTTCGAGGATGAAGCCGCGGATGGCCTCCTTGCCGTCCTCGCCCATCAGCTTGGCCCACACGACGAACACGTCGGCGATCGGCGAGTTGGTGATCCACATCTTGGCGCCGCTCAGCTCGTAGCCGCCGTCGACCTTCCTGGCACGCGTCACCATCGAGCCCGGGTCGGAGCCGTGGTTGGGTTCGGTCAGGCCGAAGCAGCCGATCCATTCGCCGGTGGCCAGCTTGGGCAGGTACTTCTGCTTCTGCGCCTCGCTGCCGAACTCGTAGATCGGCACCATCACCAACGACGACTGCACGCTCATCATCGAGCGATAGCCCGAATCGACGCGCTCGACCTCGCGGGCGATCAGGCCGTAGCTGACGTAGTTCAGCCCCGGGCCGCCGTACTGCTCGGGAATGGTCGGGCCGAGCAGGCCGAGCTCGCCCATCTCGCGGAAGATGGTCGCGTCGGTCTTTTCATGCCGGAACGACTCCAGCACGCGCGGCATCAGCTTGTCCTGGCAGTAGGCCGCGGCGGCGTCGCGCACCATGCGCTCGTCGGCGGTCAGTTGCTGGTCGAGCAGCAGCGGGTCGGCCCAGTGGAATTCGGCGTTGGCGGCCATCGAGGTCTCCTTCGGTAGAGCGGTAAACGCGGGTCAGCGTGATTGAACTTGAAATGGAACGTGGAAATCGGCGCGGCGGACCGGCTGGCGGCGTGCCGCCGGTCTTGTTTTGTAGTTCCGCATTGCGGAACCATGTTCCGATGCGTTAGTATAGCGCAAAGCGTCCGGCCGGCAACAGCCATGTCCTGCCGTCGCGACACGTCCCGAAACGTCCCGACTTTCCTTTCACCGCATCTCAACGCCTTCGACCGAGGAGCCCGCCGTGGCCAACTCCGACGTGCTTTCTGCCGCCGCCCCCGCCGCCCCCGCCGCCCCCGAGGCCAAGCCCGACCGTGCGGCGCGCGAGAGCGATCCGAACTTCGTCACCGCGCTGGCCCGTGGCCTGGAGCTGCTGCGGTGCTTTCGCACCGGCGAGTCGATGCTGGGCAACCAGGACTTCGTACGCCGTACCGGCCTGCCGAAGGCGACCGTCAGCCGCCTGGCCGGCACGCTGGTGCAACTGGGGTATCTGCGCTACGACGAGAGCCTGGGGAAGTACGCGCTGGACGCCGGCGTGCTGGCGCTCGGATTTGCCTACCTGTCGGCCTCCGGCGTGGTAGCGCTGTCGCGGCCCCATATGCTGGCGTTCGCGCAGACGCATGGCGTGTCGGTGTCGCTCGGCAAGCGCGAGCGGCTGGAGGTCATCTATCTGGAGTCGATCCGCAACGATGCCGGCTCGATGCTGGGGCTCGGCGTCGGATCGCGGCTGTCGCTGGTATCAAGCTCGATGGGGCGCGCCTATCTGGCGGCGCTGCCCGGCCCGAAGCGCGAACGCCTGCTGGCCGAATTCGCGCAGGCCTATCCCGAGCAATGGAAGGCGCAGCAGGCGCCGATGCGGGCGGCGGTGGCGGAGGCCGAGCAGCGCGGCTACGCGGCCTCGTTCCGCGACTGGCATCCGGCGATCCATGCCTGCGCGGTGGCATTCCGGCCGATCGGCGAGAAGGACATCCACATGCTTAGCTGCAGCGCGTCGTATGGCAGCGTCGACGAAGCGACGTTCCACCAGACGCTGGCGCCCGCGCTGCGCGCGCTGGCGGCGCGGCTGGCGGAAGGGGCGGGCGGGGCCACGCGCTGAGGGCAGCCGTTCGAAACGCTGAAAGCATCCGAACAACCGGGATGTCGTTCCCGCGAAAGCGGGAATCCAGTGTCTTTGAAAGTCAGTGTCTTTGAAAGTCGCTGGGTCCCCGCCTTCGCGGGGACGACTGGTGTTCTGGATTCACGCACCGGTCACAGGTCGGTACGCAGCTTCCACAGTTCGGGGAACAGCACGATGTCGAGCATCTTGCGCAGATAGCCGACGCCCTCGGTGCCGCCGGTGCCGCGCTTGAAGCCGATCACGCGTTCGACCGTGGTGACATGGCGGAAGCGCCATTGGCGGAAGGCATCCTCCAGATCGACGAACTTCTCGCCGAGCTCGTACAGCTCCCAGTGCGCCTCGGGCTGGCGATAGACCGCGAGCCACGCCGCCTCGACCGAGGCGTTGTAGCCGGCCGGCTCGGTCCAGTCGCGCTCGAGACAGGCCGCATCGATCGGAAAGCCGCGCCGCGCCATCAGCCGGATCGCCTCGTCGTACAACGACGGCGTGCGCAGCGCCTGCTCGACCAGCGCATGGTGCTGCGGGCGGTGCGCATGCGGGCGCAGCATTGCCGCGTTCTTGTTGCCGAGGATGAATTCGATCTCGCGGTACTGGAACGACTGGAAGCCGGACGACATCCCCAGATAGGGCCGCATCGCCGAATACTCCGGCGGCGTCATCGTCGCCAGCACGTTCCAGGCCTGCACCAGCTGGTCCATGATGCGCGACACCCGCGTCAGCATCTTGAACGCCGGCGGCAGGTCGTCGCGCCGCACCGCCTCGCGCGCGGCGCGCAGCTCATGCAGCATCAGCTTCATCCACAGCTCGGTGGTCTGATGCTGGACGATGAACAGCATCTCGTTGTGATCGGGCGACAGCGGATGCTGGGCGTTCAGGATCTGGTCCAGCGCCAGATAGTCGCCGTAGCTCATCTGCTGGCGCATGTCGAGCTGGGCGCCGTGCCAATCGCCCTCGCCGGAGCGGGGCGCCGCGCCGGACATCGGGCAGCCGCCGTGTCCGGCCCTGGTGTTATCGGATTGCATGGTCATCTCGTTCGCTCGCTGCTCAGGTCACCGCCGTGCGCGTCTGGAAGCGCGCCGCTTCGTAGGCACCGCTGTCGAGCACGTCGCGCAGCACCTCCACCGCATCCCAAACGTCCGCAAAACCAGTGTAGAGCGGCGTGAAGCCGAAGCGGATGATCTGCGGCTCGCGGTAGTCGCCGATCACGCCGCGCTCGATCAGCGCCTGCATCACGGCATAGCCCTGCGGATGGGCGAAGCTGACCTGGCTGCCGCGGCGCGCGTGCTCGCGCGGCGTGACCAGCGTCAGCGGATGGTGGCCGCAGCGCGCTTCCACCAGCGCGATGAACAGGTCGGTCAGCTGCAGCGACTTGGCGCGCAGCGCCTGCATGTCGGTGCGGGCGAAGATCTCCAGCCCGCATTCGACCATCGCCAGCGAGGTCATCGGCTGCGTGCCGCACAGGAAGCGCGAGACGCCGCTGCGCGGGCGATAGTCGGGCTCCATCGCGAACGGCGCGGCGTGGCCCCACCAGCCCGACAGCGGCTGCCAGAACGCGTCGCGCAGCGCCGGCGCGACCCACAGGAAAGCTGGCGAACCAGGGCCGCCGTTCAGGTACTTGTAGGTGCAGCCGACCGCGTAGTCGGCGCCGGATTCGCGCAGCGCGACCGGCACCGCGCCCGCCGAATGCGCCAGATCCCAGACCGTCAGCGCGCCGCGCGCATGCGCCAGCTCGGTCAGCGCCGCCATGTCCAGCATCTCGCCGGTCTTGTAGTTGACGTGGGTCAGCATCAGCACCGCGGTATCGTCGCGCACCGCGGCGTCGATCTCGTCGGGGCTGTCGACCGGTCGCAGCGAATAGCCTTGCTGCAGCAGATCGGCCAGGCCCTGGGCGATATACAGATCGGTCGGGAAGTTGCTGCGCTCGGAGACGATGACCTTGCGGCCCGGCGCGCGCAGGCCCTGCACGCGCAGCGCGGCAGCCAGCACCTTGAACAGGTTGACCGAGGTGGTGTCGGTGACGACGACCTCGTCCGGGCCGGCGCCGACCAGCGGGGCCAGCAGATTGCCCAGGCGCTGCGGCAGCTCGAACCAGCCGGCGGTATTCCAGCTGCGGATCAGGCCTTCGCCCCATTCCTGCTCGACCACCTGGGCGGCGCGGGCCGAGGCCGCGCGCGGGCGGGCGCCCAGCGAATTGCCGTCCAGATAGATCACGCCGTCGGGCAGCGCGAAGGCGTCGCGCAGCGGGCGCAAGGGGTCTTGCCGGTCCAGCGACAGGCAGTGCTCGCGGGTAGTTGCGGTCATGGGTTCCTTGATGAGGGTTGTCGATCGCCGTCGGGGGCGATCGCTGTCAATGCCGGGATGCCGGGCCGGTCGCCGCTCAGCCCAGGCTGCGCAGCACCGCCCGCACCGGGCTCGCGTCGAGTCCGGCAAAGCGCAGCGGCAGCGCGATCAGTTCGTAGTCGCCGGGCGCGACGGCGTCGAGCACCAGTCCTTCGAGAATCGCCATCCGATGCCGGCGCACCATCCGATGCGCGTCCATGGTCTTGGACTGCTGCGGGTCGAGCGACGGTGTGTCGATGCCGATCAGCCGCACGCCGTGTTCGGCCAGCAGCGCGATCGTTTCCGGCGCCACCGCGCAGAAGTCGGGGTCCCATTCGGCCAGCGGCGCGCTGCGGTAGGTCCGCAGCAGCACGCGCGGCGGTGCGCCCGCCAGCGCGCCCGCGACCTGCTCCGGCCGGACCAGCGGCGCGGCGCCGATGCAATGGATCACGCGGCACGGGCCCAGGTACGGGTCCAGATCGACCTCGCCGATCGGCGCGCCGTCGGCCGCGTAGTGCAGCGGCGCGTCGGCATGCGCGCCGGTGTGCGGCGATAGCGTGATGCGGCCGACATTGACCGGGCAGTGCTCGTCCATCTGCCAGGCAGCTTGCTGCTGGAACGGCGTGTCGCCCGGCCATACCGGCGTCGCCGGCGACAGCGGCGGGCTGATGTCCCACAGGCTGCGCGCCGTGGGCGAGGGCGAGGAAGCGGAAAAACCGTCGGACATGGGGCTGGCGCCTCGGCGCGGGGATGGAAGGAATACGGCAGCGGTTCGCGGCAGTGATTCGCTGCCACTCGGCGGTCGCGCCGCTCCCGGCATGATAGTCAAGATTTCGGGAAAGAGGCTTGCTATTTCAACAGCCGACGCACCCATATTTCGAATAGAATTCGAATTATCGGCTGTTCATCGAAAGAATCTTCGACATGACCCTCGACCCCATCGATCTGCGCATCCTGACCTGCCTGCAACAGAACGGCCGCATCAGCAATCAGGACCTGGCCGAGCGCGTGGCGCTGTCGCCGTCGGCCTGCCTGCGGCGGGTGCGGCTGCTGGAAGAAAGTGGCGTGATTGGCGGCTATCGCGCCTGGTTCGACGCCGAGCGGCTGGGGCTGGAGCTGGAGGCGATCGTGCAGGTGTCGATGCGGCCGGCGGTCGAGGGATGGCACGACACCTTCAACGCGGCGGTGCAGTCGTGGCCCGAGGTGCTGTCGGCCTATGTGATCACCGGGGACAGCAACTACATCCTGCGCGTGCAGGCGCGCAACCTGAAGCACTACTCCGACTTCATCGTGAACCGGCTCTATCGGACGCCGGGCGTGATGGATATCCGCTCGAACATCGTGCTGCAGCGGATCAAGACCGAGGGTTCGTCGTTGGCGCTGGTGCAGCCCGGCGCGCCGGGCTAGCAGGCGGCCGGCGAGGAGAGCGCCGCCTGCCTGGCGCTGCCTACCGCCGCGCGTGCAGCGCGATCAGCCGGCGCAGCGTTTCCTTCAGCTGGTCGCCCTGGCTGGCGCCGAACGCGGCCAGTACCTGGGCCTCGTGTTCGGCCGCCTGGACCAGCAGCGGCCGGGCCCGTTCGCGGCCGCGCTCGGTGATCGACACCAGCGCCTGGCGCCGATCGGGTGCGCCTTCGCGGCGTCGCTCGACCAGGCCGTCGGCGGTCATGCGGTCCAGCAGCTTGGTCAGCGTGGGCTGCTTGGTCAGCGTGATATCGGCCAGCGCGCCGACCGTGCAGACGTCGCGGTCGGCCAGCGTCGCCAGCACGCGCCACTCCGGCACGCTCAGGCCCGCCGCCTCGACCTTGCGGTGGAATTCCCCCGATACCAGATGGCTGGCGCGCGCCAGCAGATAGGGCAGATATCCGTCGACGAAGGGCATGGTCACGTTGGGCCGGCCTCGTGCAGAAGCGCGCGCGTTCAGTCGCGCAGCGGGCTGGTGGTGGAGAACTCGCCGCCCTGGAACACCAGCGGCAGGCCGCCGCTGCCATGGATGCCGCAGCGCTCGACCTCGCCGACGAAGATCACGTGGTCGCCCTCGTCGTAGCGGCTGCGGTTGTGGCATTCGAACCAGGCCAGCGCATTGGCCAGGATCGGCAGGCCGGTCGCCGACAAGCGGTAATCGACGCCGGCGAAGCGGTCGCCCTTGAGCGTGGCGAAGCGCTGGCACAGGTCCAGCTGCGTCGCGGCCAGCACGTTGATGATGTAGTGCGAGCCGCCGCGGAACATCGGCAGGCTGTTGGCGCGGGTCGCCATGCTCCACAGCACCAGCGGCGGATCGAGCGAAACCGAATTGAACGAGCTGGCGGTGATGCCAACGAACGGCGGATCGGCCGGCGATTCGCGCATCGCGCGCGTGGTGATGACCGTCACTCCGGTGGCGAACTGCGACAGCGCGCGGCGGAAATGCATCGCGTCGAAGTCCGGCGCGGCGGCTTGGCCGTAAGGCGTCGGGTCCCCGTCAGGCGGGTTGGCGTCGGGAAATCCCATAGGTCGGGTACCGCTGATTTCCATGAAATTTCATATATTATTTGCCGCAGAACGCAGAATCACAAGCGAAGAAACACAAGCGAAGAAACCCCAGCGAAGAAACACAAGCAATCCAATCGGGGCGCGGAATCGCAAACGGCAAGGCGGGACTTTGCTGCGATGCCGCGGAACGCACCGAGGGGCGGGGCCCGGTCCCAATCAGCAGCAGAAGCAGCAGAGGAGGAGCGTCATGCTCGTCGAGCAGATCGAACACCGCTGGCTGGCGGCCTTCCGGCGGACGCTGGAACTGTGCGCGCTTTCCGCGGGTGAAGTTGTCGGCATTGTATCGGAGTCGCAATCCCGACAAGTCATCGTGGACTTGGCCGAGCTGGCCGTGCAGGCGCTGGGCGCGACGCCGATCCGTGTGCGCGTGCCGACCCCGGCGCTGCAGGCGCCGGCGCCAGTGCGCTCGACCGGCGCCAGCGACGCGCTGCAGCAGCTGGAGCCGGTGATCGCGGCGCTGTCGCGCTGCCATCTGGTCCTGGACTGCACCGTCGAAGGCCTGCTGCACGCGCCGGAACTGCCGCGGATCCTGCGGGGCGCCGACGGCGTCGTGCCGCGGCTGCTGATGATCAGCAACGAACATCCCGAGATCCTCGAACGCTGCGTGCCCGATCCCGAACTGGAGACCGGCGTGCGCGCGGCGATGCGGCGGCTGCGCGGTGCATCCGAGATGCGCGTGAGCTCCGGCGCCGGCACGGACCTGCGCATCGGCCTGGCCGGCGCGCGCGTGGGCGGAGTCTGGGGCTATTGCAACAAGCCGGGCCAGGTCGCGCACTGGCCGGGCGGGCTGTGCCTGGCGTTCCCCGCCACCGGGCAGGTCAACGGCACGCTGGTGCTGGCGCCGGGCGACGTCAACCTGACCTTCAAGACCTATCTGCGCGACACCGTGGTCTGCCATGTCGAGCACGACTACATCGTCGGCATCGAGGGCAACGGCGTCGATGCCGACATGATGCGCGGCTACTACGCGGCCTGGGCCGACAAGGAGGGCACGCGCGCCGCCTACGCGGTCTCGCATGTCGGCTGGGGCATGAACCCGCAGGCGCGCTGGGACGCGCTGACCTTCTACGACCGGCGCGATTGCAACGGCACCGAGCTGCGCGCGTTCGCCGGCAATTTCCTCTATTCCACCGGCGCCAACGAAGTGGCCGGCCGCCATACGCTCGGCCATTTCGATCTGCCGCTGCGCGGCTGCACGGTGACGCTCGATGGCGTGGCCGAGGTCGAGCAGGGCCGGCTGGCGGCCATGCCGGGGTGACCGGTCTATCCGCCGATTTGCCTACCCGTTCCAAGACAGGAGCTTCGATGTCCCAGCCTGACTCTCGCCGCGACGCCGATCGCGATGCCACGATCCGCCACGCCAACGGCATCGCCACGCTGGTCCGCGGCGACGGTCCCGTCGCGGTCGTGATGCTGCATGGCATCGGCGGCGGCAAGGCGGCGTGGCCCGCGCAGTTCGACGCGCTCGGCGACGCCGGCTATCGCGCGGTCGCCTGGGACATGCCCGGCTACGGCGACAGCGCGACGATAGCCCCGTACGACTTCGCCGGCCTCGCCGCCGCGCTGGCGCCGGTGCTGCAAGCGGAGCGCGATGCCGGCCGCCGCGTGGTGCTGCTCGGCCACAGCATGGGCGGCATGGTCGCGCAGCAGGCCTGTGCGGCGATGCCCGAGACGATCGACGGCATGGTGCTGTCGGGCACCTCGCCGGCTTTCGGCAAGGCCGACGGCGACTGGCAGCGCGACTTCATCGCGGCCCGCACCGCGCCGCTCGACGCGGGCCGCACGATGGCCGAGATGGCGGCCGGCCTGGTGCGCGGCATGGTCGCGCCCGACGCGCCGGCCGATGCGGTGGCCTTCGCCACCCGCGTGATGGCGAGCGTGCCGCCCGACACCTATCGCGCCGCGCTGCATGCGCTGGTGCGGTTCGACCAGCGCGAGGCGCTGGCGCGCATCGCGGTGCCGGTGCTGGCGCTGGCCGGCGAGCACGACGCCAATGCGGCGCCGGCCGTGATGGAACGGATGGCCGCACGCATTCCCGGCGCCGAGTACCGCTGCCTGTCGGGCGTCGGCCATCTGGCCTGCATGGAGCGGCCGGCGCGGTTCAACGAGGCCGTGCTCGATTTCCTGGCGCGGCATTTTCCGGTCCGCTGACGTCGGCCCGGACGTGTCGAAGCAATGCGCCACCGCACCACGGCACGACCAGACCGACGCACTGACGCACTACCGCACCCAACGCACAACAAGCTGACCACGAGAGACACCATCATGCCCCTGGACTTCGTTCCCGCTGTCGGCGAGGCCGATTTCACCGACGATCAGGTCCGTCTGCTGACGCTGGCCAACCGGCTCGGCCGCGAACGCTTCGCGCCGCGCGCGGCGCAATGGGACCGCGAGGCGAGCTTCCCGTTCGCCAACTACGACGATCTGCGCGAGGCCGGGCTGCTGGCGCTGTGCGTACCGCGCGCGTTCGGCGGCGAGGGCGCGGACTTCGCGACCTACTGCATGATCGGCGCGGAGATCGGCCGCTTCTGCGGCGCCACCGCGCTGACCTACAACATGCATATCTGCTCGACGATGTGGACCGGCATGCTGGCCGACGGCATCGCGATGACGGACGCGCAGCGCGCCGAACACGCGGCGCGCCGCGAGCTGCATTTCGCGCGCGTGGTCAAGGACGGCGCGGTCTATGCGCAGCCGTTCTCCGAGGGTTCGGCGGCCGCGGCCGGCAAGGCGCCGTTCGGCACCACCGCGCGCAAGGTCGAGGGCGGCTGGCTGCTGAACGGACGCAAGATCTTCGCCTCGCTGTCGGGCGCCGCCGACTACTACGGCATCCTCTGCACCGAGGACCGCGGCGATCATCATCCCGACATGCGCGACACGCTGTATATCGCGGTGCCCGGCAAGGCCGAGGGGCTGACCGTGACCGGCGACTGGGATCCGATGGGCATGCGCGGCACGGTCTCGCGCACGCTGCTGCTCAAGGACGTGTTCGTGCCCGACGACGAGCAGTTGATGCCGCGCGGCGTCTACTACAAGGCCGCGCAGACCTGGCCGGCGATGTTCTTCACGCTGTCGCCGACGTATCTGGGCGTGGCGCAGGCCGCCTACGACTTCACCGTGCAATACCTGCGCGGCGAAGTTCCGGGCCAGCCGCCGGTCAAGCGCCGCATGTATCCGACCAAGCAGATCGCGGTGGCGCAGATGCGGATCCAGCTCGAGTCGATGCGCTCGCTGTTCTGGCGCGTCATCCACGAGGCGCGGCCCAATCCGGCCAAGGACCAGCGCATGCGTCTCTACGCCGCGCACTACGCGGTAATGGAGGGCGCCAACGATATCGCACGGCTGGCGATCCGCACCTGCGGCGGCCAGTCGATGCTGAAGGATCTGCCGCTCGAGCGGCTCTATCGCGATTCGCGCTGCGGCGCGCTGATGCTGCCGTGGACCGCCGAGCTGATCCTCGACCGCATGGGCCGCGAGACGCTGTACGAACCGGGCGAGCGCGACGAATGAGCGGCGCCTGTGGAGGGCGGCCGCATCTGGATGCGGCCAGCGTCGGCGCGCTGCTGCGGCCGCTGCACGCGCTGGCCGACACGCAGCCGCAACGCCCGGCGCTGCATTTCCGCGGCCGCACGATCGGCTATGCCAAGCTGTGGAGCCGCATCGAGCGGGTCGCCGCGCATCTGCTGGCCGACTGGGGCATCGCGCGCGGCGACCGCGTGGCGACGCTGTGCCTGAACCACGATCTGCAGCTGGCGCTGCTGTTCGCCTGCGCGCGGCTCGGCGCGATCTTCGTGCCGCTGAACTACCGGCTGGCGGTGCCCGAGCTCGCCGCGATCGCATCGCACGCCGGCGTGCGCGCGATCTTCCATGACGATGCGCATGCCGATGCCGCGGCCGCCGTCGCGGTCACGGTCCCGCGCGCCAGTGCCGAGGGAGTCGAAGGCGAAGGCGCGGGCGGTACCGTGCGCCACGCCCATATCGACCGGCTGATCGACAGCCCGGCGCCGCCCGAGCCGAGCGACGCGCCAATCGGCCCGATGCCCGACGACACGCCGCTGCTGCTGGTCTACACCTCCGGTACCACCGGCCAGCCCAAGGGCGCCCTGCATACGCAGGCGGCGCTGCTGGCCAACGCGCGTGCCAGCTGGTGGGCGCACGCCATGCGCGACAGCGATCATGTCCTGTCGACGCTGCCGATGTTCCATGTCGGCGGGCTGTGCATCCAGACCGTGCCGGCGCTGCTGCTGGGCGCGCAGGTGACACTCCACGAGCGCTTCGCGCCGGACGCCTGGCTGCAGGCGTTGGCCGACGCACGGCCGACGCTGTCGCTGATGGTGCCGGCCACGCTGCGCGCGGTGCTCGAGCATCCCGGCTGGGCCGACGCCGACCTGAGCGTGCTGCGCGGCGTGATGGCCGGCTCGTCGACGATCCCGCGCGCCTATATCGATGCCTTCCATGCGCGCGGCGTGCCGCTGGGGCAGGTCTACGGCGCCACCGAGACCGGTCCGGTCTCGATCGTGTTGCGCCTGCACGAGGCGATGGCGCGGCCCGGCTATGCCGGCTGGCCGCAGCCCGAGGCGCAGGTGCGGCTGCTCGGCCGCGACGGCAACGACGTGGCGGACGGGAAGGTCGGCGAGATCTGCATTCGCGCCAGCAACCTGATGCAGGGCTACTGGCGCGAGCCTTGCCATCCCGGCTTCGCCGACGGCTGGTTCCGCTCGGGCGATCTCGCGCATCGCGACGCCGACGGCTGCATCGAAGTGGTCGGACGCAGCAAGGACATGATCATCTCCGGCGGCGAGAACATCTATCCGGCCGAGATCGAGAACACGCTGGTCGCGCTGCCCGGCGTGGCCGAATGCGCGGTGGTGGGTTTGCCCGATCCGCGCTGGGGCGAGGTGCCGGTCGCGGTCATCGTGCCGGCGCCGGGCGCGGACCGCGCCGCGCTGGCGACCGAGCCGCTGCGCGAGGCGCTGGCCCAGCGCATCGCCCGCTTCAAGCTGCCGCGCGAGGTGGTGCTGCTCGACGCGCTGCCCAAGAGCGCGCTCGGCAAGGTATTGAAGCCGCAGCTGCGTGCGACGCTGGAGGCGGCGCGGGGCTGCAGCGGCGGCAACGGCGGCAGCGGCGGCGGCGGCAGCGGCGGCACGAACTGAGCGCGGCGGGTATCATCGTTCGATCGCGCCTTGCCGCGCATCCCAACGGGTAAGCATCCATGGAAGATCGAACCGAAATCGCCACGCTCGGTGGCGGCTGCTTCTGGTGCATGGAGGCGGTCTATCAGCAGGTCGAAGGCGTGACCGCGGTGGAGTCCGGCTATACCGGCGGCCATGTCGACGATCCAAGCTACGAGCAGGTCTGCAGCGGGGATACCGGCCACGCGGAAGTGGTGCGGGTGTCGTTCGACCCGTCGGTGATCTCCTATCGCGAGATCCTGGAGATCTTCTTCGCGATCCACGATCCGACCACGCTCAATCGCCAGGGGAACGACGTCGGCACGCAGTACCGCTCGGTGATCTACACCCACTCGGACGCGCAGCGTGACACCGCGCAGCAGGTGAAGGCCGACATCGCCGCGCAAGAGCTGTACGACGGCCCGCTGGTCACGCAGATCGAGCCGGCGCAGCGCTACTGGCGCGCCGAGGCCTATCACCAGAACTACTACCGCAATCATCCGGAGCAGGGCTATTGCGCCTTCGTGATCTCGCCGAAGGTCGCGAAATTCCGCAAGAGCTTCGCGCACCGGTTGCGCGCGCAGTAGGCAGGCAGCAAGCGCGGCAATCGCAGCCACCACGGCAGCCGCGGGACGCTAGACGCCCAGCCGCTGTGCGATCGCCTCGGCCAGCCGCGCCAGCGTCAGCGGCGCGCAGCCCTCGGCGTTGTTGCTGACGATCAGATAGGCCGGCTGCCCGGCCTGCAGCGTGCGCACGGCCAGGTCGGCCGCGGCCGCCAGCGTCTGCGGATCGAGCACGTGCAGCCGGTCGAACGGCTCGAATGCCGCCTCGGCCTGCTCGTAGCCATAGCCCTGATGCAGCAGCCAGCGCAGCACCAAAGGCCCCGGTTCGCCCTCGTCGCGCAGTGCCTGCGCCGGGGCCTGGCGCGCCAGTGGCGGCATGCGGTCGCGCGCCGAGCAGCCGAAACGCACGCCGTGCGCGCGCAGCAGCTTGATGAAGCGCGGTGTCAGCAGTTCGGGATCACGCAGCTCGACCGCATAGCAGGCGTTCGGCGTCTGCGCCGGGTCGAGCGCGGGCAGGGCCGACAGGAAGGCGTCGAGGCGCGACAGGAAGCCGGCGGCATCGGCCGCCATCGCGCGCAGCGGCGACAGCTGGAACAGCAGCGGCCCGCATTTGGCGCCCAGCCCCGCGGTGGCCGGCGTAATGAAATCGCGGATCGCGATCTCGACATCGAGGAATGCCGCATTGGCGAGCCGGCCGGCGCCATTGCTGGAGCGCAGCCACGGATCGCAGACGCTGGCGGGCGCCTTGACCAGGAAGCGGAAATCGTCGGGCACCTGGGCCGCGTAGGCGAGATAGTCGGCCAGCGGAATCGGCGCGTAGAAGCCGCGGTCCACGCCGGCCGCGCGCAGCAGCGGGTGGGCGGCATAGGCGCCGAGGCCCTTGCGGGACAGCAGGCTGTCGCTGTAGTCGCCGTCGTAGACCAGGCCCTTCCAGCCCGGATAGGACCAGGTCGAGGTACCGAGGTAGAGGTGGCGGGGCAGCCGGGCGGCCAGCGCCGTCAGTTCGGCGGAGGCAGCGACCGGCTGGACCGTCTTGCCGCGGCGAACACGCTGGGTCCCCGCTTTCGTGGGGACGACACCTCCATCCTGCGCGGCGTCGTCCCCGCGCAGGCGGGGACCCAGTGACTTTTCCGTTGGTGCCGTTGAAGCGGGCGGCAGGCCGCCAAACAAATCGTCAATCAAGCGTCTTGTCGTAGATGTAGTGGCGCGACCAGGGCAGCGTGTTCGACGGCTGGGTGGCCTTGTGGCAGACCACCTGGTAGATCGACATCTTCTCGCTGTCGAAGGCCTGCGCGCAGCCGGCCAGATAGACGCGCCAGATGCGGTATTTCTTCTCGCCGACCATCGCGCGGATGGTCTCGCCATGCGTCTCGAAGTTGTCGGCCCAGTGCCGCAGCGTCTGCGCATAATGCCGGCGCAGCAGCTCGACGTCGTAGGCCTCGAGGCCGCCCTTGGCCAGCGTATGCAGCACCATGCCGATATGCGGCAGCTCGCCCTGCGGGAACACGTAGCGGTCCATGAATTGCGCGCCGTCCATCGGCACCTTGCCGCTGTCCGGGTCGGGCGACGTGATGCCGTGGTTCATCGCGATGCCGTCGTCGGCCAGCAGCTCGCACATGCGGCTGAAGTAGGTGACCAGGTTTTCCTTGCCGACGTGTTCGAACATGCCGACGCTGGTGATGCGGTCGAAGGTACCGGTGACGTCACGGTAGTCCTGCAGCCGGATCTCGATCTGGTCCTGCAGTCCGGCCTGCCTGACCCGTTCGGTCGCCAGCGCGAACTGGTTCTCCGACAGCGTGATGCCGACGCAGCGCGCGCCGAACTTCTGCGCGGCGCGCAGCACCAGCGCGCCCCAGCCGCAGCCGATGTCCAGCAGCGTCTGGCCCGGCTGCACGCGGATCTTGGTCAGGATGTGGTCGATCTTCTTCAGCTGCGCGGTGGCCAGGTCCTCGGTGCCGTGCTCGAAGTACGCGCACGAGTAGACCATGTTCGGGTCCAGCCACAGCTTGTAGAAGTCGTTCGAGACGTCGTAGTGGTATTCGATCGACGCCTTGTCTTCCTGCTTGGTATGGGTGAAGCGTTGCGCGACGCGGGCCAGCGTGCTGCCGGCCAGTTGCGTGGTCGCGCGGGAGAAGCCGTAGCCGACCGCGATGATGTCGGCGAGCTTGCCCTCCAGATCGATCTTCTGCTGGACGTAGGCCTCGCCCAGGTTGTCCAGCGTCGGCGTCAGCAGCAGCGGCAGCGCGCCGGCCTCGCGCACCGTCAGCGTGACGGCCGGTTGTTCGAAGTTGCCCAGCGCGTATTCGTGGCCATTCCAGAGCCGCAGCTTGACGGGCAGGTTGGCCTTGTCGCGCAGTTCCGCGACCCAGCGCTCCAGTTGCGTGTCCAGTGCTTGCTTGAAAAACATGCGGCTTTCCTCCTGATGAATGGCGGCATATTTCCGAACGAACAGCTGTGGGCGGCCCCGCTTTCGGATATATCAAGCTGTGCCATACCCAACGCCAGAACACGCTGCCCGGTGCGTCTGGCGTTTCACTTTATACGCCAAACCACACCGGTGTGCAGTGCACTGCCTGAACCCCATGTCGATGTCAGGGGCAAACCAGGCACAACGGCGCGCCGGTCAGGACGATCACGGCGACAGGCGCGCGATGCGCCAGCTGCCGTCGGGCTGGCGCAGGTAAGCGATGCGATCGTGCAGCCGCGACGGGCGGCCCTGCCAGAATTCGACGCGCGTCGGCGCCACGCGATAGCCGCCCCAATGCGGCGGCCGCGGCGGGTTCTCGCCGAAGCGCTGGCGGAACTCGGCCTCGCGCTGTTCCAGCAACGCGCGGTCGGCCACCTCCTGGCTCTGCGCCGACGCCCAGGCGCCGATGCGCGAGCCCAGCGGCCGCGAGGCAAAGTAGGCATCGCTCTCGGCGTCGCTGACCTTCTCGACGACGCCTTCGATGCGGACCTGCCGTTCGAGCTGAACCCAGTGGAACAGCAGCGCGGCGCGCGGGTTGACCGCGAGGTCCAGCCCCTTGCGGCTCTCGTAATTGGTGAAGAAGGTGAAGCCGCGCTCGTCGATGCCCTTGAGCAGCACGATGCGGGCCGACGGCTGGCCGCTTGCATCGACGGTGGCCAGTGTCATCGCATTGGGCTCGGGCAGCTTGGCGGTCAGCGCTTCCTCGAACCAGCGTTCGAATTGCGCGATGGGTTGTGGCGCGACATCGGCTTCGGTGAGGGAACCGAGCACATAGGTACGGCGGAGATCGGCGAGTTGCGTCATGGCGGGAAGGGCAGCGGCACGGCCGCGGAGGGAATGGCTGAAAATCGCTGAACGGTCTCCGATAGCGTTGGCACACCTGCTTGCGCGCGGCCGATATGCGGATCCGGATGCCTGGAGTATAGCGAAGGCATCCCGGCCCGCGAGCCGCCTGCCGACAGAGAACGGCCTCAGGCGGCGGGCGGCGGCAGCTTGCGCGACTGTCCGCGCGAATAGTAGCCGGCCACGCCCATCGCGCCGGCCATCGACAGGAAGATCGGCAGCATGCCCAGCGCGGTGCCCACCACGCCGAAGGTCAGCGGCCAGACCACCTGGCTGGTGTTCAGCACGGCCGAGCGCAGGCCCAGCGCCTCGCCGGCGCGGCCCGACGGCGAGGCGCTATGCAGGATGTTCATCACGTTCGGCTGCGCGCTGCCGAGCGCCAGGCCCAGCACGAACGCCAGGCAGCACATCAGCCAGAACGTGGAGACGAACGGGTAGAGCAGGTAGGCGATGCCGCCGACCAGCAGCGCGCCGCGGATGATCTTCCATTCCGAAAGATGGCGCGTGACCAGCGGCATCGCGATGCGGATCGCCAGCGTGGCGATCGCGAAGGCGCCGAGCACCCAGCCGATCGACGACGGCGACAGGCCGACGCGCGTGCCCTGGATCGGAATCAGGAAGGCATGCAGATCCCAGGCGGCGGACAGCACCGCGCTGGCGACGAAGACCGCGCGCAACTCGGGCACCATCAGCAGATCGAGCGCCGAGCCGCGGCCGCCGTCGAGCGTGGCCTGGCGTGCCGCGCCGGCGCCTTGCGCGGGCAGGCGGTCGTGCACCAGCCGCAGGCCGATCTGGCCGATCAGCGCGACGCCGACCAGCAGCAGGAAGGCGGGGCGATAGCCGGCGTGCTCGATCACGTAGCCGACCACCACCGGGCCGAGCGTGCCCGACACCGACAGGCCCAACGCGTGCCAGGTGTAATTGCGCAGCCGGGTCTCGTCGGTCGACAGCTGGCCGATCAGCAGCTGCATCGCGACCTGGACCAGCATGAAGCCGACGCCGATCAGCGCGCACGACAGGTACAGCGCGGCAATGCTCGGCCAGATCGCCGGCAACAGCGTGCCGCCGACCACCATCAGCGAGCCCGCGGTCATCGGCCGGCGCGGCCCGATCTGGTCGATGCGGCGCCCGGCGCGGATCGCCAGCAGCATCGGCAGCAGCGCGTACAGCGACATCAGCAGGCCGAGCGTGATGGTCGAGGCCTTCAGCGAAATGGCGAACAGGGAAACGACGACGCGGCTGGCGTTGAACGCCACGTGGTTGCACACCGTCAGCGCGATCAGAACACTGATCGGCATGGCGGCGGCGGGATACGGCGTCATTCGTGCAGGGACCGGGAAGCGGAGGGTGGAACGAAGGACCGGAAAGACCGGAAGACGGGAACAACCCGAAAAAAGACGAACGGGGGGCGACATGCGCCGCGCCCCGCAACAGACCGCGCCCTGGGGCGCCATCTGCAAATTGCCATCCGTTTACAGCGTGGTGTTGTGCATCGAGCCGCCGCTACCGCCTGGCGTCTCCATGTAAATGGCCATTTAATTATCGGACGCTTGTTGACAGCGTGCAACGGTCTTTTAGGTTTTGGTGCACAGAAAGGGGGCGTGCGTCCGGGAGTGTTGCGCTGGAGCATCGGTGGCCGATGCACCAGCGCTGCGAAGTGAAGCGGGCAGCCCGTCAGCCGCCTTGATACATCGGCGATCTGTTGGGTCCAGGCGACGGTGCGGCCGGTGCGGTTGGGTTTTGGCGACGCGGATCGGCCTCGTTGGCTCCTGCCGGCGGCTGGGCGCCGGGCGCCGACGCCGGCGCGCGGCGATCGCGGTAGGTCTTGCCCGGCGGCGGCGCGGTCGGGCGCTTGCGCAGTTCGGCCAGCAGCTTGCCGCACTGGCTGTCCTCGGCCGGCGACAGGTCGATCAACGGCAGCACCGTCGCGACCGGCGCCAGCAGCGCCAGCGCGACCGCGCCGCCGGCGCGCAGCGCCAGCACGCCGATGTCGGGGCTGACGCGCGGGTCCTTCAGCGTGCCGCCCACGTACAGTGGCGAGCGCAGCGAGAACACACGCATCCCCTTGGAGTCCGGGTTGATCGTCAGGCCCAGCCGCTCGCTGGCCAGGTCGACCACGCCGGTGGCGTTGATGGTGGCGTCCTGCGTGTCGATGACGAAGGTGCGGGCGCGGCCCATGCCGTTGGTGAACGTGAAGTCCGCCACGCCGCAATGGATCTGTACCGGCTTGTCGCCGAACAGCTTGGCGATGATCACGCTGCCGACGTTCAGCCCCATCGCCTCGAGGATGAACTTGCTGATGGTGCCGTTCTCGACCAGCAGCCGCGCCTCGCCATTCGACGAGCCGAGCAGCGCGGCGACCGAATTGCCGGTGGCCGACAGCTTGGCCGCGCCATTGATTTCGCCGACGCTGGCCCGCATCGATTCGAGATTGGGGAACAGCTGCTTGATCTTCAGCCGGCGTGCCGTCATGTCGATGGTCGCGCCCATCGGCGTGCGCTTGCCGTTCAGCTGCAGGTTCGAAGTCAGCGTGCCGCCGGCCACGCCGAAGTTCAGCGGCTTCAGGTTCAGCACGCCGTCCTGCAGCACGATATGGGTCTGCAGATTGTTGATCGGCAGATCGACGTCACGGATGATGCGCTGGCCCGTGAAGCGTACGTCGGCGTCGATATCGTCCCAGCGTTCGGTGCGGAACGGCGCCACCGGCAGCGCCTTGTCGGCCGGCTGGCGTACCGGGCTGCGCGGCGCGGCCTGGCCCGGCTTGGCGTTGGCGCCAATCAGCGGCGCCAGGTCCTCGAAGCGCAGCTGCTTCGACACCAGCTCGCCGGCGAGCAGCGGGCGCGGATCGCGCTGCGTATAGGTCAGCGTGCCGCCGAGGTCGCTGCCGCCGACCCGGCCGCTGAAGTCCTGATAGCGGTAGACCGACGCGCCCTTGCGCAGCGTCGCGGTCAGGCGGCCGTTGGTGCGATACGGCGGGGTCTCGGGCAGCACCACGCCGGTCAGCGGGTACAGGTCCGCCATGCTCTCGCCGGACAGCTGCAGCATCAGGTCCAGCGCGGCGAGCCGGGCCGGCTCGGTCAGCGTGCCCTCGATCTGCGCGCGGGTGCTGCCGACGCGCACATCGGCCTGCAGCGGGTAGGGCCGGCTGGCGTCGCGCAGGTTCAGCACCGCGCCGGCCCTGCCGTTGGCGTTGATCGTGGCCTTGTTGTAATGGCCGACCGCGCGCCAGCGGATGCCGTAGACCGGTTCGCCCTTGCTGTTGGCCCTGGCGGCGGAGGCCGCAGCGGCCGAAGCCGCGGCCGGCCCGCTGGCGCCGCCCGCGAGTGGCGCCGAAGCGGCCGGGACGGACGAGGGTGCGGATGAAGGTGCCGACGCAGGTGCGGATGAAGGTGCGGATGAAGGTGCCGATGAAGGTGCGGATGAAGGTGCAAGCGGGCCGTCGCGATCCTTGTCATACAGCGAGGCATCGCCGATGGTCTCCAGCGTCGCGCGCAGTTCGATCTTGCTGGCGGCGTCGTTCAGCGCCAGATGGCCGCGCGTCAGCACCACCTCGCCGATTTCCAGATGCCATTGCGATGGCTCCTTGTCTTCGCGGGTGGGGAAGGTCCAGTTGTTGCGCTTGTCGGCCAGCCGTTCGAGCGCGACCGAGGGGCCGTCGATCGTGATGGTCGGCAGCGAGATCTCGCGCGCCAGCAGCGGCAGCGGCCGCAGCAGAAACACCAGCTCGCGCGCGGTGGCGAGGTTGGGCTGCTGGGTCCAGTCGGGATTGCCGATCGTGATGTCGCGCGCGGACAGCCGCGGCCACGGCACCAGGCGCCGCCAGCCGCTCTCGCCTTCTGGCCGGCGCCAGGTCAGGATCAGGTCGCCGTTGACGGCGAACGGCCGGCCGATCGCATCGCTGACCTTCTCGTTGAGCCACGGCTTGAGGCGGTTCCAGTCGAACAGCAGCACGAAGGCCACCACCGCCGCAATCAATACCAAGGGCGTCAACACACTCCACAGCACGGCCTGGCGGCGCAACGACATTGAAGGGCTCCTGGCCGGCGCACGCGCGGACCGGACTGGTGCGCTGGCGCGGCGGACGTACCACGTTGCGGCTATTGTATAGTTGCGCGCCGGGCCCTCCTGTCGGCATGCGACTGACAATGATGCCCGCGTTTTCCGCATTTTTCGCCCGCCGCCGCGCCTTGTCCCTGCCGGCCGGCGGGTCCCAGCCGATGGTGAAGTCCTCGATGGCCGACGACCGCAACGCGCACTCCCGACCCGACCGCAATGACGACGCCGCTGGCGCGCTGGCGCTGGCGGAACTGCCTGCCGCGCTGCCGCACGACAGCGCCGAGGCCGACGACTATCACCGCCGCTTCGGCGGCGTGGCGCGGCTCTACGGCGCCGACGGGCTGGCCCGGCTGGAGGCGGCCAGCCTCTGCGTGGTCGGCATCGGCGGGGTCGGCAGCTGGGCCGCCGAGGCGCTGGCCCGCAACGCGGTGGGCCGCATCACGCTGATCGATCTGGACCATATCGCCCCGTCCAATACCAACCGGCAGATCCACGCATTGGGCGACGAGTACGGGCGCGCCAAGGTCGAGGCGATGGCGCAGCGGCTGGTGCAGATCAACCCGCGCGTGCGGGTGCGTCCGGTCGACGATTTCGTGACGCCCGACAATGTCGAGGCGCTGCTGGCCGGCCACGACTACGTGATCGATGCGATCGACGCGGTCAAGGTCAAGATCGCGATGCTGGGCTGGGCCCGGCGCCAGCGGCTGCCGATCGTCACCTGCGGCGGCGCGGGCGGCCAGCTCGACCCGACCCGCGTGCGCGTCGCCGACCTGTCCCGCACGATCCAGGACCCGTTGCTGGCCAAGGTCCGTGCCGGGCTGCGCAAGCAGTGGGGTCTGCCGCGCGACCCGAAGAAGCCGTTCGGCCTGCCGGCGGTCTATTCCGACGAACCGTTGCGCTATCCCGAGCCCGAGCAGCAGGCATGCGAGATCGACGAGGCGCCGTTCGCCGACGCCGCCCATCCGCAGCGGCAGGGGCCGCAGGGGCTGGCCTGCGCGGGCTTCGGCTCGTCAGTGGCGGTCACCGCGGTGTTCGGCTTCGTCGCGGCGTCGGTGGCGCTGAGCGCGATCGCGCAGGCCCGCTGACGCTGGCGGTTCTCTGTCGCCCCCGCGAACGCGGGGGCCCAGCGACTTGAGCTCAAGCCACTGGGTCCCCGCCTGCAGGGAACGACACGACTGTTCAGGCGCGCAGCGCGTCCAGCAGCCGCACGACCTGCGCCTCGCCGGGCGCGAGGTTGTCGAAGAAGATCAGTTCGGGATAGTCGGCCGCCGCCGGCATGAAGCGCCGCTGCCGATAGTCTTCCCAGTGCGCGAGCTTGTAGGCGTCGTTGGGATTGCCGCGCCGCACGATGCGCGCGTGCGCCTCGTCCTCGGGCAGATGGACCCAGACGATGCGCACCGTGGTGCCGGCCGGCACCGCCAGCCAGTTCGGGTCGCTGAGCCGATGCTCGCGGATCTCGCGCGACAGCGGGCCGATCACGATCGCGCTGATGCCCAGCGCCAGGTTCTCGCGCGCGGTATCGAGCAGGCCCTGGTATTCCGGATCGCGCAGATGCTGCAGATAGAGCGGACTGTCGCGGTCGTTGGGATCGCCGGTCAGCGCCCCCATCGCGGCGGCGCTGTAGCGGCCGTACAGCGTGTCCTTGTCGAGCAGGCAGAACGGCTCGCCGGTGGCCTCCATCAGCGGGCCGATCAGCCGATGGGCCAGCGTGGTCTTGCCGGTACCGGCATGTCCGCAGAAGAAAATCAGTCGTGGCATCGAGGGCAACGAAGGGGGAAGGACGGCGTGCCCGGCGCGGGATTCGCGCGGGATTCGCGCGGGATTCGGTATCCTTGCGCGTATCCCTGTGCCTTCGGGCATTCCGCGCAGCATAACCGATCGCCTACATGACCGTTTCCGCTTCCGCTTCCGCTCCCGGTTCCGCTCCCGCTCACGCTGACGCCTCCGATCACGCGGCGCCGGCCCCCACGGCTTCCACTGCCGCACCGCCCGAGCTCGACAGCAGCGCGCTGCCGGCCGACCTGCATCTGGGCGAGCCGGTCACCGACCATACCCATGCGGAGTTCGTGCTGCTGCTGGAGGCCGCCGCGCGTGCCGGCGACGATGGCTTTCTGGCCGCGCTGGACGAATGGATCGACCACACGCGCTATCACTTCGGCATGGAAGAGGCGTGGATGGAGGCGATGAACTTCGGGCCGCGCCAATGCCATGCCGGCGAGCATCGGCAGATGCTGGAGATCGTCGACAAGGTCCGGGCCAAGGTCGAGCAGGAAGGAGACTTCGAGACCGGGCGCCGCCTGGTGGCGGAACTGCCCGGCTGGTTCGCGCTGCATGTGCGCAAGCAGGACGCCGCGATGGTCGCCCATATGCGGCAGAACGGCTTTACGTTGGTGGAGGGGCCGGCGGGTTGAGGGTGGGGCGATTGCCTGCGCTTCAAGACCACCCCCTCTCCCCAACCCTTTCCCCCCTGAAGGGGAGAGGGAGGACGCACTCGGCAAGCTCGGACAGACATAGCGATCGGTTTTCTGCTTTCCTGCTCGCCGGACATCGCGGTCGGTTTTCTCCCCTCTCCCGCTTGCGGGAGAGGGGCCGGGGGAGAGGGCAGCCGCCCCCGTCAGCCCGACGACCTCAGTTCAACGCCGCACTCAACTGCCGGCGCCAGCGCGACACCGCCTCCGGCGCGTCGCCCATCATCTCGAACACCGACAGCATCGTCTTGCGGCCGACATCGTCCTCGAAGCCGCGGTCGGTGCGCACGATCGCCAGCAACTGCTCCAGCGCCGGTTCGTATTGACGGCGGGCGATCAGCAGCCGCGCCAGATCGAGCCGGGCCTGCAGGTCCGCGGCATTGGCCTCGATGCGGCCGGTCAGCGTGGCCTCGTCGGGCAGGTCGCTCAAGCCCTTCATCGCCTCGAGCCGCGTCTGCAGCGCGGCGTAGGCATCGTGCTGCGGCGCGCGCGGCGTCAGCATGCCGAACTGGGCCTCGGCTTCCTCCAGCGCATTGCCGTCGAGCAGGAACGCGATGTAGTCGATGCGGGCCTCGTCGAAGCCGGGATCGAACGCCAGCGCGGCCTGGAAGGCCTCGCGCGCGATGTCGCGCTTGCCGCCGGCGGCCGCCTGTCGTGCCTCGCGCAGCGCGATCTGGCCCGGGTTCGGCGTGACTCGCGCGATGAATTCGCGCAGGCCCGATTCGGGCAGCACGCCGATGAACTGATCGACCGGCTTGCCGTCGACAAAGGCCACCACATGCGGAATGCTGCGCACGCCGAAGTGGGCGGCCAGCTCCTGATTCTCGTCGACGTTGATCTTGGCCAGCTTCCACTTGCCGCCGGCCTCGCGCTCGAGTTTTTCCAGCAGCGGGCCCAGCGTGCGGCACGGTCCGCACCATGGCGCCCAGAAGTCCACCAGCACGGGGACGCTGCGCGACAGCGCAATCACGTCGTGGTCGAAGTTCTGCAGGGTGACGTCGCTCATTCCTTGCCTCGCTGTTCGTGAATTCCTGATATCGCGTGAGATCCGCGCCCGGCCCGGACGCATGCCGCCAGGTTCGGCAACGCGCCGTACGGCCGGTTCCCTGTGATCGATGTGGGGACGGCGCCGCTCATGTCAACCCTGTTTGCGGGAATCTACCCCTTGGAAATAGAACGGTCGTTCGGTTATATTGCTTGACGATTCGCCGCCGGGGCTGCTTGCCGGCCGCGGCGGCGTCGGCTCATCGCCAGACTACGACGCCCAGCAACGATGCTCGAGAACAGGTCGCGAAGACCGCTCAGGAGACAACGCATGCAGACCCAGAAGCCCGCCGCGCGCCCGCATTTCCAGTTCTGGCCCAAGCGGGCGCCCACCGCCATCGTGCTGCCCGAGACCTCGCTGTGGGTCAATCTGGAAGTGTCGGCGCGCCGCTATGCCGACAAGGCCGCGATCCGCTACTTCGGCAAGGCCATTACCTTCCGCGAGCTCGAGGCGCAGGCGACCGCGCTGGCCGGCTGGCTGCAGCGCGAGGCCGGCGTGGCCAAGGGCGACCGGGTCCTGCTGTACATGCAGAACTGCCCGCAGTTCATCGTCGGCTACTACGCGATCCTGCGCGCCGATGCGGTGGTGGTGCCCGTCAATCCGATGAACCGCGCCGAGGAATTCAAGCACTACATCACCGACGCGCAGGCGCGCGTGGCGATCTGCTCGGCCGATCTGGCCGGCGGCGCCGCGGCCGCCAATGCCGAGCTGCCGCAGGAGCAGCAGCTGCAGCATCTGCTGGTGACCCAATACGCCGACGCGCTGCCCGAGCGCCACGAACACCCCGAGGACGCGCCGCCCGCCTGGCTGACCGCCGAGCACCCGCTGCCGGCCGGCGCCGTGCCCTGGCGCGACGCGCTGGCCTCCGGCCACCAGCCCAGCCCGCATACCGCAGGTCCCGACGACATGGCAGTAATGCCCTATACCTCGGGCACCACCGGTTTCCCGAAGGGCTGCATCCATACCCATCGATCGGTGATGCACAACGTGGTCGGCGGTTCGACCTGGTCGGGCTCGGGCGCCGAGTCGGTGATCCTGTCGGTGCTGCCGCTGTTCCACGTGACCGGCATGCAGTACGGCATGAACGGCCCGATCTACAGCGGCGCGACCGTGGTGATGCTGCCGCGCTGGGACCGCGAGGTCGCGGGCCGGCTGATCTCGCGCTACCAGGTCACGCACTGGACCAATATCCCGACGATGGTGATCGATTTCCTGGCCAGTCCGAATCTGGCCGAGTTCGACCTGTCGAGCCTGCGCTATATCGGCGGGGGCGGGGCGGCGATGCCGCAGGCGATCGCCGAGCGGCTGCGCGAGCAGTTCGGCCTGAACTATCTCGAAGGCTACGGGCTGTCCGAGACGATGGCGCCGACCCACAGCAATCCGGCCGACCGGCCCAAGCTGCAGTGCCTGGGCGTGCCGACCTTCAACACCGACGCGCGCGTGGTCGACCCGGCCACGCTGAAGGAGCTGCCGCCGGGCGAGGTCGGCGAGATCATCGTCTGCGGCCCGCAGGTGTTCAAGGGCTACTGGGGCAAGCCGGACGCGACGCGCGAGGCCTTCATCGAGTTCGAAGGCAAGACCTTCTTCCGCACCGGCGACCTGGGCCGGATGGACGAGGAGGGCTATTTCTTCATCACGGACCGGCTCAAGCGGATGATCAACGCGTCCGGCTTCAAGGTCTGGCCGGCCGAGGTCGAGAACCTGCTGTACAAGCATCCGGACGTGCAGGAGGCCTGCATCATCGGCACGCGTGACGCCTATCGCGGCGAAACGGTCAAGGCCGTGGTCGTGCTGAAGGCGCACGCCAAGGGCAAGACCACCGCCGACGACATCATCGGCTGGGCCAAGGACAATATGGCCGCCTACAAGTATCCGCGCGTGGTCGAGTTCGTCGACGCACTGCCGAAGTCCGGGACCGGCAAGGTGATGTGGCGCCAGTTGCAGGAAGCCGAGAACGCGCGCCTCGGTTGATGCCGCGCGGTGCAAGGGGTGCGCGGCCGCTCAGTGCCCGCGCACCCGCATCAGCATCTTGACCATCGTCTTGTAGCCGCGCTCGCGCGCATGGCGCGTCGGCGTGACGCCGTCGCGATCGGCCAGGTTCGCATCGGCGCCGGCGTCGAGCAGCAGCTGCACCACGTGCTCGTAGCGCGCGCTGCCGTCGCCGAGCACGATCGCCTCGAGCAGCGCCGTCCATCCCAGCGCATTGACATGATCGACCGGCACGCCGGCCTGCAGCAGCAGCTGGACCACCTCGGGGTTGCCGTGCTGCGACGCCGCGGTCAGCGCGGTGCCGCGATAGCGGTCGGTGCTGCGCGGATCGGCGCCGTGCGCCAGCGCCAGCCGCACCAGCTCGAGCTGGCCGCTGGCGGCGGCCAGCAGGAAGGCGCTGTTGGCGTGCTCGTCCTTGTGATTGACATCGGCGCCCGCGTGGATCAGCGCGCGGGCCGCCTCGCCATGCCGCTGATAGACCGCGAGCAGCAGCGCCGTGCGTCCGCGCTCGTCGGCGGCATGCGGCGACGCGCCGGCACCCAGCAGCTTGCGCACCAGCGCCGCGTCGCCGAGCGAGGCGGCAGTCAGCAGATTGCGGTTCAGCGCGCTCAGCCCGTCGTGTGGCCTGCCGGCGCTGCCCGGCTGCGTGGCGGCACGTTGCGGGGACGACGGCGAAGCGGGAGCCGGCGAGGACGAGCCGGGCCGGGCCGCCATCGATACGCCGGCCGGCCCTGACAGCAAGGCCCCACCGAGCAGCAGCCCCGACAACCCCAGCGCTTCGGCGACCATCAGGCGGCGGGCTCGGGCGGGGGCGGGCATGGCGCTCTCCGGTTCAGGCGGCGTTGGCCGCTTTGCTGTCGGCGGCGGGCTCGCCGGCCGATTCACCGTCCGATTCGTCGGCCGGTTCCGCGTCGGCGGCCTGGATCTGCCGCCACAGCCGGCCCAGATAGGGGTCGTCGACGCCGTGCGTGGCCAGGCCCAGCAGCGTCTGGTGCAGATAGTCGCGCGCGGGGCCATACAGGCCGGTGGCGCGCCGCAGGCAGGCCACCACGCGCTCGTCGGGCAGGCGGCCGGCATAGGCTTCGTGGGCGCGGTTCATCACGAAGGCGAGCGCCCGCTGCGGGGCCGCATCGCCATCGAGCTTCACGCGCAGCCAGCGCGGATGGTAGGCGCCGGTCATCATCTCGCGGCGCCACAGCACGCGGAACTCCTGCTCGACGACGTGGCTCGGGATGCGGAACACCATGCCGTGGCAGCTGCCGCCGCGGTCCAGGCCCAGCACCAGGCCCGGGTTGTCCCAGGTGCCGCGATTGATGCGCGAATAGAGGTAGAAACCGCGGTGATAGCCGTGCACGGTCGCGAGCCGGCGCTCGGTGTGCACCACCATCGGGTTCCAGATCAGGGAGCCGTAGCCGAACAGCCAGACGTCGCCATGCATGTCCGGCTGGTCGGGCCGGCGATCCAGCGTGGACCGCAACGAGCGCTCGAGCGCGTCGTCCGACAGCAGCGAGGAAGCCACCGGGGTACCGCCCAGCGTGGTCCGCAGCCGGTCCGCTTCAAGATCTTGTCGGGTGATGGCCATGGTGCAAGCATAATGCAAAGCCGGGCAGCGGGAGGCTTGGTACACCACATGGCAGGGAGATGTCGGCGTGGGGCAACGGGGAAGCCCTACCCACTGCCGGCGGGGTGGCGGCCGATGTTGCGCCGTCCTTACAATGGCTGCCAACTACCAGGAGGGACGGATATGGCGCGAACACTTACGGTGGCCTTCGGCACCGGCAAGGAATTCGAGTTCACCATCGGCGATACCGAACTCGCGGGCATCAGCGACGATGCGGGCTGGCGCTGGTTCGACCGGGAGTATGCGGAGCTCGACTGCCAGGCGTCCAGCCCGGTGGGCAAGGTGCTGGTCATCGACAAGATCCTCAGCGTGGCGCGCTTCTCGGGCGAGCAGCGCTTTGCCGGCGATCCGGACTGGGCCCGGGAGTACGCGCGGCATGCCGCGCATATCCTGGGCCGCGATCGGGTGCGCGTCGACGTCGGCAACGCGTCGATCGGCTTCTGAGCGTGTTGGCTGGCTCGTACCCGCAGACGACGCCCGATCGACCATCATGTCATTCCCGCGAAGGCGGGAATCCAGCGTCTTCAAGAGTCACTGGGTCCCCGCGTTCGCGGGGACGACAAACCTGGCGTGCTGAACCGCCTCAGACTGCCAGCAGCTCCACTTCGAACAGCAGCGTGGCGTTCGGCGGAATCACGCCGCCGGCGCCGCGTGCGCCATAGCCCAGGTCGGCGGGAATCACCAGCCGGCGGGTGCCGCCGACCTTCATGCCTTGCACGCCTTCGTCCCAGCCGCGGATCACGTGGCCGGCGCCCAGCGGGAACACGAAGGGATCGTTGCGATCCTTGCTCGAATCGAATTTGCGGCCGGCCTGGCCGTTCTCGTACAGCCAGCCGGTGTAATGCACGGTGACGTGCTTGCCCGCGGTCGCTTCGGCGCCCTGGCCGGTCACGGTGTCTTCGTATTGCAGGCCGGAAGGAGTGGTGATCATCGGTCTTTCCTTTGTGTGACTGCGCATCGCGATCGGCGATCGCGACCCGCGTGGTGATTCGGAGCATGGACCCCGCGGCCGTGGCCGGCGCTCACGGTCCTGCCGCAGTGCTGCCGCAGTGCTGCCGAGACGGCAGTGTACCCGCAAGCGCTCAGCCGTCGGCCCGCTGCCAGGTATCCAGGCGCAGCTGCACGCTGCGCTCGTCGTCGCTGAACCAGATCTCGCCGTCCTGGATCGTCACGGTCAGCCGCATCGCGCGGCGCGCCATGCCGGCCAGCGCGTCGACCGCCTCGCCCGGCACCGCGTGGACCGTCAGATTGCGCAGCTTGCCGGCCTTGCCGGCGATGCCCTTCCACCATTCGCGGGCGCTGGCGGGCTGGTAGGCGAACACGGTCACGCGCGCGGCACGCGAGGCCGCGCGCTTGAGCCGCGTCTCGTCGGGCTGGCCCAGGTCGATCCAGTGTTCGATCTCGCCGGTCAGGCTGCGCTCCCACAGGTCCGGCTCGTCGGGCTCGTCAAGCCCGCGCGTCAGGCTCAGCGTCTCGCTGGCCTCGCAGGCGAACGCCAGCAGCCGCACCATCATGCGGGCATCGTTCTCGGACGGGTGTTGCGCGACGGTCAGCGCATGGGTGCCGTAGTAGTGCCGGTCCATATCGGAGATCGACAGCTCGGCTTTGCAGATGGTGGACTTCAGGGCCATGGGGGAAGAGGGGGCGGCGGGCCGGCCGATGGCGCGGGCAGGATGCCCGGCATGGCCGGCCGGCAAAGCGCGCATGTTACCCGATCACCGCGCGCATGACGGTGCGGGACATGGCCGCAGGCAAGCGGCAGCGGACTGTGGAAAACACAACGCCGCGCGGGAGGCGCGGCGCGGATGTCAGCGGGACTTGCGGTAATCGCTGAGGTAGAAGCGCAGCAGCGCGGAGGCGATCACCAGCGCGAGGAAGGCGGCGGCGATGACCATCGCCTGGCCGGCCGGGCTGTCGATCTGCCCGTTGACGCCGAGTTCGACCAGGCGGCCGATCACCAGCATCACCAGCACCGGGATCACCAGGGCGCGGCGGCCGTAGGTACGCATCACCCAGCCGGGGAAGTTGCGCAGATGGCCGACGAAATCGCGCGGAATGCTGCAGATCAAGCACGCCCCTGCGGCAGCGAGCGAAGCCGCCACCACATCCCCCAGTCCAATCCCGAACATGATTCCCCGTCCCGTCGCACCCGGGCGAAACATGCCGGGGCTAAATTTTGCAAAGCGCTGATTCTACAGAAGATTTCGGGATCTCAGGTGTCGCCTGGTCGACCTGTGAAAGAAGCCGACACTCTGTCAGGGCACCAGCACCGGCAGCAGGAAAATGCCGAGCACACACAGGAAGCCCAGCGTCCAGCACAGCGAGCGCAGCGTGGCGCGATCGGCGAGATAGCAGACGGTGTAGAGCACGCGGATCACGATGAAGGCGACCGCCAGCTCGTCGATGCGCGCCTGCGGCGCCTGCAGATGGCTGGCGCACAGCACCGCGGCGGCGAACAGCGGGAAGGCCTCGAAGTGATTGCGGTGGGCCAGGTCGGCGCGGCGGGCGCGGCCGCTCTGCCGCTCCAGCCAGGCGCGCGGATCATGGTTGTCGAAGCCGGGCGCGCCCCATTTGGCGATGCCCACCGTGACGATGGGCAGGATGCCGGCGATCAGCACGCACCAGAAAGCGATCGGCATGGCGTTGTCCTTGGTTCTGTCGTGGGCGGCAGGCAGCGCTCAGGCCGTGATGAGGCAGCGGTCCCGCAGCAATGAGGCAGCAATCACGCCGCCACCACCCGGATCGTCACGCCCGGCAGCGTCACCACCTGGCCGGCGCGGATCTTCGCGGTCTTGCGCGATTCGGCCACGCCGTCGACCGCGACCTCGCCGGCCGCGACCAGCGCCTTGCCGGCGCCGCCGCTGTCGACCACGCCGGCCAGCTTGAGCAGATCGTTCAGCGCGATGTGCTCGCGGTCCAGCGGGAAGGTCAGGGTCTGCATGGTGAAGATCGGGTTTGGGTGTGTGGCATCGGTTGCTGACAAAGCGTCAATAACCATCATGTCGTTCCCGCGAAAGCGGGAATCCAGCGTCCTTGAAAGCCACTGGGTCCCCGCGTTCGCGGGGACGACCGGCTTTGTCGGCAATCGAGGACAGGGCGCCTACTTGCCCCAGCTGTCCTTCAGTCCGACGATGCGGTTGAAGACCGGACGGCCGGGCTGGCTGTCGACCCGGTCCGCGACGAAGTAGCCGTGCCGCTCGAACTGGAAGCGGTCCTCGGCCTTGGCCTCGCGCAGGCCGGGCTCCAGATACGCTGTGACCACGCGCTTGGAGTCGGCGTTCAATGCATCGAGGAAGTTCTTGCCGCCGGCGTCCGGATGCGGGTCGTTGAACAGCCGGTCGTACAGCCGCACCTCGGCCTGCAGCGCATGCTCGGCGCTGACCCAGTGGATGTTGCCCTTGACCTTGACGCTGTCCGCGCCCGGCGTGCCGCTCTTGGTGTCCGGCAGATAGTTCGCATGGACGGCGACCACATTGCCGTCGGCGTCCTTGTCGACGCCGGTGCATTCGATCACGTAGCCATAGCGAAGCCGCACCTTGTTGCCCGGGAACAGCCGGAAATAGCCTTTTGGCGGGTTCTCGTTGAAGTCCTCGCGCTCGATCCACAGCTCGCGCGACAGCGGGAATACGCGCTTGCCGAGCTCGGGCTGCTTCGGATGGACCGGCGCCGAGCACTCCTCGCTCTGGCCTTCCGGATAGTTGTCCAGGATCAGCTTCAGCGGATCGAGCACCGCCACGCCGCGCGCCGCGCGCGCATCGAGGTCGTCGCGCACCGCGCCTTCCAGCGTGCTCATGTCGATCCAGCTGTCGGACTTCGCCACGCCGACGCGATCGCAGAACAGCTGGATCGATTCGGGCGTATAGCCGCGGCGGCGGATGCCGACGATGGTCGGCATGCGCGGATCGTCCCAGCCATCGACGCGGCCCTCGTTGACCAGCTGCAGCAGCTTGCGCTTGCTGGTGATCGCGTAGGTCAGGTTCAGCCGGGCGAACTCGTACTGATGCGGCAGCGGCTCGCGGAACACGCCGCATTCGCGCAGCTGGGCCAGCACCCAGTCGTACAGCGGACGGTTGTTCTCGAACTCCAGCGTGCACAGCGAGTGGGTGATGTTCTCCAGCGCATCGGAGATGCAATGCGTGAAGTCGTACATCGGATAGATGCACCACTTGTCGCCGGTGCGATGGTGGTGCGCATGGCGGATCCGGTAGAGCACCGGATCGCGCATCACGATGTTGGGCGCGGCCATGTCGATCTTCGCGCGCAGCACGTGTTCGCCGTCGGCGTACTTGCCGGCGCGCATGTCGCGGAACAGCTGCAGGTTCTCCTCGACGCTGCGCTCGCGGTAGGGCGACGGCGTGCCCGGCTCGGCGAAGTTGCCGCGGCTGGCGGCGATCTGCTCGGCGCTCTGGCTGTCGACATAGGCGACGCCGCGTTCGATCAGCTTCTCGGCAAAGGCGTACAGCTGGTCGAAGTAGTCGCTGGCGTAGTACAGGTGGGCCTGCCGGCCGCCCTGCGCGTCGGCGCTGTCCCAGCTGAAGCCGAGCCAGTGCACCGCGTCGATGATCGAATCGACGTACTCGGTGTCTTCCTTGACCGGATTGGTGTCGTCGAAGCGCAGGTGGCAGCGGCCGCCGTAGTCGCGCGCCAGCCCGAAATTCAGGCAGATGCTCTTGGCGTGGCCGATATGCAGATAACCGTTGGGCTCCGGCGGGAAGCGCGTGATCACGGTGGGCAACGGCCGGCCCTGGGCGTCGTTGCGGCCGGCATAGGTGCCGGCGGCCAGATCCTGGTCGATGATGCTGCGCAGGAAGTTCGAGGCGGCGGGCGTGCTGTCTTGGGCTTTCGGGTCGTGGCTCATGGTTTGGCCAGGTTGGGCCGCGGGTCGCGGCCGGCTTCAGGGCGAATTCGGATTCGGGGTAAGGATCGGCGCGGATGGCGCCGGCCAGCGCGCCGCGGCCCCGAGGGCCCGGCATGTTGGCGGGAACCGGGGATTTTACCGTGCCGGCGCATCGGACGCGCGCGCAATCGCTGGAGGCGGGCTAGCATGGAGTCCCATCCCCCTTCGTTGACGAGGAGCGCCATGCCATCGCCCGAACCCGCCGCCGTCCTAGCCGCGCTGTGGCGCACCACCGGCCTGCCCGACACCGCCCTCGCGCAGGCCACGCTGAGCGGAGCCGAACCGGTGCTGCCGTCGTCGTTCGCGGTCGGCACCGCCGCGCAGGCGAGCCTGGCGGCGTCGGCGCTGGCGGCCGCGGCGCTGTGGCAGCAGCGCACCGGCCGCTGGCAGCAGGTCGCGGTCGACATGCGCCACGCCATCGCGGAATTCCGCAGCGAACGTTATCTGCGCGTCGATGGCGGCCCCGCGCCGGAGCTGTGGGACAAGATCGCGGGCGCCTATCGTTGCGGCGATGGCCGCTGGGTCCGGCTGCACACCAACTTCCTGCATCACCGCGACGGCGTGCTGCGCCTGCTCGGCTGCGCCAATCAGAAGGACGAGGTGCAGGCCGCGCTGGGCAAATGGGACGCCGAGGCGTTCGAGACCGCGGCTTCGGATGCGGGCATGGTGGTCGCGGCGATGCGCAGCTTCGACGAATGGGATCGCCATCCGCAGGCCGCCGCGCTGCGCGAGCTGCCGCCGATCGTCATCGAGCGGATCGGCGACGCACCGCCGATGCCCTTGCCGGACCTGCCGGCGCAGGACGCCCGCCCGCTGTCCGGCGTGCGGGTGGTCGAGTTCACCCGCATCATCGCCGGCCCGGTTGCCGGGCGCACGCTGGCCGCCCATGGCGCCGACGTGCTGCTGGTCACCGCGCCGCACCTGCCGTCGATCCCGCCGCTGGTGATCGACACCGGCCGCGGCAAGCGGTCCTGCCAGCTCGATCTGCGCGACGCCGACGACAAGCACACGCTGCACAAGCTGCTGCACGGCGCCGATGTCTTCCTGCAGGGCTATCGGCCGGGCGGGCTCGCGGCGCTGGGCTTCGGCCCCGAGGCGGCGGCGCGCGCCCGGCCGGGCATCGTCTATGTCTCGCTGTCCGCCTATGGCCATGTCGGACCGTGGGCCGGCAAGCGCGGCTTCGATTCGCTGGTGCAGACCGCGACTGGCTTCAACGACGCCGAGGCCCGAGCGGCCGGCAGCGACACGCCGCGTCCGCTGCCGGCCCAGGTGCTCGATCACGCAGCCGGCTACCTGCTGGCGCTCGGCGCGATGGCCGCGCTGCACCGGCGCGCCACCGAGGGCGGCAGCTGGCACGTACGCGTGTCGCTGGCACAGACGGCGCAGTGGCTGCGCGGCCTTGGCCGGGTCGACAACGGCCTGCAGGCGCCGGATCAGCGCATCGACGACATCAGCGACCTGCTCGAGGCCGTGCCCTCGGGCTTCGGCATGCTGACGACGGTGCGCCACGCGGCGCAACTGTCCGAGACGCCGGCGCGCTGGGAACAGCCCTCGGTGCCGCTGGGCAGCGACGCGGCCGAGTGGCTGCCGCGCGGTACGTCGAAATAACGCGATCCGACAGCGCCCATCGCCCCCGCAACCGCGGGGGCCGAGCGTCTTTGATTCTTCGGCCGCGGGCCAAAGCCGCTGGGTTTCCGCGTACGCCGGAACCACAGGTGATGCCGTCGCCAAAACATTTTGACCGCAACAAACCTACCGAGTAGTATGTTTCAGAAAAGGGCAGGGGCGACACTTGCCGAAACACAACAGGAGACAGAGGCATGCGGGTTCTGATCACGGGCGCGGCCGGCTTCATCGGCACCGCGCTGCAACGTGCGTTGATCGCGCGCGGTAGCCTGGCCGACGCGGACGGCACGCCGCGCCGGATCGAGGAACTGGTGCTCGCCGATCGAGCCGAGGTGCCGCTGGTGGGCGATGCGACGTGCCGGCGCAACGTGCTGCGCGGGGACCTGGCCGAGCCGGGCTTTGTCTCGCAACTGGCAAGCCTGGCGCCGGACAGCGTGTTCCATCTGGCCGCGAGCCTGACGCTGGAGACCGAGGCCGACGAGCCGCGCGCCTATCGCCTCCATGTCGAGGCGCTGCGCGCGCTGATCGCCGGCTTTGGCAAGCCGCCCCGGCTGGTGCTGGCGAGCTCGATCGCGGTGTTCGGCGGCAAGCTGCCCGCGACCGTCGGCGATGGCCTGCGCGCCGAGCCCGACACGACCTACGGCACGCACAAGGCCATTGCCGAGCTGCTGCTGGCCGACTACAGCCGCCGCGGCCGCGTCGACGCACGGGCGTTGCGGCTGCCGATCGTGCTGATCCGCGACGGTGCGCCATCGCCGGCGGTGTCGGACCGCATCGCCGCGATCGTGCGCGAGCCGCTGGCGGGCCGCGATGTCGTCTGCGGCCTGCATCCGGACACGCGGATCCCGGTGGCGTCCGCACAGGCGGTCGCGCGGGCGCTGATCGCCATGCACGATCTGCCGGCGGACCGCTTGCCGCACGACCGCGCGCTGAACCTGCCGTCGTTGTCGACTACCGTCGCGGAGATGGTGGCCGCGCTGCGTCGCGCGGCGGGCGACGAAGCCGCGGCGCGGGTCCGCTACGAACCCGACCCCGCGCTCCAGCGCGTGATCGACAGCTGGCCGCGTGCCTTCACGTCGGACCGGGCCAGCGCGCTCGGTCTGCATGCCGATCCGGATGTCGACGCGATCCTCGCCGCCTATCTGGACGAGAAGGCGGCGGCATGAAGAACCCCGCAATCGGATTCCGCCGCAACGGCCCGATGTCCGTTGACGAAGGCGAGCGGCAGGCCGAGGCCGCGATGCGCTTTGACGACCGGCTGCCGGCCGAGGTCGCCGCGTTGCCGGTCTGCATCGTCGGCGCAGGCTCGTCCGGCGTGACCGCCGCCAAGGCGCTGAAGGAGAAGGGCATCGCCTTCGACTGCTTCGAGCTGGGCTCGAAGATCGGCGGCATGTGGCGCTACGAAAACGACAACGGCATGTCGTCGGCCTATCGCAGCCTGCATATCGACACCAGCCGCACCAACCTCGGCTACTCCGATTTTCCGATTCCGGACCGCTATCCCGACTTCCTGTCGCACTACGAGGTCATCGAGTATCTGGAAGCCTATGCCGAGCGCTTCGGCATCCCGCCGCATATCCGCTTCAACACACGGGTCGAGCGCGTCGAGCCGGCCGGCGATGGCAGCTGGCGCGTCACGCTGGGCGACGGCAGCAGCCGGCGCTATCGCGCGGTGATCGTCGCCAACGGCCATCTGTGGGATCCGCGCTGGCCAAGCTTCGACGGCCAGTTTTCCGGCGAGCAGATTCACTCGCACCACTACCGCACCGCCGAGCCGTTCCGCGACCGCAACGTGCTGATCGTCGGCATCGGCAATTCCGCGGTCGATATCGCGGTCGACGTCTGCAAGTCGGCGAAGCGGACCTGGATCTCGACGCGGCGCAGCGCCTGGATCATGCCCAAATACATCATGGGCCATCCCACCGACCGCTGGTCTGCCTTCTTCGCGCGGCGCCTGCATCTGCCGACGCGCGTCACCCGTACGCTGGTGCGCTGGCTCGCGTATCTGGCCACCGGCGACCAGGCGCGTGTCGGCATTCCGCGGCCGCGCCACGCGATCTGGCGCGAGCATGCGACGCTGAGCCAGGAGCTGATCCCGTATTGCGGTCATGGCTGGATCCGCGTCAAGCCAAACATCCGCCGGCTCGATGGCGAGTACGTCGATTTCGACGACGGCAGCCGAGAAGCGGTCGATGCGATCATCCACGCGACCGGCTACCGGGCCAGCTTTCCGTTTCTCGATCGCCAGGTGTTCGAGGTCACGGACGGCAAGGCCGAGCTCTATCGCCGCATGATGCCGCCGGATCGGCACGGTCTGTTCATGCTCGGGTTGGTGCAGCCGATCGGCCCGACGATCCCGCTGGTCGAGATCCAGGCCAAGTGGCTGGCCGCGGTGCTGGCCAACGAGATCCGGCTGCCGGGCCGGGACGGCATGATGGCGGAGATCGGCGCGCATTGGGACTATGTGTCGCGCCGTTTCGTCGGCTCGGCACGCTACACGCTGGAGGTAGACTTCCGCCGGTATGCGAAGCAACTGTTTCGCGATATCGCCCGGGGAGGGGCGACATGACCCCAAGCAAACAGGAAATCCTGGTCCAGGCCGCGGAATGCTTCATGGAACAAGGCTTCCATGCCACCAGCATCGACGACGTCGCGCGGCGGCTCGGCGCGACCAAGGGCCGCATCTACCATCACTACGCGTCGAAGATCGACCTGTTCTTCGAGGTGCATCGCGAAGGGATGCGCTTGTTGTTCGAGGCCGTCGAGCCCGCGCGCAAGCTCGAGGGCGATGGCGTCACCGTGCTGGCGGCGATGCTGCGCGCGCATGCGGTGGCCGTGCTGCGACACCATACGTTCGAGAGCGTGGTGGCGCAGGGCGTGCAGATGCATCGCTTCGGTGCGACCACGCCGTCGCAGCGGCAGACGCTGGACGAACTGATCGCGAGCCGCGACCGCTTCGAGAAGCTGTTCAAGGACCAGGCCGCGGCGGCGAGGCGCGACGGCTCGCTGGCCGCCGATGCCGACCTGTCGATCGCGGTGAAGACCTTGCTTGGCGGCATCCAATGGTCGCTGATCTGGTATCGACCGGAGGCCGATGCCGACGAGCACGCGCGCGAGCGCCTGGCCGAGGCGATGGTGCGTACGCTGGTCGAGGGCATCCGCGCGCGGCCGGGGCGGGCCTGCGCCGCGGCCCCCACCAAAGGCAAGGCGCGCAGCGCGGCGGGCTCGGGCCTCACCTGAGATACCGCGCTTCGAGCATCGGTTCTCAGGCCGCCTCGTTCAGCATCCGTTCGACCAGCCACAGCCGATCGACGCCCCACACCGGCTCGCCGTCAACGATAAAGAAGGGCGCGCCGAAGACGCCTTGCGAGACGGCATGGTCCACCGCCGCCTCGAGCCGCCGCTTGCCTTCGGGGGAGGCGATCTCGGCCGCCAGCCAGCCGGTATCGGCGCCGACCGCGGCGGCCTCCTCCAGCACCGCATCGAGATCCGTGATGTCTTCCCCGCGCGCCCACAGCCTGGCGAAGATGCCCTGCGCGAAGCGTTTCGCCTGCGCCGGATCGCGTTCGTCCAGCGCCAGAAAGGCGCGCGATGCCTTGACCGAATTGACGCCCCGCATATCGCGCTGGACGAACGGCACGCCGAATATCCGCGCCATCCGGGGCTTGTCGAGCCGCAGGTAATCCGACTTCAGCGGCGTCTCCATCAGCGGCTTCAGACCCATGATCTTGACCACCGTGACGCCGAGCAGGAAGGGGCGCCACACCACGGTTCGGCCATGGCGGGCCGCGAGCGCATCGATCTGCGTCGAGCCGAAGTAGCCGTAGGGCGAGATGAAGTCGAAATAGAAGTCGATGGGGCTGGCCATCGCCGCCTCATTCCATCCTGATGTTCAGTTGCTCGATGGTCCGCCGCCAGTACGCGGATTCGCGCTGCACGCGCGCGCGGATCTGCTCGGGCGACAGGTCGGAGGCCACCATGCCCTGCGTCTGCAGCAGCGGTGCGAAGTCCGGCGCGTGCGTGGCGCCGCGGATGGCCGCAGCGAGCCGGTCCACCGTCGCGCGCGGCGTGGCGGCCGGGACATAGGTGGCGATCCAGTAGCCGGGCGCGGCGATATTGGGGTACCCCGCCTCGGCCAGCGTGGGCACGTCCGGGAACAGCGCGTTGCGCCGTTCGCCCGCCACGGCCAGCACGCGGATCTTGCCGGCCTTTTGCTGCACGAGCGCCAGGCTCGCCGGCGGGAACGAAAAGCTGTACCGGCCGGACAGCAGCTCCACCATCGCCGCGCCCGCGCCCTTCATCGGCACATGCTGGACAGAGACCTTCGCCTCGCGCTTGTAGAGCTCGCCGACGACATGGCTGGGAAAGCCGGCGCCGGACGATACATAGTTGGCCTTGTCCGGCCGCTGGCGCAGCAGCGTCGCCAGTTCCTGCGCCGTCTTGGCCGGCGAATCGGCCGGCACCGCCAGCACCACGTCGCCGCCATCGCCGACGATGGCCACCGGCATCAGGTCGCGCGATGCATCGTAGGGCGTGTCCGGCATCAGCGCCGGAATGGTGGTCAGCGGCCCGTCGACCGAGAACAGCACCGTATGGCCGTCGGCCTTGCTGCGCACCACCGAGTTGACGCCGATGGTGCCGTTGGCGCCGCCGCGGTTCTCGGTGACGACGCTGTGGCCCAGCGTGGTCTTGAGCTTCTCGGCCAGCGTGCGCGCCAGCGCGTCGCTGGGACCGCCAGGCGCCGCTGGCACCACCAGCGTGACGGTACGCGACGGAAACTCCTCGGCCAGCGCCGCGCCGCCGCAGGCCAGCATCATCGAGGACAGGAGCGTGACGAGGGCTTTCATGCCGGGCTTCCTTCGGCTGGCACATTGCGGTCACGGTCGTCGTCCCGGGCCTTGGTGGCGTTGTCCGCGGCAAGGCGGCGCAGCTCGCCCTTGGCGACCTTGTTGATGCCGACCAGCGGCAGGCTGGCGAGAAAGCGGATCTCGCGCGGCACCTTGAAGCCCGCAAGCCGCGCGCGGCAAGCCGCGTCGATCTCGCGGGACAACGCTTCGGTCGAAGCGCTGGCATCGGTCGGCACCACGAAGGCGACCGCGACCTCGCCCATGGCGCCATCCGCACGGCCCACCACCGAGACATCGGCGACGCCCGGCACCGCGCGGACCACGCGTTCGACTTCCGCCGGCGACACGCCTTCGCCGCCGCACTTGATCACGTCGCGCGCACGCTCCAGGAACTGGATCGAGCCGTCGGCGTGGACCTTCATGCGATCGTCGGTGCGGAACCAGCCGTCGGCCGTGAAGGCGGCGGCGTTGGCTTCCTCGTCGTTGAAGTAACCGGCAAAGAGCGTCCGTCCGCGCTCGCCGAGGATCTCGACCTCGCCGACCTCGCCCGGCGCGAGCGACGCGCCGCCGCTGCCTGCCATCCGGGCTGCGTAGCCGGGCGCGACCCACCCGATGGCACCCGGTGCGACCGCCCGGTCGGCCTGTCCCAGGATGCCCGGCGCGAGCAGTTCGGTCATGCCCCACCAGCCCAGGATCGGCACGCCGAAATGCCGCTCGTACTCGGGCAGCCAGACCGAGTTGCACCACAGCCCGAAGGCGTGGGCCGGCGGCACGGGCTGGCGGAACAGCGCCGCACTGGTGAATTGCACGTGCGGCGCAAAGGTGCAGCGCCGCGCCAGCGCCACCGGCCAGAAGCGGCTTGCGGAAAAGCGTGGCAGCAGCACGATAGTGGCGCCTGCGTGCAGGGCGGGCAGCACGCTCCAGGCCAGCCCCACGACGTGATAGAGCGGCAGCGGGACCAGCACGATATCGGAGGGCAGCAGCCCGATGCCGGCCGCACACGATTGCGCCGCCCACAGCGCGTTCGCGCGCGACCAGACCACGGCCTTCGGGCGCGACGAGGTGCCGGACGTGAACATCATGCTGCCGGGGGCAAGCGGGTCCAGTCGCACGCGTTCGACCGGGGCATCGTGCAACGACGCGAAGCCTGCCGTGTCGTCGGCATCGTCGGCATCGCCGGCATCGATGACGATCTGCCAGCGCAGGCCGTGTGCACCGGCACCGGTGGAAGGGGGCGTACCGGGCAATCCGCGCTGCGTGACGATGCCGACCGCGCCGGTGTGGTCGGCGAAGAAGGCCAGCTCGTCGGTAGCCGACTTGGGATTGAGCACCACGCAGACCGCACCAATCCAGGCGCAGCCGAACCAGGTCAGCAGGAACTCGGGGCAGTTGTTGGCATGCAGCAGCACGCGATCGCCGGGCCGCACGCCGCGCTGGGCGAGTCCGCCGGCGACGCGGCGGACGTCATCGAGGAAGGCCCCACGGCTCCACTCGCGCCCGGCGCCCTCGAATGGCTCCCAGGCCAGCAGCAGCCGATCCGGTTGCTCGCGCGCCCGGGTTTCGAGCAGGTCGACGATATCGTCCATGGGCCTCCCGCCACATGCTGCTCGGAGGAAAGAGCGCACGGGCAAGGCCCAGTGTACGGAGGGGACATCCCCATGTCATATGCCGTTTTATCGCACCGGCTTAACACGGGGTTATGGACCGGGCGTGGCCGCCCGGCCCGCAGCGCTCTGTCAGTACAGCGTCTGGCGGATCCGCTGCGGCAGTTCGGCGTCGTAGGCGCGGCCGTCGATGGCGTCGCGGCTCAGCGTCGCCAGGATGGTGCCGGTGCTCGGCAACGCGCTGCGCGGAATCTGCGCTTCGGGCGACCACAGCCGCGAACGCACCAGCGCGCGGGCGCACTGGAAGAACACCGAGCGGATCGCGATCAGCAGCACCGTGGAGGGAGCCTTGCCGTCGACCGTGCACTGCGCGATCCGCTCCGGATCGGTCGAGATCGTCGCCGTGCCGGCCACGCGCAACGTCTCGTCGACGCCCGGCACGAGGAACAGCAGGCCGACGCGCGGGTCGGCGAGGATATTGCGCAGGCTGTCGATGCGGTTGTTGCCGCGGCGGTCCGGCAGCAGCAGCGTGCGGTCGTCCAGCACCTTGACGAAGCCGGGCGCATCGCCGCGCGGCGAGCATTCGGCCATGCCGTCGGCCACCGTCGACAGCAGGCAGAACGGCGAGGCCTCGACGAAGGCGCGATAGTGCGGATGCAGGTAGTCGACTTCCTTGGCGAGCGAGGCCGGCGCGGGATTGCCGTAGCGCGTTTCCGGGTCTGCCAGCGTGGCGATGGTGTGATCGGTCATGGCGGATGGGCGGTCGAGCGAGGTGGAGGAGCGGGGCGGCCGCGGGTTGGTATTCCCGACGGGTGGTGCGTTCGGGCGGTGCGCGGCAACGGCAAGTCTACAGCGTGACGGTGCCCCGGCCGATTTCGATCACGCGGCCGCCGACGCGGATCGCGCCCTCGCCATCTTCGGTATCGACTTCCAGCCGCAGCCGGCAGGACCGCTCGACCAGATCGCCCTGGGCAATCTCGTAGCGCGCCGGCAAGGCATGGCCGGTGGCGAGCAGCCAGCCGCCGAGATTCGCGCAGGCCGAGCCGGTGCCCGGGTCCTCGGCCACGCCGCCGCCCTGCTTGGTAAAAAAGTAGCGGGCGACCACGCGCCCAGGCTGCTGCGGATCGAAGGCGAACAGATAGGCGGTCTTGCGGCCGAGGCTGCTGGCGGGCCAGGCGTCCAGGCGGCTGCCGTCCGGCACCGCGCGGCGCACGGCGTCGGGGCTGCTGAGCGGCACCAGCAGCTGATCGGCGCCGGTATCGACCCAGATCGGCGAGCCGGCCAGATCGTCGGCCCGCAGTCCGAGCAGCGCGGCAACTTCCGCATCGGGCAGTGGCGCCGGCGCGGTCTTCGGCTGGCCGCGATGCGGCGCGGTGAAGGTCCACACATCGCCTTGCGCGCGCACCGGCACGACGCCCGCCTTGAACTCGAGCGTCAGCGCATCGCCGGTGTTGCGCAGCGCCCGTACCGCATGCGCGGTGCCCAGCGTCGGATGGCCGGCGAAGCGCATCTCATAGCCGGGCGTGAAGATCCGCACCATTGCGTCGGCCTGCTCCGACGGCAGGATGAAGGTCGTCTCGGACAGGTTGAACTGCAGCGCCAGCGCCTGCATGGTGGCGTCGTCCAGCCCGCGGCCGTCCTCGAACACACACAGGGGATTGCCGCCGAAGGTCGATTCGGCAAAGACATTGAGCAGGCGGAAGGCGTAGGTGGGCATGGCGGTGGCATCGATAAATGACAAGCTGCCAGTGTAGGGCGATGGGCGCGCGCGGCCATGTACAGTTGACGACTCATCGATCGGGCCAGTGCAAAAAAAACGCCGGCATGGTGCCGGCGCAATGAGTGTCCAGGGGGACGGCTGTTCGGGGAAGGTCAGAACCCCACCGCCTGTCCGTCGCGACGGCTGTCGCTGGCGGCGACATAGCCGTGTTCGGCATCTTCCGACAGGCGCCAGATGAACTGGCCGGAGCCGAAGTCCATATACGGGTCCGCCACCGACTTGAGCTGGTGGCCGCGGTCCTTCAGGCCCGCAACGGTGGCCGGGTTCATCGTCGCTTCGACGTCCAGCGTGAAGTCGCGGTTGACCTTCCAGCGCGGCGCGCAGCAGGCGGCCTGCGGCTGCTGCTTGTAGTCGAGCATGCGCACCACGGTCTGCAGATGGCCCTGCGGCTGCATGTCTCCGCCCATCACGCCGAAGCTCATCACCGGCTGCCCGTCGCGCGTCATGAAGGCGGGGATGATCGTGTGGAACGGCCGCTTGCCGCCGGCCACCACATTGGGCGACTTCGGATCCATCGAGAAGCCGACGCCGCGGTTCTGCAGGCTGATGCCGGTGCCGGGCACCACCACGCCGGAGCCGAAGCCCATGTAGTTCGACTGGATGAACGAGATCATCATGCCACTCTCGTCGGCCGCGGTCAGGTAGATCGTGCCGCCGACCTTGGGCATGCCGAAGTCGAAATGCGTGGCGCGCTTCATGTCGATCAGCTTGGCGCGCGACTTCAGGTAGCCGTCGTCGAGCATCTGCTCGGGCGTGACTTCCATGCTGCGCGGGTCCGACACGTAGCGGTACAGGTCGGCGAACGCCAGCTTCATTGCCTCGATCTGCAGATGCTGCGAGTCGATCGAATCGACCGGCAGGTTGCCCACGTCGAAGTTGTCCAGGATGCCGAGCGCCATCAGCGCGGCGATGCCCTGGCCGTTGGGCGGAATCTCGTGGATCTCGTAGCCGCGATAGGACTTGCGGATCGGCTCGACCCAGTCCGGGCGGTAGTCGCGCAGGTCGGCCATCGTCATCGCGCCGCCGCACTCCTTGCTGAAGGCGGCGATGCGCTCGGCGATCTGGCCTTCGTAGTAGTCGCGGCCGCCGCTGGCGCCGATGCGGCGCAGCGTTTCCGCGGCGGCCTTCATCACGAACTTCTCGCCGGTATGCGGCGCGCGGCCGTTCGGCATGAAGGTGTCGGCGTAGCCCGGCTGGTCCTTCAGGTCCGGCACCGCGGCGGCCCACTTGTGCGCGACGATCGGCGGCACCGCGTAGCCGCGCTCGGCGATCTCGATCGCCGGTTCCATCAGGTCGGCGAACGGCAGCTTGCCGAAGCGCTCGTGCAGCGCGGCCCAGCCGGCCACCACGCCCGGCACGGTGACGCTGTCCCAGCCGCGGATCGGCCGCTTGGCCAGGCCGTTGCCTTCCTCGCCGTACTTGTTGCGGAAGTAGTCGGGGTTCCAGGCGGCCGGCGCCACGCCCGACGCGTTCAGGCCGTGCAGCTGCTTGCCGTCCCACAGGATCGCGAAGGCATCGCTGCCCAGGCCGCACGAGACCGGCTCGACGATGGTGATCGCGGCGGCGGCGGCAATCGCCGCGTCGATCGCATTGCCGCCCTTGAGCAGCATGCGCAGGCCGGCCTGCGCGGCCAGCGGATGCGAGGTCGATACCACGTTGCGCGCGAACAGCGGAATGCGCACGGAGGGGTAGGGATTGGTCCAGTCGAAGGTCTGCATGGCTTGTCTCTTGGCGTTGCCGCCGTGATGGCGGCTATGGTTGTCTGCCGCTTATTCCGCGGTGATGTTGCGGTCCTTGATCAGTTTGCCCCAGCGGGCGCTTTCCTTGCTGACGATCGCCGCGAACTGCGCGGGCGTGCCGCCGACCGGCTCGGCGCCGAGCTTGGCCAGCCGTTCCTTGACCTCCGGCGCCTGGATCGCCTTGTTGAACTCGGCGTTCAGCCGCGTCACCAGGTCGGCCGGCAGGTTCTTCGGGCCATAGATGCCGAACCAGGTCTCGCTGACGAAGCCGGGCAGGCCCGATTCGCCTACGGTCGGCACGTCGGGCACCAGCGACGAACGCTTCGGGCTCGTTACCGCCAGCGCCTTGAGCTTGCCGTCGCGCACGTGCGGCAGGGCGGTGACGATGCTGTCGAACAGGATATGCACCTTGCCCGAGATCAGGTCGGCGATCGACAGCGCGGTGCCCTTGTACGGGATGTGCGTCAGCTGGACGCCGGCCTGCGCGCTGAAGGCCTCGGCCATCAGATGGACCACGGTGCCGTTGCCGCTGGACGCGTAGTTCAGTTCGCCGGGGTGCGCCTTGGCATGGGCGATCAGTTCCTTGACGTTGTTGACCGGCAGATGGTTCGTCACCACCAGCAGGTTGGTCGCGCTGGCGACCTGGCCGATCGGCGTGAAATCGGTCTGCACGTTGTACGGCAGCTTCGGATGAATATGCGGTCCGATCGAATGCGTGCTGCTGGTGGCCATCAGCAGCGTGTAGCCGTCGGCCGGGGCCTTGGCGGCCATGTCGGAGCCGATCGAGCCGCCCGCGCCGGGCCGGTTGTCGACCACGACCTGCTGGCCCAGGTTGGCGCCGACCTTCTGCGCGATCGCGCGCGCCAGCAGGTCGGTCGCGCCGCTGGCGGGGAAGGGCACGATCAGGCGGATCGGCTTGGCGGGATAGCTCTCGGCCAGGGCGGGCGCGGCGGCGAAGGCCAGCGTCGCCGCCAGGCCGGTGCCCAGCAGGCGCAGCCAGGATGTCATCTCAATCTCCGTGGACGTTGTCGTTCGATGCCGGCGGACCGGCCGATGGCGCATTATTCCGTGCAGCTTTACATAATGAAAGCTAATATTTCTTTCTTTTGCCTCAAGTTTCCCTTAAGGCTGACTTCGGGCTGACTTCGGGCCGACTTCGGGTCGCGCTTCAGGGTTTCATTGAACGCTGTCCCGGCCATCCGGCGAGGGCCGCTTCCCCTTATGTTATGAGCACCATTCGCTTTCTTCGCACCTTTGTCGCGGTCGCCGAGCACGGCTCCTTCGCCGCCGCCGCCGGCCATGTCGCGCTGACCCAGGCCGCGGTCAGCCTGCAGATGCGCGCGCTGGAGGGCGAACTGCGGCGCGACCTGTTCGATCGGACCGGGCGCGTGGTCGTGCTCAATGCGGGCGGGCGCGAGCTGCTGCCGCGCGCGCGCCAGCTGCTCGCGCTGTACGACGAGATGCGCGCCGCGCCCGAGACGCCCGAGGCGATGGCGGGCGCGGTCGCCGTCGGCGCGGTGGTGTCGGTGATGGGAGGCCTGTCGCATGTGGTGGCCAGCATGAAGACCGAGCATCCGGCGCTGGACGTCCGGCTGGTCGGCGCCAAGTCGATCGAGCTGGCGACGCTGGTCGAGGCCGGCGAGCTCGACGCGGCCATCGTGGTGGAGGGGCCGGGCCGGCTGGCGGGGGCGCTGCGCTGGACGCCGCTGTATCGGGAGCCGCTGGTGGCGATCGCCGCGGCCGGCAGCGCCGCCACGGATGCGCGCCAGGCGCTGGCGGGGCAGGCCTTCCTGCGCTTCGACCGCACGCAGCTGACCGGCATGCTGGTCGAGCGGGCCCTGCGGCGCGCGCATCTGCGCGTCAACGAGTTCCTCGAACTCAATTCGATCGAGGCACTGGTCGAACTGGTGCGGCAGCAGGTCGGCGTCACCGTGGTGCCGCTGCTGCAGCGGGCGCGCTGGCGCGACGACGAGGCGTTGCGGGTGCTGCCGCTGGAGGCGGGCGGCGAGCCCGTATGGCGCACCATCGGCATGCTGGAGCGGCGCGACCATGCGCGCCGGCATATCACCGAGGCGATCCGCGCGGCGTGCGCGGCGCTGTTCTGCGCGCCGCGCTAGGCCGGGTTCGCATCGATCGGGACCCAAAAAAAACGGGGTGCCGGCTGGCACCCCGTTTCACGTCTTGCATCGTTGCTTCTTATTCTTCCTGGAACGCTTCCTCGCGCTTGGCCTTGATCGACGGCAGGGCGACGATCAGCACCAGGATCGCGGCGGCGATCAGCAGGCTCAGCGACAGCGGACGGGTGAAGAACACCGAGAACTCGCCACGCGAGAGCAGCAGCGTGCGGCGGAAGTTCTCTTCCATCATCGGTCCGAGCACGAAGCCGAGCAGCAGCGGCGCCGGTTCGCACTTGAGCTTCAGGAACAGATAGCCCACCACGCCGAAGGCCGCGGTCTGGAACACGTCGAAGGTGGTGTTCTGGACCGAGTAGACGCCGATACAGCAGAACGTCAGGATGGCCGGGTACAGGAAGCGGTAGGGCACCTTCAGCAGCTTGACCCAGATGCCGATCAGCGGCAGGTTCAGGATGATCAGCATCAGGTTGCCGATCCACATTGAGGCAATCAGGCCCCAGAACAGCTGCGGGTTGCTGGTCATCACCTGCGGACCCGGCTGGATGTTGTGGATCGTCATCGCGCCGACCATCAGCGCCATCACTGCGTTGGGCGGGATGCCCAGCGTCAGCAGCGGAATGAAGGAGGTCTGCGAAGCGGCGTTGTTGGCCGATTCCGGACCCGCCACGCCTTCGATCGCGCCCTTGCCGAACTCCTGCGGATACTTCGACGACTTCTTCTCCAGCGTGTAGGCCGCGAACGAAGCCAGCGAGGCGCCGCCGCCCGGCAGGATGCCCAGCGCCGAGCCGAGCACGGTGCCGCGCAGCACCGCCGGGACCATGCGCTTGAAGTCTTCCTTGGTCGGGAACAGGTTGGTGATGCTGTCGGTGAAGGTCTCGCGCTTTTCGCGTTGCTCCAGGTTCGCGATGATTTCCGCGAAACCGAAGATACCCATCGCCACGGCCACGAAGTTCAGGCCGTCGGTCAGTTCCGGCACGTCGAACGAGAAGCGCGCCGCGCCCGAGTTGACGTCGGTACCGACCAGGCCCAGCAGCAGGCCCAGCACGATCATCGCGATCGCCTTGACCAGCGAGCCCGAGGCCAGCACCACGGCGCCGATCAGGCCCAGCACCATCAGCGAGAAGTACTCGGCGGGGCCGAACTTGAACGCCAGTTCCGACAGCGGCGCGGCAAAGCCGGCCAGGATCAGCGTGGCCACGCAGCCGGCGAAGAACGAGCCCATGCCCGCGGTCGCCAGCGCCACCCCGGCGCGGCCGCGCCGCGCCATCTGGTAGCCGTCGATGGTTGTCACCACCGAGGACGATTCACCCGGCAGGTTGACCAGGATCGCGGTGGTCGAGCCACCGTATTGCGCGCCGTAGTAGATGCCCGCCAGCATGATCAGCGCGGCCACCGGCGGCAGCGTGTAGGTGATCGGCAGCAGCATCGCGATGGTCGCGAGCGGTCCCAGGCCGGGCAGCACGCCGATCAGCGTGCCGAGCAGGCAGCCGAGAAACGCGTAGGCCAGGTTCTGGAAGGTCAGGGCGGTCGAGAAGCCGATGCCCAGGTTGGTTAGCAGTTCCATCTGGCGCTCCTTAGCCGGTAATGAAGGCCGGCCACACCGGCATCTGCAGATTGATGCCGTAGACGAAGGCGCCCATGCTGATCAGCACCAGCACGATGGTGTTCAGGATCGCGCCGCGCCATGTGAACTCGTGGCTGGCCATCGACGACACCAGCACCAGCACGATCACCGACAGCACCATGCCCAGCGGCTTGAGCAGCAGGCCGAACAGCACCACCGAACCGAGGATCCACAGCAGCAGCTTGATATCCCAGCGGGCCAGCTCGTCGCCCTCGCCCTTGCTGGACATCGATCCGATCAGCACCAGCACGCCCAGCAGGGCGAGCACGACGCCGAGCCAGAACGGGAAATACCCCGGGCCCATCTTCGCGGCGGTTCCCATCGAATAGCCGCGAGCGACCCAGGAAAAGCCGAATCCGACCAGGATGAACATCAGGCCGGAGGCAAAGTCCTTTTGGCTACGTATGCGCAAAATGATTCTCCTCGATTTAACAAAACTGGTGCTTGCGGTGCTGTGAGCCGCGCGTCGATGGCGCTGGTCTCATGGTGTCGCGACGGGCCGTTGCGGCGTTTGTGCGGTGCAACGAAATCGCGCGCGGCACCCTCCCCGTCCGCAGGCAGGGGGAAGGTAAGGGCGCCACCTTTCAGCGACCTTTCAGATGTCTGCAAACTTGGTCAATGTGAGGGTATCTCCCTAGGTCCCCGCCGAAGCCGCCTGACCGGTCGTACCGGAGGGCGGTGCCGTGGACCGCGGCGGTGCCGTCATGGCCGTCGGCTATCATCGGCAGCGCCGCGGCGGTCATGCCGCGCCGCCGCGCCGTCGTGCGCATTCATGCGACGGCGTACGCCGTCGTCGCCTCCTCCACCGTTACTTGCAAGGGCCAGTTTGGAAAGCATTGAACACGTGATCCTGATCGGCGCCGTGGTGATGTCGCTCGGCATCGTCGTCGGCGCCTTCTCTTCGCGCATCGGCGTGCCGTTCCTGCTGGTATTCCTGCTGGTCGGCATGCTGGCCGGGGTGGACGGGCCGGGCGGAATCCGCTTCTCCAATACCTGGCTCAGCTTCCTGGTCGGCAATCTGGCGCTGGCCGTGATCCTGCTCGATGGCGGACTGCGGACCCGGTACGAAACCTTCCGCGTCGCGTTGCGGCCGTCGCTGGCGCTGGCCACCGTGGGCGTGCTGCTGACCACCGGGCTGGTCGGCCTGTTCGCCGCCTGGGTGCTGGAGATCGACTGGAAGCTCGGCCTGCTGCTGGGCGCGATCGTCGGCTCGACCGACGCCGCCGCCGTCTTCTCGCTGCTCAACAGCAGCGGGGTGCGGCTGAAGGAGCGGGTCGCCAGCGTGCTGGAGATCGAATCGGGCATCAACGATCCGATGGCGATCTTCCTGACGCTGACGCTGATCGAGTGGATCCATGCGCCGGAAGGGCTCGGTGGCGGCGCGCTGCTGTGGCGGCTGCTGGTGCAGTTCGGCGTCGGCGGCGCGCTGGGCCTGGCGCTCGGCTATTGCCTGGCCAATGTGCTCGAGCGCATCCGGGTCGCCGAGGGACTGCAGGCGATCCTGCTGTGTTCGGGGGGCGCCATGGTGTTCGCGATCGTGCAGAGCGCCGGCGGTAGCGGCTTTCTGGCGGTGTATCTGACCGGCATGCTGATCGGCAACCGCGACCGCGCGGTCAGCCCCGACGCGATGCGGGCGATGGACGGCATGGCGTGGCTGGCCCAGTCGGCGATGTTCCTGCTGCTGGGCCTGCTGGTGACGCCGCACCGGATCTGGGACGTGGCAGTGCCGGCGATGGCGGTGGCGCTGTTCCTGATGCTGGTCGCTCGTCCGCTGGCGGTCTGGATTTCGCTGCTGCCGTTCCGCTTCAATGCGCGCGAGAAGGGTTTCATCGCGTGGATGGGACTGCGCGGCGCGGTGCCGATCGTGCTGGCGCTGTTCCCGCTGCTGCAAGGCATGCCCGATGCCGGCCTGCTGTTCCGCATCGCCTTTGCCGTGGTGCTGGCCAGCCTGCTGCTGCAGGGGACCACGGTACCGTTCGCCGCGCGGCTCGGGCGCGTGCTGCGGCCTGCGTATCCCGAGCCGCTGGCGCGCGAACGCCTGCACGGCACGCGTGCGCCGGCGATGGACCTGATGCAGTTCGAGGTCGAACCCGACTCGGCGGCGGCCGGCGTGCGCGCGGATCGGCTGGAATTGCCGCCGCGTTGCCGCCTGATGACGGTGGCCCGCGACGAGGCGCTGATGCCGCCCGAACGGGCGGTGCTGCACGCCGGCGATACCGTCTCGGTGCTGGGGCCGGCGAGCAGCGTGCCGACGCTGGCGCGGCTGTTCAGCACGCCGGAGCGGGCGCCGGTCTGGCAACAGGTCCCGCACGACTTCGTGCTGTCGGGCGACGCGCTGCTGCGCGACGTCGCCGGACTGTACGGCACGCGGGATCTGACGCCGAGCGAATATCCGTCGACGCTCGAGGCCGCGATGCTGAACGCCTTTGCCACGCCGCCGGTGGAAGGCGACGCGGTCGAGATCGCGGGACTGACCCTGACCGCGGCGCGCATGGAGGATGGCCGGATCTTGCAAGTCGGGTTGAGGTTGCCGCGGCAGGCTTAGCGCAATGCTCCCATATTGACCAGTTGGCGCACGGTCCAGCCCAGCACGGGGGGCAGCTTGCCGCTATACAGGTCGAGCACGATCTTGCCGGCAGAGGGCTTGCTGCGTTGCACTTGCTGGCGGGACGGGTCGGACAGCGCGAACTTGCCGGTATCGCCTTTGGGATCGGGCATTTCCATGCCGGCGATGCGTATTGTCGAGACGACCCATTGCAGCGAGTGGGCCAGCGCGTCCAGCGCCCGGTGCACCGCCTGCAGGTCCTCACGGTATGGCGCGACCGCGGCGTCCGGCAGGTCGGCGGTATGGTCGAGGGGGACGACGTGCTCGCGCCGGATCCGGTCGATCAACGGCAGCGCATTCGCTGCCGCCTCGCGCAGTTCCAGCGCCTGTCGGCGCGTGGCGTGGTTCGCGTCGAGTTCGCCTTCGTGGTTCATCGAGGCCAGCCAGCCCGGCAGTTTCGCACTCGCGCGTTCCAGCACGTCGCAGACGGTTTCCAGCATGCCGGGCCTGGACCGGCTGCCTTCGAGCGCGTCGCGCAGTGTCCGCTCGATGTCCCGCTTGAGATTCCCCATCTGCGCCGCCGATTGCCGGCGTAGCTGCTCGACTTCGGCGTCCAGGCGATTCTCCAGCGCATTGGCGGTGTCGCCCAGCGCCATCGAGGCATGGCGGTCGGCATGGTCCCATTGCTGCCGCAACGTGTGGGCGAGCGCGCTGTTGCCATCCTTGTCCAGCTCCGCCAACTGCCAGCCGGTCCCGCCGTCCCGGCCGGGGCCGCCCGCATCGGGCTCGTCAATGCCGTGGTCCGCCATCCTGGCGCGATACTGGTCGCGCAGGCTGGCCCACTGCTGCAGCGAGCCGTCCAGCGTGCGGGCCGCCTTGACCGCAAGCTGCCCTTCCTGCTGCGCCACGTCTTGCACGCGCCTGGCTTCGAGGCGCCGATTGTGCGCGTTCATCAGCCGGCCGGTAATGTGGACGCTGGCCAGGTCGAGCAGGGTTGCGGCTATCGCGCCGGCCGGCACGCTGGTGGTCCAGTCCGACAGTTCGGGGAACAGGCCGCGCAGTTCTTCGAGCCGGGCTTCGGCGAGCAGCATGTCGCGGCGCACCTGCTCCATGACCTCGTGCCGTGCGCGCAGAAACGACTTGATCGCGGGAAACATGACGCCGATCACATCGGACGGGCCAAGCTCGGCGTTGCGGATACGGTCGTGCAGCGCATGTACGCCGGCCTGCCAGCGTGCCTCCAGCGGGATCGCCGGATAGCCGCCGCGCCGGTGCGACGCGTGGCCGTGGTCTTCCGCAAAGTCGTCGAGCAGCGCGGCAACGTTGTCGCAGATGGCGGCGATCGGCCAGCGTTCGCGGAAGAAGCGCGCGAACAGCTTGCGCGCGCCGTTCAGCATGGGGCGGTGGTTCAGGGCCACGGCTTCGGTTTCGCCGGCTTCGAGCGCGGCGGACAGCCACTGGAAGTCGCCGCTGTCGAGCTCGCCTCGTGTGGCTTCGTCGAACGGATACCGATCGCTGGCGCGCACGAGCGCGGCAATGGCCGCGGCCCGCTCGTGTCCATGGCCGAGGTCGTGCAGATATTGCAGGTTGCGGGCCGCGAGAAACTGCCGCAGGCAGGCGGGGTCCGACAATTTCGCGTCGACGACGCGCAGCAGTGCTGCCTCGTCCATCCGTTCGCCGCGTGCGGTATGGCGATCGACATCCTGTTGTACGGCCACGCACAAACCCTTGACCAGATCGGCGCGGATCAGGTCGCGCTGCTTCTGCACCGCCAGGTTGCCGTCCAGTTGCGCGCGCGCATGGCTGCGGCGCTGCATCAGCGAGCGGATGTGCGCCGCGTCCTGGCTCAGCGGGCTCAGTGCCAGTTCGCCATCGCAACGGCGCAGCACGTCGTGCAGCTCGCGCTCCTTCAGCGCCGCGAGCAGGCCGGTGCGGTTGGTCAGCAGATCGGTCAGCTTGTCGCCGGCTTCGTGGTCGGCGTCGTCGTCGGACTCGCGTGCCAACCGGGACCGCTTTTGCGCGATGTCGGCTTCGTTCTGCTTCAGGTCGCGCACCAGCTCCCCGTGCTTCAATTCGGCCAGCAATCCCGCGACCGCGGCCTCCCGGTCGCAGGCCTTGCGTTCGCTGGGGCTCATCGCCGCCTGCTGGATCGGTCCGACGCGCAGACGGCGATCGTATTCGCGCAGCCATCGGTCGCGTCCCGCGATGTTGTTCGGGCTCGCCAGCTCGGGGGCGCAACTGGCCAGCGTGGATAGCAGCACGGCGGGATCGCGCTGGCGCGCCCGCGTGGTTTGCGCCTGCAGCCCCAGCTTCAGCTGTTCGGCGACGTAGGCGCGGGTGGCGGGCAACGGACAGGCAGCGCCGTGGCCGACGGTGCCGCCCAGCCCGAGGCTGATGCCATCGAGCATCGCGTACAGCGGCGTGGCCGTCGCGGAATTGGCGGCCGGGGTCAGCAATTCGGCATAGAGCCGCTGATTGGCGCGATGCACGGAGAGGGAGCAACGAAACAGCTGGAACACCTGGTGCAGCGCCGCGTGGGAAAGATAGCTGCCGCGCTCGATGCGGTCGGCGATGGTCAGGCCCGGTACGCGATCGCCGGGCAGGGCCAGGCTGGCGCGGCACAGGCGCTCGCGTACCGCGGCGCCGCCCCGGCTTTCGAACGCGGCGATCAGCGCGCGCCATGACGCCCGGTTGCGCGCGGCGTCGGCGCTGATCTTGCCGATACGGAAGATCCGGTGAAGCCCGGCGCGCAGCGCCATGCCGAAACTGCTGCCGAGCTCCAGCTTGCCGTCGGCGCTGCACTGCACGTGACAGCCGCCGTGCCAGGCGGCAGGCGGCAGCGGCATGTCGAAGTCGATGTGGCTGACGGCCATGATGTCCCCCGAGGGCGTTTCGATTCGCAAGCAACCTGGTAGTCGCGTGGCTCACGATAGGGGCAAGGCCATGTCCGGGCATGCGCAAACATCGTTAAATCCGTCCGCGCGGCAATGTCGATGTCAAAAAAGGAAACGGCCCGCCGCCCATGACGGGCGGCGGGCCGCTATCGCGCCAGCCGGGGAAGGCCGGGCAGATGTCGTCAGTCGACCTTCGCGCCCGAGGTCTTGACGATCTGCGCGTACTTCTTCAACTCGCGCTGCACCAGCGCGCCGAACTGTTCCGGCGTGGTCGGCGCGGGCTGGGCGCCGATACGGGCCATGCGCGCCTTCATCTCGTCGGTCTTCAGGATCGCGACGATCTCGCGATTGAGACGGTCGACGACGTCGCGCGGCACGTTGGCCGGCGCGAACACGCCGAACCAGGTCGAGATGTCGAAGCTCTCCAGGCCCAGGCCCTTGCCCGCTTCGGCGATGGTCGGCAGTTCGGGCACGGCGCTGGCGCGCGCCGGCGTGGTCACGGCGAAGGCCTTGAGCTTGCCGGCCTTGATATTGGCGCTGGCCGAGGCCAGGTTGTCGAAGATCAGGTCGGTCTGGCCCGACAGCACCGACAACTGGGCCGGCGCGGCGCCGTTGTAGGGGATATGGACCATGCTGACTTTCGCCAGGCTCTTGAACAGTTCGCCCGACAGATGGCCGGCGCTGCCGTTGCCCCCCGAGGCGTAGTCCAGCTTGCCCGGGTTCTTGCGCGCGTATTCGACCAGGTCGCGCACCGATTCGATATGCAGCTCGGCGGCCTTGCCCGGGTGCATCACCAGCACGTTGGGCACGTCCGCAACCAGCGTGATCGGCGTGAAGTCCTTGATCGGGTCGTACGGCATCTTCGCGAACAGCGTCGGGTTGATCGCGTGCGTCGCGACCGCGCCCATCACGATGGTGTAGCCGTCGGCCGGTTGGCGGGCCACGTAGTCGGCGCCCAGGTTGCCGCCGGCGCCGGGCCGGTTCTCGATGACGACCGGCTGGCCGAGCGAGTCCTTGAGCTTGTCGCCGATCGCGCGGGCGACGGTGTCGAGCGGACCGCCGGCCGGATAGGGCACGACGAACTTGATCGGCTTGCTCGGCCAGGCGGCGGCAGGCGGTTGGGCAGCGGCCGGAGCGGCGAACAGGGCGGCGCCGACGGACGCCACGAGGGCGGCCGCGCTCAGCGCGTTGGCGGCGAAGGTCTTGAACATGGTAGCCAGTCAGCAGGTTTGGGAATCGGCGGGCGCGGCGGGTCCGCCGGCGCCTCGTATTGGTTTCGTATCGGTCTTGGGGGTCTTCAGTGTCTTGCGTGTCTTCGCCGTCCTGGCGGCCCGACTCAGCCGCGGATGCCGAGCCCGCGCGCCATCATCACGGCGCACAGCGGCAGCAGGATCAGCAGATGCGCTTCGATCATGACCCAGCGGCGCGCGGCCTTCAATTCGGCGTCGGACGGCACGAAGCCGGCCTGGCCCGCGGCCTGCGCGCGCCAGCGGCGGAAGCGGAAGGTCGGCGGCAGCGAGCACAGCGCGATCAGCACGAACACCGTCATCTTGGCGTGGAACCACGGGTTGGGCAGATAGAACTCGACCCCCTTGGCGCCATAGAACAGCCGCAGCAGGCCCGTGGCCAGCGCCGCCATCGCGGAGCCGAAGTACAGCAGATCGTAGATGCCGACGCGGCGCACCGCGGCCGGCGTGATGCCGGGCCGCAGTACGACCGCCTCGGCCACCAGGAAGGTGATCAGCGCGAAGATGGACAGGAAGTGGAGAAAAGCGAGCAAGGCATCGATCTGCATGGGTACTCCGGCTCGGTTCAGGATGGGGGAGGGGCGGAATCGGTGCGGGCGACGGCCGGCCCCGCGGCCGCCGCCTCGTCATTCATCGCTCAGACCGTGATACCAATCGTCATTCGAACCGTCACAGCACGCCCCTGGCCCGCAGTTCGGCGATGCGCTCCGGCGAATAACCGAGCATCTCGCCCAGCACTGCGTCGGTGTGCTCGCCCAGCAGCGGCGGGTGACGGACCGCCTGCGGCGGCGTGGCGCTCATCTTGATCGGGCTGCCGACCAGCTTGACCTCGCCGGCGCTGGGGTGCGGCAGGTCCACGCGCAGGCCGCGCGCCTTGACCTGGGCGTCCTCGAACACGTCGTCCAGCGTATTGATCGGGCCGCAAGGCACGCCGGCCGCCTCCAGGTCGGCGATCCACTGCGCGCGCGTACGCGGCCGGACCATCTCGGCCAGCATCGGCACCAGCGTGTCACGGTTGGCCACGCGCTGCGGATTGGTGGCGAAGCGCGGATCGGCCGACAGTTCAGGCCGGCCGCCGGCCTCGACGAACTTGCGGAACTGCCCGTCGTTGCCGACCGCGACGATGATCCAGCCGTCGGCCGCCTGGAAGGTCTGGTACGGCACGATGTTCGGGTGCGCGTTGCCCCAGCGCTTCGGCGCGACGCCGCTGGCCAGGTAGTTGGTGTTCATGTTGGCCAGCATGGCGACCTGCACGTCCAGCAGCGCCATGTCGATGTACTGGCCCTCGCCGGTGCGGTCGCGGTGCGCCAGCGCCGCCAGTACCGCGATGGTCGCGTACTGGCCCGTCATCAGGTCGGAGATCGCCACGCCCGCCTTCTGCGGCCCGCCGCCGGGCAGGTCGTCGCGCTCGCCGGTCAGGCTCATGAAGCCGCCCATGCCCTGGATGATGAAGTCGTAGCCCGGGCGGGCGGCGTAGGGGCCGGTCTGGCCGAAGCCGGTCACCGAGCAGTAGATCAGGTCCGGCTTGACCGCCTTCAGCGATTCGTAGTCGAGGCCGTACTTCTTCAGCTGGCCGACCTTGTAGTTCTCCAGCACCACGTCGCTCTGCGCCGCCAGTTCGCGTACCAGCTGCTGGCCCTCGGGCGTGCTGATGTCGCAGGTCACCGAGCGCTTGTTGCGGTTGGCGGCGAGGTAGTAGGCCGCCTCGGCGGTGTCGCGGCCCGACTCGTCCTGCAGCCAGGGCGGGCCCCAGGTCCGGGTGTCGTCGCCGGCGCCGGGCCGTTCGATCTTGATCACGTCGGCACCGAAGTCGGCAAGGTTCTGCGCGCACCAGGGCCCGGCGAGCACGCGGGTCAGGTCGAGAACGCGGAGGTGGCTTAAGGCTCCCATGGGAATATCAGGCGGTATCGGTGAGGCGGCTGGACGGCGAAACGGGCAGGGCGGCGAGGCCGGCCGGCGGAACGGACCCGGCGAGGCGGGCCGGCAAGACCTGGCCGGCAAAACCAGACGGCACTGGCGCGCAGGCGGGCGGGCCGCCCCGGCCCGGACAGCCAGCACTGTACCACCGGCGGGTCGCCGGACGCACATCCGCGGACTTCGGCGGCGGTGTCGCCTGCATGCCGCGCATGCCGCCCCGGCAGGCCCCGCGACCACCGGCCCAGCCTGCCGTTGCGGCGGCGTTCCCCGTATAATCAACGGTTTGCAAATCCAATCCGACTGCGCCCTGCGATGTCCATGCGGGGACGCCTTGCCCCCAAACATGAAAGTCTCCGACATCCGCAGCAAGTTCCTGCAGTTCTTCGAATCGAAGGGCCATACCGTGGTCCGCTCGTCGAGCCTCGTGCCCGCCAACGATCCGACGCTGTTGTTCACCAACTCCGGCATGGTGCAGTTCAAGGACGTCTTCCTCGGCACCGACAAGCGGCCCTACTCGCGCGCGACCTCGTCGCAGCGTTCGGTGCGCGCCGGCGGCAAGCACAACGACCTGGAAAACGTCGGCTATACCGCGCGCCACCATACCTTCTTCGAGATGCTGGGCAACTTCTCGTTCGGCGACTACTTCAAGCGCGAGGCGATCCAGTACGCATGGGAGCTGCTGACCAAGGTCTACAACCTGCCGGCCGAGAAGCTGTGGGTCACGGTCTATGCCGAGGACGACGAGGCCTATGACATCTGGGCCAAGGAAGTCGGCGTGCCGGTCGAGCGCATCGTGCGGATCGGCGACAACAAGGGCGCGCGCTATGCGTCCGACAACTTCTGGCAGATGGCCGACACCGGTCCCTGCGGCCCGTGCTCGGAAATCTTCTACGACCACGGTCCGGACGTCTGGGGCGGCCCGCCGGGATCGGCCGAAGAGGACGGCGACCGCTACATCGAGATCTGGAACCTGGTGTTCATGCAGTTCAACCGGGATGAGCAGGGCAACATGACGCCGCTGCCCAAGCCCTGCGTCGACACCGGCATGGGCCTGGAGCGCATCGCCGCGGTGCTGCAGCACGTGCACAGCAACTACGAGATCGACCTGTTCCAGGCGCTGATCCGCGCCGCCGCGCGCGAAACCGGCGTCGACGATCTGAACAACAACTCGCTGAAGGTTATCGCCGACCATATCCGCGCCTGCTCGTTCCTGATCGTCGACGGCGTGATCCCGGGCAACGAAGGCCGCGGCTACGTGCTGCGCCGGATCGTGCGCCGGGCGATCCGCCACGGCTACAAGCTGGGCCGCAAGACGCCGTTCTTCCACAAGCTGGTGGCCGACCTGGTCGCGCAGATGGGCGAGGCCTATCCGGAACTGGCCGAGGCCGAGCCGCGCGTGGTCGAGGTGCTGAAGGCCGAGGAAGAGCGCTTCTTCGAGACCATCGAGAACGGCATGAGCATTCTCGACGCGGCGCTGGCCGACCTGAAGGCCAAGGGCGGCAACATGCTGGACGGCGAGCTCGCGTTCAAGCTGCACGACACCTACGGCTTCCCGCTGGACCTGACGCAGGACGTCTGCCGCGAGCAGCAGGTCGCGGTCGACGAGGCCGCCTTCGACGCCGCGATGACGCGCCAGCGCGAGCAGGCCCGTGCCGCCGGCAAGTTCAAGATGGCGGCCGGCCTCGAGTACAGCGGCGCCAAGACGACCTTCCACGGCTACGAGAAGCTGGCGCTGAATGACGCCAAGGTGGTCGCGCTGTACGTCGACGGCGCCTCGGTCGACACCATGCAGCCGGGCCAAACCGGCGTGGTGGTGCTCGACCACACGCCGTTCTACGCGGAGTCGGGCGGCCAGGCCGGCGACCAGGGCGAGATCAAGGCCGGTGCGGCGGTGTTCGCGGTGGCCGATACGACCAAGGTGCAGGCCGATGTGTTCGGCCATCAGGGCACGCTCGCCGGCGCCGCGCTGAAGGTCGGCGACACCGTGACCGCCGAGGTCGACGCGCTGCGCCGCGCGCGCACGATGCGCAACCACTCCGCGACCCACCTGATGCACAAGGCGCTGCGCGAAGTGCTGGGCAGCCACGTGCAGCAGAAGGGCTCGCTGGTCGACGCCGACAAGACCCGCTTCGACTTCTCGCACAACGCACCGCTGACCGCGGCGCAGATCCGCGAGGTCGAGGAGATCGTCAATGCCGAGATCCTGCGCAACGAGGCCACCGGCGCCGAGCTGATGCCGTTCGACGATGCCGTCAAGAGCGGCGCGATGGCGCTGTTCGGCGAGAAGTACGCCGACGAGGTGCGCGTGCTGTCGATCGGCAGCTCGAAGGAACTGTGCGGCGGCACCCACGTGGCCCGCACCGGCGATATCGGCCTGTTCAAGATCGTGGTCGAGGGCGGCGTTGCGGCCGGCATCCGCCGCGTCGAGGCGATCACCGGCGACAACGCGCTGCACTATCTGCAGTCGCTGGACGCGCGCCTGAACGAGGCCGCTTCCGCGCTGAAGGCGCAGCCGAGCGAGCTGGTGCCGCGCATCGGCCAGATGCAGGACCAGGTCCGCGCGCTGGAAAAGGAGCTGGAGCGCCTGAAGAGCAAGCTGGCCGCGTCGCAGGGCGACGAGCTGGCGAGCCAGGCGATCGAGGTCAAGGGCCTGAAGGTGCTGGCCGCCCAGCTCGAGGGCGCCGACGTCAAGACGCTGCGTGAGACCATGGACAAGCTCAAGGACAAGCTCAAGAGCGCGGCCATCGTGCTCGGCGCGGTGCAGGACGGCAAGGTCAGCCTGATCGCCGGCGTCACCGCCGACGCGACCGGCAAGGTCAAGGCCGGCGAGCTGGTCAACTTCGTCGCCCAGCAGGTCGGCGGCAAGGGCGGCGGCCGCCCGGACATGGCCCAGGCCGGCGGCACCGAACCGGCGAAGCTGCCGGCGGCGCTGGCGGGCGTGGGCGAGTGGGTGGCGGCAAAGGTCTAAGGTCGATACGATCGGCCTTGCCGTTGGTTGGCTCGCCTCTCCCACATGTGGGAGAGGGGCTGCGGGAGAGGGCAATGGGCGTCCGTAAGCGCTGACGGCGCTGGCATCCCTACCGGCGTTTCCCTTCCCCCCGACCCCTCTCCCCGACCCCTCTCCCGCAATCGGGAGAGGGAGAACACCTCCGCCGTGAGCTTTTTCGCGCTCACACTGGCCGCGCTAGCCCGGCTCCCCCGCCGTCCTCGCATACGGCGTCCTGTCGTTCAATTCATCCAGATACGCATCGATTCCGGCGCGTTCGCGCGCGAGGAAGCGCTCGACCGCATCGGCGAAGGCCGGGTGCGCGAGCCAGTGGGCCGAGCGCGTGGCGACCGGCAGGAAGCCGCGCGCCATCTTGTGTTCGCCCTGCGCGCCGCCCTCGAAGGTGCGGATCCCGTGTTCGATGCAGAAGGCCAGCGGCTGGTAGTACGCGGTCTCGAAATGCAGGCAGGGATGGTGTTCGAGCGCGCCCCAATAGCGTCCGTACAGCGTGCTGATCGCCGGATCGTCGTCGTAGACCAGCAGCGAGGCGGCGATGTCACGGCCCTCGCGGCGGGCGATCACCATCAGCAGATGCTCGGGCATCGCCGCGCCGATGCGCTCGAAGAAGTCCAGGTTCAGATACGGCGTCGAACGGTGTTCGCGATAGGTCTGCCGATAGCAGCGATGGAACAGCCGCCAGTCGTCGGGGCCGATCTCCATGCCGCGCAGATGGCGGAACGAAATGCCGGCCTCGGCGACGCGGCGCCTTTCCGCCCGGATGTTCTTGCGCTTCTTCTGCGACAGCGTGGCAAGGAACGCGTCGAAGTCCGGATAGCCGGGATTGGTCCAGTGAAACTGCACGCCGTGGCGCATCATCATGCCGGCCTGCTGCATCAGCTCGGCCTCGGCGTCGTCGGGGAACAGCACATGCAGTGAGGACAGCTGGCTCTGCTCGGCCAGCGTCAGCGCGACCTGAAGCAGCAGTTCGCGCGCCAGCGCGTTCTCGGCCAGCAGGCGCGTGCCTTGCACCGGCGTGAACGGAATCGCCGACAGCCACTTCGGGTAGTACTCCAGGCCGTTCTGCGCATAGGCATCGGCCCAGGCCCAGTCGAACACATACTCGCCGTACGAGTGCGCCTTGGCGTAGAGCGGCATCGCCGCGGCCAGGCGCTCGCCGTCGGCGGTCTCCTTCCACAACGTCAGATGGCGCGGGCTCCAGCCGGTGTCGTCGCTGGCGCTGCCGCTCGCATGCAGCGCATGCAGGAAGGCATGGCGCAGGAACGGCGTGCGGCCGGGCTGCCGCGCCAGCAGGCCGTCCCACTCCACCGGCGAGAGGTCGGCCAGGTTCTCGACGATACGCGTGCGATAATTCTCGGGTCGCTCCGCCGGCATGGCGGCGCTGCCTGCGTGGGATGGCATGGACTTGCTTGCTTTCACGATGTGCCTTGCCGAGGTCCGTGGGACCTCCGGCCAGAAGGGGTGATGCGGGTGGTTGCGGGGCAGGTGCCGACTCGCATTATCGCCTGTGGCCGCGCCTGGCATCGGTCCGGCACCATGCGGCCCTGCGCACAACAAGGGTGTTCGAGATGAGCCGATTCTTCAATCTGTATTCCCATGGCTTCGTGCGCGTGGCGGTCGGCGTGCCGCGCTGCAAGGTCGCCGATCCCGCCTTCAACGCGCAGCAGACCATCGCGCTGGCCCGCCAGGCGGCCGACGCCGGCGCCGCGCTGGTGGCCTTCCCCGAGCTGGGTTTGTCGGCCTACAGCTGCGACGACCTGTTCCATCAGAAGACCCTGCTCGACGCCTGCGAGCGTGCGCTGGGCGAGATCGTCGAGGCCTCGCGCACGCTGCCGTGCGCGCTGGTGGTCGGCATGCCGCTGCGGGTCCAGCATCAGCTGTTCAACTGCGCGGTGGTGGTCGCCGGCGGCCAGCTGCGTGGCGTCGTGCCCAAGAGCTTCCTGCCCAATTACTGGGAATTCTACGAGGCGCGCCAGTTCAGCGCGGCCGACTGCGCCACGGTCGACCAGGTAGACCTGCTGGGCCAGAGCGTGCCGTTCGGCGCCGGCCTGCTGTTCGAGGTCGAGAACATCCCGCTGCTGCGCTTCCATGTCGAGATCTGCGAGGACGTCTGGGTGCCGATCCCGCCGTCGTCGTTCGCCGCGCTGGCGGGGGCCACGGTGCTGGTCAATCTGTCGGCGTCCAATATCGTGATCGGCAAGTCCGGCTACCGCCATCAGCTGGTGTCGCAGCAATCGGCCCGTTGCCTGGCCGCCTATCTGTACAGCTCGGCCGGCAAGGGCGAATCGACCACCGACCTCGCCTGGGATGGCCAGGCGCTGGTCTACGAGAATGGCGAACTGCTGGCCGAATCGGAGCGCTTCGCCGACGATTCGCACATGATCTTCGCCGACGTCGATCTGGAGCGGCTCTCGCGCGAGCGCATGCACATGACGACGTTCGGCGATTCGGTGCGCCGCCATGCCGGCGAGGTGGCGAAGTTCCGCACCGTCGGTTTCGTGCTGGGGGTCGACGAGGACCGCGATCTGCCGCTGCAACGCCGCGTCGAGCGCTTCCCCTATGTGCCGGCCGATCGCCGGCGGCGCGACGAACGTTGCAACGAGGTCTACCAGATCCAGGTCCAGGCACTGGTGCAGCGTCTGTCGGCCACCGGCATTTCCAAGGTGGTGATCGGCGTCTCCGGCGGCCTGGACTCGACCCATGCGCTGCTGGTCTGTGCAAAGGCGATGGACCGGCTGGGGCTGCCGCGCGCCAATATCCTCGGCTTCACGATGCCGGGCTTTGCCACCAGCGACCGCACGCTGCAGCAGGCCAGGCGGCTGATGGAGGTGGTCGGCTGCACCGCGCGCGAGATCGACATCCGGCCGAGCTGCCTGGCGATGCTCAAGGACCTGGGCCATCCGTTCGCCGACGGCAAGCCGGTCTACGACGTGACCTTCGAGAACGTGCAGGCCGGCGAGCGCACCAATCACCTGTTCCGGCTGGCCAATCACCACAACGGCATCGTGATCGGCACCGGCGACTTGAGCGAGCTCGCACTGGGCTGGTGCACCTACGGCGTCGGCGACCACATGTCGCATTACAACGTCAATGCCAGCGTGCCGAAGACGCTGATCTCGCATCTGGTGCGCTGGGTCGCCGAAACGGGCCAGATCGGTGCGGGTGGCAGCGAGGTGCTGCTCGACGTGCTGGGCACCGATATCAGCCCCGAACTGGTGCCGGGCGATTCCAGCGACAAGCCGGGCCAGAAGACCGAAAGCGTGATCGGGCCCTACGAGCTGCAGGACTTCAATCTGTACTACACGCTGCGCTTCGGCTTCACGCCGTCGAAGGTGGCCTACCTGGCGCTGCATGCCTGGGGCGACCGCGAGGCGGGGCAGTGGCCCGAGGAGGCCCATGTCGCGCGCAACGAGTACCAGCTGGCCGACATCAAGCGCAACCTGCGCATCTTCCTCGACCGCTTTTTCCGCACCAGCCAGTTCAAGCGCTCGTGCATTCCGAATGCGCCGAAGGTCGGCTCCGGCGGTTCGCTGTCGCCGCGCGGCGACTGGCGCGCGCCCAGCGACAGCGAGTCGAGCGCGTGGCTGGCCGATCTGGACCGCATTCCGGATACCGCCGCTGAGCCAGGCCGCAAGGGCAAGGGCGGGGCGGCCCCGCAGGCCGGCAATCGACACGACAAGGGGTGATCCCCAACCCGCTTTGGCGCGTCATCGCGCCGCGCGGGCTAGAATCTTGCATCAACCAATCACGACAGAAAGGGGGCCGACATGAAGCAAATTACCGCCATCATCAAACCGTTCAAGCTGGACGAAGTGCGTGAGGCGCTGGCCGACGTGGGCGTGACCGGCCTGACGGTCACCGAAGTCAAGGGCTTCGGCCGGCAGAAGGGCCACACGGAGCTGTATCGCGGCGCCGAGTATGTGGTCGACTTCCTGCCGAAGATCAAGATCGAGGTGGTCGTGGCCGAGAGCCAGCTCGATACCGTGCTGGACGCGATCGTCAAGGCGGCCCATACCGGCAAGATCGGCGACGGCAAGATCTTCGTCACCGAAATCGAGCGCGTGATCCGGATCCGTACCGGCGAGCAGGACGAAGCGGCGGTCTGACGCCGCCGGGTTTTGCCCCTCTCCCGTCCGGGGGAGGGAATTGCAGCCGTCACGCGGCAGCCGTCATGCGTACGGCTGACGCAGCAACACCATCAAGGCCCCCGAGCCGCCCTCTGCGCCCCGCGCCTCCACGAAGGCCAGCACTTCCTCCTTCTGCACCAGCCAGCTGCGCACCTTGCCCTTGAGCACCGGCTGCTTGTCCGGCGAGCCGTTGCCCTTGCCGTGGATCACGCGCACGCAACGCACGCCGCGCCGCACGCAACGGCGCAGGAATTCGGCCAGCGCCTCGCGCGCTTCGTCGCGGCGCAGTCCGTGCAGATCGATGCGATCCTGCGGCACCCATTCGCCGCGCCGCAGCTTGCGTATGACGTCGTTGCCGATGCCGGGACGGCGGAACGACAGCGTGTCGTCGGTCTCCAGCAGGTTTTCCACATCGAACTGATCCGATAGCGAGGCCGCCAGCACCGCCTGGTCGTCGAGCCGGGTTTGCACCGGCACCGGCTCGGGCCGCCGCGCGGGCGGCGTCACGCGGTTGCGATCGCGCAATGTCTGGACATTGCCGATGCTGTTGCGGAACACGTTGGCTTCCAGCGCCGCCTGGCGCGCGGCTTCCTCGGCGGCAAGACGCTCGGCCTCGCGGCGCTCGGCGTCGGCCTTCATCTGGTCGCGCAGGCGTGCCAGATCGTCGAGACCAAGGCGGGTACGGGCGGGAGTGGGGGATGAACCGGCAGGGCGGCCGGATTTGCTGGCACCGTGCTTCATGATGGGAAAAGCGGCACCGCCGCGGGGCGGCGGGCAAGACCGTGAAACCGGCAAGGTAACACGATCGGCGGCAGAAGGTGGCGCGGGTGGAGGGGCGGAATCCCTCTCCCCCGGCCCCTCTCCCGCAAGCGGGAGAGGGAGAAAACCAGGGGCAGCGGAGACGCCGGCTTGCCCCTCCTCCGCTCGCGGGGTAGGGGAGAAAGCCAAGGGACAGCGGGCACGCCGGTTTTCCCCTCTCCCGCTTGCGGGAGAGGGGCAGGGGAGAGGGCAGCTCGCCGAAGGCGAGCAACAAGACTTACTTCAGCGCTTCGACGTAGCGCTGCGCGTCGAGCGCGGCCATGCAGCCGGTGCCGGCGCTGGTGATGGCCTGGCGATAGACATGGTCCTGCACGTCGCCGGCGGCGAACACGCCCGGGATGTTGGTGGCCGTGGCGTCGCCCGACAGGCCGCTCTTGGTCACGATATAGCCGTTGTTCATCTCCAGCTGGCCGACGAACAGGTCGGTGTTCGGCTTGTGGCCGATCGCGACGAACACGCCCGCGAGCTTGCGCTCCTCGGTGGTGCCGCTCTGCACATTGCGGATGCGCACACCGGTCACGCCCGACTCGTCGCCGACCACCTCGTCCAGCACGGTGTTCCAGACGATCTCGACGCGGCCTTCCTTCTCGCGTGCCAGCAGGCGGTCGACCAGGATCGGCTCGGCGCGGAACTTGTCGCGGCGATGGATCACGGTGACCTTGCTGGCGATATGCGACAGGTACAGCGCCTCTTCGACCGCGGTATTGCCGCCGCCGATCACCGCCACTTCCTGGTTCTTGTAGAAGAAGCCGTCGCAGGTCGCGCAGGCCGACACGCCGCGGCCCATGAAGTTTTCCTCGGAAGGCAGGCCCAGGTACTGCGCCGAGGCGCCGGTGGCGATGATCAGCGCATCGCAGGTGTACTCGCCGGCGTCGCCGACCAGGCGGATCGGGCGCTCGGTCAGCTTGGCCGTATGGATATGGTCGAAAATGATTTCGGTCTTGAAGCGCTCGGCATGCTCGAGAAAACGCTGCATCAGCTCGGGGCCCTGCACGCCGTTCGGATCGGCCGGCCAGTTCTCCACGTCGGTGGTGGTCATCAGCTGGCCGCCCTGGGCCAGGCCGGTGATCAGCACCGGCTCCAGGTTGGCGCGCGCCGCGTAGACGGCGGCGGTGTAGCCGGCGGGACCGGAACCGAGAATCAGCACTTTCGCGTGTTTGGCCATGATGCGTTCCTGTGGCCGGCGTGCGCCGCGCGCCGGCATGGGTAATCGAAAACCCGCATTATAAGTGGACCGGCGTTGGCGCATTGTTGCAAATTCCAATGGCGGCGATAGCCTGCGGGGGAGGTAAAATGCCGCCACCGCAATTCCGTACGGCGCCGTGCCGCGCCGCCATCCGTACCCCCGCATGGCCAGAACCACCACGACCACCCGCACCGATCCCTCCGTCCTGCCTTCCCGCATCGGCAAGCTGTTGGGAGAAGTACGCTGGTTCCTGCTGCTGGCCGCGACGCTGGCCTTCCTGTGCATCCTGGCCAGCTACAGCAAGGCCGACCCGGGCTGGTCGCACGCCAATCAGGTGGCGCAGATCCACAACCTGGGCGGCCGCGTCGGCGCCTGGCTCGCCGACGTGCTGTTCTTCATCTTCGGTTTCTCCGCCTACTGGCTCGGCGTGCTGCTGGTGCGCCGCTGCTGGCGCGGCTGGCGCATGCTGACCGCCGAGTTCCCCGACCAGGTCGGAGAGGCGCGCCAGGGCGTGGTGGTCAGCTGGATCGGCTTCGGCCTGACGCTGGCCGCCAGCATGGGCCTCGAGGCGGTTCGCATGTACCCGCTGCGCGAGGCGCTGCCGCGCGCGCCCGGCGGCGTGCTGGGCGATCTGCTGGGCGGCTGGCTGCAGACCGCGCTGGGCTTTACCGGCGCCACGCTGCTGCTGCTGTTGATGCTGGCGATCGGGCTGTCGCTGTTCTTCCATTTCTCGTGGCTGTCGGTCTGCGAGAAGGTCGGCGCCTTCGTCGAGACCGCCTTCCTCGGCTTCAAGGCGCGCCGCGAAAGCAAGCAGGACCGCATCATCGGGGAGGCCGCCAAGGTCGAGCGCACCGAGACCGTCGAGGTCCAGCGCGTGCGCATCGAGGAGGCGGCGCCGGTGCAGATCGTGCGGCCGCAGGCGGTGCCCAAGCACGAACGGGTCGAGCGCGAGAAGCAACAGCCCTTGTTTGCCGACCTGCAGGATGCCGACCTGCCGCCGCTGTCGCTGCTGGACCCGGTACCGGTCTCGCAGGAGACCGTCAGCGCCGAGACGCTGGAATTCACCTCGCGCCTGATCGAGAAGAAGCTCAAGGACTTCGGCGTCGAGGTCAAGGTCGTGGCCGCCTATCCGGGTCCGGTGATCACCCGCTACGAGATCGAGCCGGCCACCGGCGTCAAGGGCAGCCAGATCGTCAATCTGGCCAAGGACCTGGCACGCTCGCTGTCGCTGGTGTCGATCCGCGTGGTGGAGACCATTCCGGGCAAGAACTACATGGGCCTGGAGCTGCCGAATCCGAAGCGCCAGGCGGTGCGGCTCGGCGAGATCCTCGGCTCGCAGGTCTACAACGAGAGCGTCTCGCAGCTGACGCTGGCGCTCGGCAAGGACATCGCCGGCAAGCCGGTGGTCGCCGACCTGGCGCGCATGCCGCACTGCCTGGTTGCCGGTACCACCGGCTCGGGCAAGTCCGTCGGCATCAACGCGATGATCCTGTCGCTGCTGTACAAGGCCAAGGCCGACAGCGTGCGGCTGATCCTGATCGATCCGAAGATGCTGGAGATGAGCATCTACGAGGGCATCCCCCATCTGCTGTGTCCCGTGGTTACCGACATGCGGCAGGCCGGCAATGCGCTGAACTGGGCGGTCGGCGAAATGGAGCGCCGCTACAAGCTGATGAGCAAGATGGGCGTGCGCAACCTGGCCGGCTACAACAAGAAGATCGACGAGGCGGCGGCGCGCGAGGAAAAGATCCCGAATCCGTTTAGCCTGACGCCCGACGCGCCCGAACCGCTGGAGAAGCTGCCGACCATCGTGATCGTGATCGACGAGCTGGCCGACCTGATGATGGTGGTCGGCAAGAAGGTCGAGGAGCTGATCGCGCGGATCGCGCAGAAGGCGCGCGCGGCCGGCATCCATCTGGTGCTGGCGACGCAGCGGCCGTCGGTCGACGTGATCACCGGCCTGATCAAGGCCAACGTGCCGACCCGGATCTCGTTCCAGGTCAGCAGCAAGATCGACTCGCGCACGATCCTGGACCAGCAGGGCGCCGAAACGCTGCTCGGCATGGGCGACATGCTGTATCTGGCGCCGGGCACCGGCCTGCCGGTGCGCGTGCACGGCGCCTTCGTCTCGGACGACGAGGTGCACCGCGTGGTCGACAAGCTGAAGGAAGCCGGCGAGCCCAACTATATCGAGGGCATTCTCGAAGGCGGCCTGGCCGAGGGCGACATCGGTGTCGATGGCATGGGCGGCGGTGCCGGCATCGGCGGTGGCGGCGAGGCCGACCCGCTGTACGACCAGGCGGTCGAAGTCGTGCTGAAGAACCGCCGCGCGTCGATCTCGCTGGTGCAGCGCCATCTGCGCATCGGCTACAACCGCGCGGCGCGCCTGCTCGAAGACATGGAGAAGGCCGGCCTGGTCTCGGCGATGTCCGGCAACGGCAACCGCGACATTCTGGCCCCCGCCGGCGGCGCGCGCGAGGAATAGCGCGCGCGGGTGGCCGGTCCGATGCCCGGTAATATGCCGTTACGCGTGTCACGCTTGCTGACGCCCGCGGACGGAATCCGGCGCCGCTCCCCGGCTCTAACCGGACACTTACCCAAAACAAGGATCGATTGCATGCCTAATCGCGTACTGGCGTCCGCACTTGCCGCCGTCGGCGCTGCCGCCACCCTGGGCTGGGCCGCGCTGGCCCCGGCCACCGCGCAAGCCGCCGCCACCGATCAGCTGAAGACCTTCGTCACCACCGTCAAGAGCGCACGCGGCGAATTCACGCAGCGTCAGGTCAAGGGCACCGGCGAGGCGATGCGCGTCACCGGCACCTCGAGCGGCACCTTCGTATTCTCGCGCCCCGGCAAGTTCTCCTGGCGCTATACCAAGCCCTACGAGCAGCTGCTGCAGGCCGACGGCCAGACGCTCTTCATCTACGACAAGGATCTGAACCAGGTCACCGAGCGCAAGCTGGACGCCGCGCTCGGTTCGAGCCCGGCAGCGATCCTGTTCGGCAGCAACGACCTGGAGAAGAGCTTCGTCGTCAAGGACGGCCCGACCCGCGACGGCATCGAATGGCTGGAGCTGACGCCGAAGGCCAAGGACACCCAGTTCGAGCGGATCGGCATCGGCTTCAAGGGCGGCAATCTGGAAGCGATGGAGCTGCGGGACGCATTCGGCAACACCACGCTGCTGACCTTCAGCGCGATGCAGAAGAACCCGTCGCTGCCGGCCGACACCTTCCGCTTCAGCGTCCCCAAGGGCGCCGACGTGATCCGCCAATGAAGCCGGCCAGCTCGAGCCCCGGGGCGCTGCGATTGGCGCGGGGGATGGCGATCGGGCCGGCGCTGGCCGCGCTGCTGGCGCTGGGCGCGTGCGCCGGCGGCAAGAGCGCGGCCCCTAGCCGGCAATTCGATATCGACGCCTTTCTGCGCGCGCCCGACACCACGCTGTCCGAGGTGCTGACCAACCCGGACTTCCTCGCCGCCACCGCCGCCTCGGCGCGCGACTGCGCGACGATGCTGCAGTCCGAACGCAGCGGCGTGCTGGAGGAATTGCCGGGCGCCGCGCGCGGCGATGCCTGGTTGATGCGTCCGACTGGCCAGCCCGACCGGGTCTGGCTGGTGACGCAGCGGCGCGGCGGCGAACGCGGCTGCCACGGACCGCTGCCGGCCGACGCGGTCGGCGCGCTGGTTTCTCGCGCCGGCGGCTGAAGTCCAGCACTTGGGCCTGGCGACGTTCTCGCCTGTAAATCGGCTGTTCACCGTCCCTGTCCGTCCCTGTCGCGGCCGTTCCACGCGGGGAAACCGACATTGACGCCGAAAACGGGAATCATTATTGTTTGCGCTCGCCCGCTGACATTTGGCCAGCGGCGGAACCGCAAAGCCCGGAGGAGTCCATGTACGTGTTTCGTCGTCTGCTGCCCACCGCGGCAGCTCTCGCCATGGCGGCCAGCGCCGCATCGATGCCCCTGTCCGCGATGGCCCAGGGCGCCCAGGAAAAGGTGCTGAATCTCTATACGGCCCGGCACTATCAGACCGACGAGGCGCTGTACAGCAACTTCACCAAGCAGACCGGCATCAAGATCAATCGCATCGAGGGCCAGGAGGATCCGCTGCTCGAGCGGATCAAGAGCGAGGGCGCCAACAGCCCGGCCGATGTGTTCATCACGGTCGATATCGGCCGCCTGTGGCGCGCCCAGCAGGCCGGCGTGTTCGCACCGGTCAAGTCGAAGGTGCTCGAATCGCGCATCCCCGCCAACTTTCGCGATCCCAACGGCGAATGGTTCGGCTTCTCGGCGCGCGCCCGCGTGATCGCGTACAACAAGGACACCGTCAAGCCGGGCGACATCAAGACCTATGAGGACCTGGCGGACCCGAAGTGGAAGGGCAAGCTGTGCACGCGCTCGAGCGGCCACGTCTACAACCTGTCGCTGATCTCGAGCCTGATCGCGCATGACGGCGAAGCGAAGACCGAGCGCTGGGCGCAAGGTGTGGTCGCCAACCTGGCGCGCACGCCCAAGGGCGGCGACACCGACCAGCTCAAGGCCGTGGCTGCCGGCGAATGCGATCTGGCGATCTCCAACACCTACTACATCGCGCGCCTGCTGAAGTCGACCAAGCCCGAGGACAAGGCGGTGGCCGACAAGCTCGGCGTGGTGTGGCCGAACCAGGAGAGCCAGGGCGTGCACATGAACATCTCGGGCGGCGGCATGCTCAAGCACGCGCCGAACAAGGAGTCGGCGGTCAAGTTCCTGGAGTACCTCGCCAGCGACGAGGCCCAGGCCTACTTCGCCAACGGCAACAACGAGTGGCCGGTGGTGCCGAGCGTCAAGGTCGGCAACCCGGCGCTGGAAGCGATGGGCAGCTTCAAGGCCGACCGGATCAACGTGGCCGAGCTCGGCAAGTATCAGCCGGTCGCGCAGAAGCTCGCCGACAAGGCCGGCTTCAAGTGATCGCCCGCTGAAGGGCGCGGCCGGCTCCGGTCTTCATGACGGATCGCCGGCCGCGTCGTCACTGGTCTGGCCAGACCTGGCGGTGCTGGCTGTCTCCGCGAACGCCGCCTTGCCGTCCGGCCCCTCGACGCGGCGGAAGGTCAGCCGCGTGCTGCTCGACAAGGCCCGCTTCGCCATGCGGCGCTGCAGTTCGCGCCGCGCCAGGTTCATCTGACCCACGGTGCCGCTTCCATACGGCTCCTGATTCAGCGCGGCAAAGGTCGCCAGCGTGGCCCGCAGCGCCGCCAGCGCGGCCTGCGCATCCTTCTTCAGCAAGGCATCGAGCGCCTGGCGCGCGCGCACCTGGGCCTGCAGCAGCGCATCGCCGGGATTGGACTTGGCACGTACCGCGTCCTGCGGCAATTGCACGGTGCCCGCCAGCCGGCGCAGCCCTGCGCGCACCAGCCCGCCGTCCATCGCCGCTTCCTGAATGACCCAGACCGCATCGTGGCGCAGCCACGGTTCGGCATCGGACAACCTGCGCAGCAGCGCCGCCTGCAGGCCCGGCACGTCGAAGCGGCCGGTGCGGCGGATCGCATTGACGGCGATGCGGCGCAGCTGCGGATGGTCATCGTCGAACAGTTCCTGCACCACCCGCTCGGCGATGCCTTCCTTGACCACCAGTTCGGCGAGCTCGGTGGCGAAGCCGATTTCCTGCACCGCCGTCAGCTTGTTCTGGCTGGCCAGGCGCGACATCTTGAAGACCAGCATCCGGTAACGAATTTGCATACGACTCCCGCCCATCGAGTTCGAGGAAAGCGGGCCGGCTTGTGCGGCCCAGCTTGGCATTCACGGGATATCGGCGGAAATCGCGGCGGGCTTTAGCTGGACTGGAGAGCGGGCAGCGAGCCTGCACCCCATGCAGGTACGCCGCCAGCGGGGCTGCGTGCCGCGGGTTCAGTCCTGCGCGCTGCGGCGGATCTGCCGCGACAGCACGATCACCGGAATCAGCCCGACCAGCACGATCACCAGCGAGGCGGTCGCGGCCTCGGCGAGCCGTTCGTCGGCGGCGAGGTTGTAGGCCTGCACGGCCAGTGTGTCGAAATTGAAGGGGCGCATCACGAAGGTCGCCGGCAGTTCCTTCATCACGTCGACGAAGACGATCAGCGCCGCGGTCAGCAGGCTGCCGCGCAGCATCGGCAGATGGACGCGGCGCAGCGTCGCGGCCGGACCGTGGCCGAGGCTGCGGGCCGCGGTGTCCATGCTGGGCGTGATCTTCGCCAATCCGGCGTTGACGGTCTGCAGCGCGACGCCGAGAAAGCGCACCAGATAGGCATAGACCAGCGCCGCGATGCCCCCGGTGAGCAGCAGGCCCGGCGACACGCCGGTCAGCTGCTGGATCCAGCCGGCGATCGCATTGTCGAGCCGCGCGACCGGCACCAGCACGCCCACCGCGATCACGGAGCCCGGCAGCGCATAGCCCATGCCGCACAGCCGCAGCAGCGCCCGCATCGGCCAGCCCCGGCCGAGCCGGCCGGCATAGCCGATCGCCAGCGCGATCAGCACCGCCGCGAGCGCCGTGACGCTCGCCAGCAGGAAGCTGTTGCGGACCAGCCCGACGAAGCGCGGGCCGAACTGCGCATCGCCGTCGGTGAAGGCCATCTCGAACAGCATCAGCGCCGGCACCAGGAAGCCCAGCAGCACCGGCAGCGCGCACGCCGCCAGCGCGGCCCAGCCCCGCCAACCCGTCAGCCGATAGGCCGGCGCGCGGCGCTGGCCGCCATGCACGCGGGCCCGGCCGCGCGAGATCCGTTCCGCCACCAGGATCGCGATCACGAAGGCCAGCATGCAGGCCGACAGTTGCGCCGCCGCGCTCTTGTCACCGAGCGAGAACCAGGCGCGGTAGATGCCCGTCGAGAAGGTCGGGATCGCGAAGTAGGCGACGGTGCCGAAGTCCGCCAGCGTCTCCATCATGGCCAGCGCGGTGCCGGCCGCGATGCCGGGACGCGCCAGCGGCAGCACCACGCGCAGCACGCTGCGCCAGGGTCCGTGGCCCAGCAGGCGTGCCGCCTCCAGCGTGTTCAGCGTCTGCTGCAGGAAGGCGGCGCGGGCGGTCAGGTAGACGTAGGGGTAGAGCACCAGCGAGAACAGCACGATCGCGCCGCCCAGCGTCCGCACGTCCGGAAACCAGTAGTCGCGCGCGCCCCAGCCCGTCAGCGCGCGCAGCCAGCTCTGCACCGGGCCGGCGAACTGCAGCGCGTCGGTATAGGCGTAGGCGATCACGTAGGCCGGCATCGCCAGCGGCAGCACCAGCGCCCATTCCATCAGGCCGCGGCCGGGGAAGCGATAGGTGCAGACCAGCCATGCGGTCGGCACGCCGAGCAGCAGCACGCCGACGGCGACGCCGGCCAGCAGCCACAGCGTATTGGCGATGTACTCGCCCAGCACCGTGTCGACCAGGTGATGCCAGGTCTCGGTGCTCGGGGTCAGCAGGCTGGCCGCCACCACCAGGATCGGCACTGCGATCAGCAGGGCCACCAGCCCCGCCGCGAAGGACAGCGGATGGATGGCCGTCAGCCGCCGGCCGCGCCGTGCCAGACCGGCAGGGTCGCTATCGGGCAATCGGGCGGGATGGAGCAGGGACATGCGCGGCGATCGGCTGGGAAGAAGTGCCGCGGACGGCGCGGCTGGGGCATTCTATCAATCGCCGGTCCGGCGTTGCTGATACTTATAATGATTCGCATGTCCGCCTTCGATCTCGATACCGCGCCTCCGACGGCGCCTACGGCACCCGCCGCGCCGACCGCTTCTGCGGAGCCCGCCGCCGCCGCTGTCCCTGCCGCTGCTTCAACAAGCGTGCCGCCCGATCTGGTGCTGGAGGTCGAGCACATCCGCCACGGTTTCGACAGCCAGATCGTCATCGAAGACCTGTCGTTTTCGCTGGCGCGCGGCAGCATCGGCTGCCTGCTCGGCCCGAGCGGCTGCGGCAAGACCACCGTGCTGCGGGCCATCGCGGGCTTCGAGCCGCTGCGTGCCGGGCGCATCGTGCTGGACGGGCAACCGGTGTCGGCACCGGGCCTGGCGGTGCCGCCCGAACGGCGGCGCGTCGGCATGGTGTTCCAGGACTACGCGCTGTTCCCGCATCTGAGCGTGGCCGACAACGTCGCCTTCGGCCTGCATCGGGACAGCCGGCAGGCTCGGCGCGAGCGTGTCGCAGAAGTGCTCGAGCTGGTCGGCCTGGCGGGCGCCTGCGCGCGCTTTCCGCACGAACTGTCCGGCGGCCAGCAGCAGCGCGTGGCGCTGGCCCGCGCGCTGGCGCCGCGGCCCGAACTGCTGCTGCTCGACGAGCCGTTTTCCAATCTGGACGTGGACCTGCGCGAGCGGCTGAGCCTGGAGGTGCGCGCGATCCTGAAGGCCCAGGGCGCGACCGCGATCCTGGTCACGCACGACCAGCTCGAAGCGTTCGCGATGGCCGACGAGATCGGCGTGATGCACGCCGGCGCGATCGAGCAGTGGGGCACCGCCCATCAGCTCTATCACAAGCCCGCCACGCGCTTCGTCGGCGATTTCATCGGGCAGGGCGTACTGATGCCCGCCCGCGTCACCGCACCGGGACAGCTCGACTGTGAACTGGGCACGCTGCACAGCCGCGACGGGCTCGATCTGGCGCCTGGCGTGGCCGAGGTCGACGTGCTGATCCGCCCCGACGACATCCTGCACGACGATGCCAGCGCGCTGCGCGCACAGATCCTGCACAAGGCCTTCCGCGGCGCCGAGATTCTCTACACGCTGCGGCTGGCCAGCGGCGGCAGGGTGCTGTCGCTGGCGCCGTCGCACCACGACCACGGCGTCGGCGACTGGATCGGCATCCGCGTCGAGGTCGACGATGTGGTGGCGTTTCCGCGCTAGCGCGGCGAGCCCGATCCCCGCCGGGCGGCGCCGCGTACCGATGCACTACACTGGCGCTTTGGCCGGCCGCGCCGCTTGCAGCCGCCTGCACTGAACCCAAGCCTTCCCAAGCCTTTGACCACCGTGCCGGACACGCTGTTTTCCGAACCCTCCGACGCTTCCCGCCAACCGCTGGCCGAACGGCTGCGCCCGCGCAATATCGATGAGGTCATTGGCCAGCAGCATCTGCTCGGCCCCGGCAAGCCGCTGCGCGTGGCCTTCGAATCGGGCGAGCCGCATTCGATGATCCTGTGGGGCCCGCCCGGCGTCGGCAAGACCACGCTGGCGCGGCTGATGGCCGATGCCTTCGATGCCGAGTTCATCGCGCTGTCGGCGGTGCTGTCCGGCGTCAAGGACATCCGGGAGGCGGTCGAGCGCGCCGAGCAATACCGTGCGCACGGGCGCCGCACGCTGGTATTCGTCGACGAGGTCCACCGCTTCAACAAGAGCCAGCAGGACGCCTTCCTGCCGCACGTGGAAAGCGGGTTGTTCACCTTCATCGGCGCGACCACCGAGAACCCGTCGTTCGAGGTCAACGGCGCGTTGCTGTCGCGGGCCGCGGTCTATGTGCTCAAGAGCCTGGACGATGCGGAACTGCGCCAGCTGGCCCTGCGCGCCAGCGAGGCGCTGGGCGGCGTCGCCTGGGACGACGAGGCGCTGCAGTTGATCGTCGCGTCCGCCGACGGCGATGGCCGCAAGCTGCTGAACAATATCGAGATCGTCGCGCGCGCCGCACGTACCGCTGGCGCGCAGACGATCGACAAGGCGCTGCTGGGCAGCGCGCTGTCGGAGAACCTGCGCCGCTTCGACAAGGGTGGCGACGCGTTCTACGACCAGATCAGCGCGCTGCACAAGTCGGTGCGCGGCTCCGACCCCGATGCGGCGCTGTACTGGTTCTGCCGCATGCTGGACGGCGGTGCCGATCCGCGCTATCTGGCCCGCCGCATCGTGCGGATGGCGTGGGAGGACATCGGCCTGGCCGATCCCCGCGCGGCACGGATGACGCTGGACGCGGCCGAGACCTACGAGCGCCTGGGCTCGCCCGAGGGCGAGCTGGCGCTGGCGCAGGCGCTGATCTACCTGGCGGTCGCGCCCAAGTCGAACGCCGGCTACAACGCCTACAACGCGGCGCGGGCCTTCGTCGCCAAGGACAAGTCGCGCGCGGTGCCGGTCCATCTGCGCAATGCGCCGACCAGGCTGATGAAGGAGCTCGGCTACGGCCATGCCTACCGCTACGCGCACGACGAGCCCGAAGCCTATGCCGCCGGCGAACACTATTTCCCCGATGACCTGAAGGCGCAGGGCTGGTATCAGCCGACGCCGCGCGGCCTCGAGGGCAAGATCGGCGACAAGCTGCGCCACCTGCGCGAGCTGGACGACGCCTGGCATCGCCGCCAGAAGAGCCAGCCGTCGGGCAAGGGCGGCAAGGCGGACGAGGGCGACGCGTAGCGGGCCGCGGCCCTCAGCCGCCATCCCGGCCGGGCGCTGCCGCGGTGCAGTAAAATGTGCGGTTCGGCGGCATGCCAGCCGCCTCCCGATCGCTCCGACCGCACGCTTTTCCCGCAAACATGCTCGACATCCAGCTGCTCCGCAAAGACCCCGACGCCGTGGCACAACGCCTTGCCACGCGTGGATTCCAACTCGACCTGGGCGCCTTCCAGGCGCTCGAAAGCGAGCGCAAGCAACTGCAGACCCGCACCGAGGAACTGCAGGCCCGCCGCAACACGCTGTCCAAGCAGATCGGCATGGCCAAGGGCAAGGGCGAGGACGCGTCGGCGCTGATGGCCGAGGTCGGCGGCATCGGCGACACGCTGAAGGAATCGGCGGCGCGGCTCGACGACATCCAGGCCCAGCTGCAGCAGCTGATGCTGTCGCTGCCGAATCTGCCGCACGACAGCGTGCCGGTCGGCAAGGACGAGAACGACAACGTCGAAGTGCGCCGCGTCGGCACGCCGCGCAGCTTCGACTTCCCGGTGCGCGACCACGTCGACGTCGGCGAGCGCCTCGGCCTCGATTTCGAGAGCGCGGCCAAGATCACCGGCTCGCGCTTCGCGGTACTGCGCGGCGGCATCGCCCGCATGCATCGCGCGCTGGTGCAGCTGATGCTCGATACCCATACGCTCGAGCACGGCTACACCGAGATGTACGTGCCGTACATCGTCAATGCGGCATCGATGCGCGGCACCGGCCAGCTGCCCAAGTTCGAGGATGACCTGTTCAAGGTGCCGCGCCAGGTGGGCGGCGAGGGCGCGGACGGCGGCGAGCGGACCGAGAATTACTACCTGATTCCGACCGCCGAGGTGCCGCTGACCAATCTGATGCGCGACGTCATCGCGTCGGCCGACGAACTGCCGCTGCGTTTCGTCGCCCATACGCCGTGCTTCCGCTCGGAGGCCGGTTCGTACGGCAAGGACACGCGCGGCATGATCCGCCAGCATCAGTTCGACAAGGTCGAGCTGGTCCATATCGTGCGCCCGGAGGCCTCGTTCGACGCGCTCGAACAACTGACCGGCCATGCCGAGGCGATCCTGAAGAAGCTGGACCTGCCGTTCCGCACCATCGTGCTGTGCACCGGCGACATGGGCTTCGGCAGCACCAAGACCTACGACCTCGAAGTCTGGATCCCCGCGCAGAACACCTATCGCGAGATCAGCTCGTGCTCGAACATGGGCGACTTCCAGGCGCGCCGCATGCAGGCACGCTGCCGCGCCGGTCAGGGCAAGCCCGAGCTGGTGCACACGCTGAACGGCTCCGGCCTGGCGGTCGGCCGCACGCTGGTGGCGATCCTCGAGAACTACCAGAATGCGGACGGTTCGGTCACCGTGCCGACCGCGCTGCAGCCGTATCTGGGCGGCCTGACGCGGCTCGAACCCGAGGCCTGAGGTGGATGAACCAGGCAGCAGGAAGTCACGGGAAAAACGTGCCGACCCTCTTGCAGTCTGTTTTTGACTTCTCTATAATCTCGGTTTCGCCGCAACGCGACCAGTTCAGGAGAGGTGGCAGAGTGGTCGAATGTACCTGACTCGAAATCAGGCGTACCGGCAACGGTACCGTGGGTTCGAATCCCACCCTCTCCGCCAGTAGTGCAAAACCCCCGAAGGCCTGCCTTCGGGGGTTTTTGTTTTGGGCGGTGCTTCTTGTTCGGGTTTGGGCACGCTGGCTCAATCCAATCGATCAGGGAATCAGGCGGCGACCCGTCCTTCAGTGTGGTCACTGAAGATGTCGTCGAGGCATTGGGCTGAGTCCAGCCGATCCACCCAGCGTTCGAGTTGTTCGGTATTGGCCCGCGCGATGCGGGAGGCAATGTCCGGCGGCAACGAGCCAAATCGCTGTGTCAGCACCTTCTGCAGCACGTATGCTTCGCCCTCTACCTTGCCTTGCAACACTCCCTTCTGTCTCAACTCATTTAGCGACAACACCAGACTCATATTGACCTCCTTCAGGTTGACCACCTCCGGCAGCAACAGAACCCCGTCGCTCCGGCGATGGAGTAGTTGACGCATCCAGATCGAAAAAATCCGGTGCAGTTCGACGTCGCCAGCGATCATCTCGTTCAGTTGATCGACCAGTTCCGGCAGACGATCGAGATCCCCGCGCTCGATCAGGATCACCATGGCCACGCGATTGTTCAGCGCCTGCAGATCGCGGTCCCGATACTGGCTCGTATCGATCAGCAGGTAGGCGAGTTGAGGCTGGAACCTTGCTGCCAGGCGGGGAGCGGCAGTGACCATCGACGCAATATCGGTAGGCGCGGTCCACGGTGCCTTGCCGGTGTACATCACCAGCGGCAGCACGGGCGGCAGCTTGCGATCCGCGAGCACGTTCTTGCGGCGGCCGAGGTCCTGATAGAGCAGTCCCATATATTCCATGACCCGCACCGCCATATAGGGGTCGACGGTGCTCTGGAATTCGATCGGCATGTAGAGGTAGAGCCAATCGTCATCGGCGCGGACGCGCCAGACCACATCATTGGCGCGTTGGCGCAAGTTGTCGCCAACGTATTGCGGGGGAATTTTCTCCAGCGTTTCGAAATCGAGGCTGCGCAGCCAGTCGTTCTCGACGAATGCGGTGACCAGTTCGCGCACCAGGTCGGGCGTGGAGAACAGCAGCTTGTAGCAGGAGTCGTAGGTCTGAACCATGATCGGCGATACCTTGTTGAGACCTGCGTAGCTTGCCGATCGGCGGACCCGGAAGCTTCTGAAAAATGCACGCACTTTACGTTTCGATTGGAGGCGCGCGCAGAATGAGAAAAGTCCGCATCGACGCGCGAGCGCCGACGCGGACTTCCTGATGCGAGAAACCGAAAGCGCTTACTGGAACGCCTTGTCGTTCGGGTTCGCGAACAGTTCCTTCATCTCGGCCGACAGCGGGTAGTTCATGTTGATGCCGCGCGGCGGGATCGGCGACTGGAACCACTTCTTGTACAGCTGCTCGGCCTTGCCCGACTTCATCAGGTCGGCGATCACGCCGTCGGCGAGCGCCTTGAACTGCGGATCGTCCTTGCGCAGCATGCAGGCGTAGTTCTCGGTCTGCAGCGGCGTGCCGGCGACGGTCCATTCGCCGGGATTCTTGGCCTTGGTCAGTTCGCCGTACAGCAGCGGCTCGTCCATGACGAAGGCGACCGCGCGGCCCGATTCCAGCATCAGGAAGGCCTGGCCGTGGTCCTTGGCGCCGGTCAGGTTCATGTTCATCGCCTTCTCGCCGTTCATCTTGACCAGCAGGCGCTCACCCGTAGTGCCGGCGGTCGTCACGACGTTGCGGCCCTTCAGGTCATCGAAGTCCTTCACGCCGGCGTCCTTGCGCACCAGCATGCGGATGCCGTAGACGAACAGGCTGTTGGTGAAGCCGACCTGCTTCTGGCGCTCGAGGTTGTTGGTGGTCGAGCCGCATTCGAGATCGATGGTGCCGTTCTGCATCAGCGAGATGCGGTTCTGCGAGGTGATCGGGATCATCCGAACCTGCAGGTTCGGCATGTTCAGCTGCGTCTTCACCTTGTCGACGATGGCCATCATGATCTCGTGCGAATACCCCATGACCTCGCGGCCATTGGTATAGGAGAACGGGATCGACGATTCGCGATGGCCGAGGGTGATCACGCCGTTCTGCTTGATCTTGCTCAGCGTGTCGTTCTGTTGGGCATGGGCGGCGCCGATGGTGCCGAACGCACCGCAAGCGAGCGCGGCGGTCAGCACGGCGCCCAGGGCGGATCGCAGCGAACGGCGCGCCTGTCGTGGCGCAGTGCGGGTGGCGGTAGGCAGTTTCATGGTCAGGCTCTCCTTGGTTGTGGAACGGCTCTTGTTGAAACGCGACATCGGTTGTACTGCTAGCAAGGGCCGTGCAAGCGGCGGCTCCTCGTTCCGCTCTTCTGTCCTGTACTGCGCGGGCAGTGGCGCGCTACGCCAGCGTCGCGCTGTAGTCGGCGGGATCGACCGCGGGCGGCCGCTTCGCGATCATATCCGCCAGCAGTCCCGCGCTGCCCATTGCCAGCGTAAACCCCAGTCCCCCGTGCCCGATGTTGAGCCACAGATGACGCAGCCGCGACTGTCCGATCAGTGGCAGTCCGCTCGGTGTGGCAGGGCGCAGCCCGGCCCAGGGCTGCAGGTCGGACAGCGGGCGGTCGCCGGCGATGCCGCCGAACACCGAGCGCGTTTCGTCCAGCAGCGTTGCCGCGCGGCGTTCGTCGATGCGCGTATCGGGCCGCGTCAGGTCGGCCATGCCGGCCACGCGCAGCGTATTGCCGATGCGGGCATAGACGATCTTGCGGGCGAAGTCGGTGACGCTGATATGGGGCGCCTGCGCGCCGCTGCCGACGGGCACGGTGATGCTGTACCCCTTCAGCGGCCACAGCGGCGCGCGCAGTCCGAGCGGCCGCAGAAGTGTCGCGCTGCCGATGCCGCCGGCCAGCACCACCGCATCGGCGGCCTCGAAGCCGCTGTCGGTATGCACGCCGCGGGCCGCGTCGCCCCGGCGTTCGATCGCACGGACCGCGGTACCGAAGCGCAGCGACACATTGGGGTGCTGGCGCAGCAGATTGGCCAGCCCGACGCAGAAGCGGTGGCAATCGGCCACTTCCTCGCTCGGGGTATGGATCGCGCCGACGATCTGGTCGCGGATGCCGGCCAGCGCCGGTTCCAGCGCCACGCAGGCGTCGCGGTCCAGCGCATGCTGCTCGCTGCCGAGCCCGGCCTGGTAGTCCAGCAGCCGGCGCGCCGCATCGAAGCTGGCCGCGTCGCGGTGGACGATCAGCTTGCCGCGCCGCGCAAAATCGAAATCGATGTCGTGTCTATCGAGGAAGGCGCGCATGCGGTCGCGCGAATGAAAGGCCAGCCGCAGCAGCTTGCGCGTGGTCGCATCGCTGCGCGAGGCATTGCAGGCGCCGACGAAGGCGGCCAGCCAGCGCCATTGGGCCGGGTCCAGCCGCGGGCGCCAGCGCAGCGGCGCGTCGCGGCGCAGCAGCCAGCCGGGCACCTTGGCCAGCACGCCGGGACCGGCCAGCGGCGCCACATAGCTGTAGCTGAGCTGCCCGCCGTTGGCGAAGCTGGTCTCCAGCCCCGGACCGTCGCGCCGCTCCAGCACCGTGACCTCATGGCCGTCGTTGGCCAATTGCCAGGCGGTGGCCATGCCGACCACGCCGGCGCCGGTGATCACCACCTTCATTGCCGTATCCGTCCCTACCGGTTTGCGATGCCGCAAGGGTAGAGCAGGGCGGCGCGGCTGCCCAATGCGAAGACGTGCCAGAATATGTCTTTCAGCTATACCCCGCCCGGCTACCGAGGATTCCATGCGCCTGCGACAGATCGAGGTCTTCCGTGCCGTGATGCTGACCGGTACCGTCAGCGAGGCGGCGCGGCTGCTGCACGTCTCGCAGCCGGTGGTCACGCGCGTGCTGCAGCATGCCGAGGCCTCCCTCGGCTTCCGGCTGTTCGACCGCGGCAAGGGCCGGTTGCGGCCGACGCCCGAGGCCACCGCGCTGTATGGCGATGTCGAACGGCTATACGGCGAGATCGACCGCGTGCGGCGCGTCTCCGAGAGCCTGCGCCACAAGGGCGCCGGCCGGCTGCGCGTGGCGGCGACGCCGAGCCTGGCCGATCCGCTGCTGGTGCCGGCGCTGCAGCGCTTCTGCGCGCGCCATCCCGACACCCAGGTGCAGGTACTGACCCACCATACCGACGAGATCGTGCAGGGTCTGCTGCGCAACCAGATCGATATCGGCTTCGCCTTCGCGCCGCCACGGCACGAGGCGATCGCCGCGCAGACGGTGGCCGAAGGCCGCATGCTGCTGGCGGTGCCGCGCGGGCAGCCGCTGGCCGGGGCGGCGCGGCGTACGCCTTTGCCGATGGCCAGGCTGATGGACCGCGCCTTCATCGGCTACGACGACCACAGCTCGCTCGGCCTGATGGTGCGCCAGCTGCTGGCGCGCAATGCGCTGGAGCCGCGCTCGACGCTGGAGGTGCAGACCTACTCGCTGGCGCGCAAGCTGGTCGAGAGCGGGCTCGGCGTGGCGCTGCTCGACCAGTACACCGCGCTCGGCAGCGATCCGCGGACCGTCTCGCTGCACGAGATCCAGCCGGCGATGGCCTTCGAGATCCAGATGCTGCGCGCCAGCCATCGCGGCATACCGAGCCTGGCCGACCAGCTGCGCGAGCGCTTTGCCGAGGCCGCGCAGGAACTGGCCGGCCAGCTCGGCCGGCGCCTGTCCGCGCCGGTGGTCGCCTTCGAGCACGCGCTCAAATAGCGCCGCTGGATGCCGTGCTCAGCGCAGCGTCAGGCTGGCGTAGGCGCCTTCGACGAAGCGCACCCGCAGCCGCGGACCGTGCTTGCGCAGTGCCGCTTCGGCCCAGCGCTGGACCTGCTCCATGTGGGCGATATGGCTTTGCTGCGTCTGCGCGGCGGCGGTGGTGTTGAACCAGAACGTGAACGGCCGGGATTCGGCCTCGGGTGTGCGCGCGCGCTGCGCCGCGGGTCCGACGCGTGAGGCCAGCAAGGCGTCGAGCACCGTCAGCTCCGGGTTGGTATGCGCGCCGTTGCCGCAGAACAGGTAATGATCGGCCGATACCGTGCGGCAAAACGCCGGCGACATATTGTTCTCGGAGCCGTGATGCTGGACCTTCAGCACGTCGACGTGCAGCGCGCCGTCGCGCAGCAGTTCGGCCTGCTTGAGGCCGGCCAGGATCATGTCGGGATGCGCGTCGCCGGTCAGCAGCACGCGACGGTCGTCCTCCTCCACGAGCAGGATCAGCGAAGCGATGTTCGGCGTGGTAACACCCCGGTACGACGGCGTGCCCTCCCACTCGCGCAGGTCGAACGGATCGTCGGCCCGGCCGCCCGCCATCGCCAGCAGCCCGCTGGCGTAGCGGTCGCGAATGGCCTGGGCGCGCAGGCGATTGGCGGGATCGCGCAGCCAGTTGTTCCAGCCTTCGCGCAGCCGCTTCAGTTCCGCCGCGGTGGGGCCGAGCACGCGGATGCGCAGCGAGCCGAGCGACTGCACCGGTGCGTCGGGCCGCGCGACGATCAGCTTGCCGGCGGAAGCGGCGGCCGGCGCCACGCCGGTCTCCGCGGTGTCGCCCAACGGGCCATTCAACGCAATATCGAGCAGATCGGCCTTGACCAGCCGGGATACCCGCAGCGCCTGCGGCACCGAGTTGGCAATGCGCGCGTATTCGTGCCCCAGCCGCTCCAGCGGCTCGACGTGGCTGGCCCGCAGCGCCCGCGCATTTGCCGCCAGCAGCGTATGGATCGGTCCCGCGTTGGTGCCGATCTGGTCGTGGAAGGCGTTGTGCCACAGCGCGCCGATGCGCGGCACACGGCGAGCCTCCGGTTTGGCGGGCGGATCGCCCCGCTCGGCATGGTAGTCGTAGACCTTCCACTGGAGCGCGGCCTCGAGCATTGCCAGCACGCCGCCCAGATGATCGTCGTCGATATGCGAGACGTAGACCAGATCGAGCATGGCGCCGTCGCGCGCGAGCCGCTCCAGCGACGGCGCGACGAAATCGCGCATCGCCGCGCCGGTGCCGCCGTCGCACAGCATGCGGTGGCCCGACGCCGCCTCGATCAGCAGGCAGTCGCCCTGATAGGACTGGAACAGGCGGATCTTCATGCGCGCCTCCGCGCCGGTGGGTCGCGACGCTCGCGGCGCTCGTCGAAGGCACGTGCCTCGGCGATCGCGGCGACCGGATCGATCAGGCCGTAGCCCGCGTCGTTGCGCCAGGCGTAGTCGTGCGAGGGCAGCGGCCGCGCGGTGCGCCGCAGGATGCCCTGGCACTGCGCCGCCGTCAGCGTCGGCTTGGCCGCCAGCATCAGGCCGATCACGCCGCATACGTAGGGACTGGCCATGCTGGTGCCCGTCATCGGGACCCAGCCGCCGCCCTCGACGAAGCCATTGGCGGCGACGATGCCGGTGCCCGGCGCGCAGACGTCGGGCTTGTTGCGGCCGTCGCGCGTCGGCCCCTGGCTGCTGGAGATATGCACGCGCGCCTGCTCGGTGTCGGCGTTTGCCACACCGATCACCCAATGCGCGCAGGCCAGCGAATTGATCGAATGCGAATCGACGTTGGTCGCCTCGGCGAAGAACGATGGGAAGCGGTAGGCCGCCAGTTCGCGCCGGCGCTGCAGCTCCATCGGATCGTCGCGCTCGATCCATGCGTGAAAGCTGCCGTCGCGGATCTCGTCGCCGTGCAACCGTACCTTCCACACCCCGGCGGTGATCGGCGTATAGGCGCGCGCATCGAGGAAGGGCGACAGGTAGACGCCGATGTAGTTATCGCCGTTGGACGGGTGGTAGAGCTCGTTGTAGACCGACAGCACGGTGCCGTCGGGCAGGCGCCGGTTCTCGATGTATTGCTTCGGCGCGACCTCGTACCACTCGGTCGAGCCGGGCGGCTGCACCGAGACCGTCATGCGGTCCTGCGCGCCGTACCAGATCTCGAGCTCGTTCTCGGACAGATCGGCGATGCCGTCGCCGACCACGATCCATTCGAGCTCGACCGTCAGGCCCTTGGCCGCGATCCTGCCGCTGGTATGGATGCGGCCCATGATCCAGCCGAAGCGGTCCTCGTCGGTCGGACGCTCCTGTCCGGCATTGCCGGCCGCGATCGAGATCGCGCGGCCCGGCGTGGCGAGGAACGCGTCGAGCCAGCGGCAGGTGCCGTTGGCGCCGTCGTGCGAGCCGCCGTTGGTACCCAGGCTGATATTGATCGACAGCGGCAGGCCCTCGCGTTCGGCCACCGCCAGCAGATATTCGACCGCATGGACGATGCGCGACGCATCGCTGAAGGTCCAGCGCCGCGCGGCATAGTCGTCGCCGGGCGGCTCCACGCTGATCAGCACGCCGGCAATCAGCGCGCCGGGACACAGTCCCTGATTGCCCGCGGCGATGCTGGCCACATGGGTCGCATGCGAGCCGGGCTCCTGCTGCGATTGGCGCTCCAGCTCGGTGGCCGGCGGTCCGCCCTTGCGCGCGGCCTGCAGCGCCGCGTTCAGGCGCTCGCGCGTCAACTCGGCGCCATAGCCGAAGGCCTGCGGCGGCGGCCGGAAATCGCCGCCCTGGTCCCAGATCGAGACGAAGCGCGTATTGCCGTCGGCATCGAGGAAATCCGGATGCGAGAAATCGAAGCCGCCGACGTCGATAATGCCGATCAGCACACCGGCGCCGTTCTGCGGCTGGCCGTCGACCGCGACGCGGCGCGGCGTCGGTTCGATCGCCGCCGCCGCCGCGGGGCCGCGATCGGGGCGCGGCAGCCGCAGCGACAGCGTCTCGCTGCGGTGCACGTAGCGCACGCCGTCGAGCGCGGCCAGCGCGCGCAACGTGGAGATCGGCACGGTGGCGGCGATGAAATTGCGCCGATGCAGCAGCGGCGTGGCGGGCTGCTGTCCGGGACGGCGCCGATGGCCGGCTTCGGCCAGCATGCGGTCGATGGCGCGCAGCACGTGCTCGGTATCGTCGGGCGCGCCGGGCTCGCGCGGCTCCGTCTCGACGATCACGTTGATGAAGACGTCGTCGGCCACCGGCATGGCCTGCTGCTTGGGCCGGGTCACGCGGCCGCGATGCACCGTCAGGCAGCTGAAGTCGCTGAGGCCGGCGGCAAAGCGGTCGCGTTCCTGCTGCTCGATCGTCAGCCGGCGCCCGGCCGGCTCGGGCAGCGCGGACTTGCGCGTGACCACGCATTGCGAGTATTGCGCGCGCAGCTGGTTGACCGGCTCGCTGCCGTTGCTGACCTGGCGCAGCTTGGGATGCAGATGCTGCAGGGGCGGGGTATCGTCGCGTGGCATCGGGGTTTTCTCCTCGTCGCGCTCGCTGCATAGCCTAACGGCTTCGTGCCGGCGCGGCCACTGCAAAATTTTCAAGCGTGAGTTCAGCGCGATCGCAGCCGGGCCGCCGGTTTGCCCAGGGCCGCGTTCTATCATGCGGACTGAGCGGTGGTTTTACCTGACCGGGATGACACGGTCATTGCCGCGGTCCAATACCGAATACACGGAACCTGCCCATGCTCCGATTGACGACGAGATTGACGACGAGATTGACGACGAGTTCGAGGACACGATGGACGAGCTGATCGCCGAGTGGCCTGCCTGGCTGCGCTTCGAGCAACCCACGCCCGGCCTGCTGATCGGCGGCCTGCTGCTGTTCGTCGTGCTGGCCGTACTGGGGCTTTGCCTCGTTCGTATCGCGCTGGTGCTGATCCATCCGGCGGTGCGGCTGCTCGATTCGCTGCGCCGCGTCGCACACGATGCGCTGCACGCGCGGGCGGGTGACCGCTGGCCGCGCGTGCTGAAGCTGCTGGAGCGCGAGGTCGCCGAAATCCTGCTGGTGGCGATCGCGGCGGCGGTGCTGCTTGCGAGCGGCGGCCTGCTGATCTGGCTGGCGATGGCGGTCGCCGCGGAAACGCCGCTGGTGCGCGTCGACCAGGCGGTGTTCGCGTGGCTGCAGCAGGGCCGGCAGGACTGGCTCGATGTCGCGATGACCGCGATCACCGAATTCGGCGGTGCGCGCATCGTGGTGGCGATCGGCATTGCGGTGTTCGGGTGGCTGGCGTGGCGCCGGGCATGGGCCGCCGCCGCCTATTGGACGATCGCGCTGATCGGTGCGCGTGCCTGCGTGATGGTGCTCAAATACGGCCTGGCCCGCGGGCGGCCGGCCAGCATCTACGGCGGCGTGGAGTCGTTCTCGTTTCCGAGCGGGCATGCGACCAGCAGCATGGTGACCTACGGCTTCCTGGCCTTTCTGCTGTGCGTGCGGCAACCCTGGCGGGTCCGCATCCCGGTGCTGGCGGTGACGGCGACCGTGGTGGTCGCGATCGGCCTGTCGCGGCTCTACCTGGGCATGCATTGGCTGTCGGATGTGGTGGCCGGCTACGCGCTGGGCATGGCCTGGATCGTGATGCTGGCAACCGCCTATCTGACGCTGCATGTGCCGGCCAGGCTGTCGCCGGCGCCGCTGGCCGGCGTGGCCGCGGCCGCGGCGCTGGCGATGGGGGCGTGGGTCGCGGTCTATCATCTGCCCCACAACGTGGAGCGCTACCGCGATGCGGCTAAGGCCGTGCCCGTTGCGCCGGCGCCGGAGACGGAGACGGAGGGGAGTCCGGCGCGGCTGGACCGGCAGCCGGACCGAGTGCTGGCCCCGCAGGCTGTGGCGATGCCTGCGGCGGCGTAGCGCGGGCGCCGCCACCCGTGCCGCTGCCGCCGCCCCGGCCCGCCGGCAGCCGCGACACCAGCAACTGGTCGATCTTGTGGTGGTCGATGTCGAGTACCTCGAAGCGATAGCCCGCGGTCTCGATGAACTCGGACTTCTTCGGGATGCGTTTCAGGGTATAGATCACCAGTCCGGCCGCGGTGTCGACATAGTCCTCGGCCGGCAGCGCATCGAGATCCAGCGCCTTCTTCAGGTCGACCAGCGGCGTCACGCCGTCGACCAGCCACGAGTCCTCGTCGCGCCGCACGATCTGCTCGTCCTCGGACGAATACAGGATGTCGCCCATCAGCGCGCCGACGATATCGTCGAGCGTGACGATGCCGACCACCAGCCCGTATTCGTTCATCACCACCGCGAAGCTCTGGTGCATCTCGCGAAAGCGCGTCATCGCCTCGGACAGCGTCAGCGTGTCGGGAATCACCAGCACGTTCTTGTCGTAGTGCCGCGCGAGATTGGCGATCGCGGAATCGGCCTCGTCGGCCAGCATCGAGCGCAGGATGTCCTGCGATTCGACGAAGCCCTGCACGTCGTCCAGATCGTGGTCGCAGACCGGGTATTGCGCGTGCGGGTACTTGACCAGCTTGCGCCGCAGGCTGTCGGCGCTCTCGTCCAGCGCGAGGTAGACCACCTCGTCGCGCGGCGTCATGATCGCCGTGACGCTCTTCGAATCGAGCTCGAACACGTTCTCGATCAGATGGATCTCGTGCTTGAGCAGCACGCCGGCCTCGGCGCCGGCATCGACCATCGCCGCAATGTCCTCCGACGTGATCTGCTCGACCGCCTTGGTCGGCAGGCCCAGCAGCCGCAGCGCGGCATCGGCGGCGGCGTTGAACAGCCAGACCAGCGGCTTGAGCACCTTCAGCAGCCACAGCATCGGCCCGATCACCGCGAGCGCGCAGGCCTCGGGGAAGCTCATCGCGATCCGCTTCGGAATCAGGTCGGCGAACTGGATGAACAGCAGCGTGACCAGCAGGAACGAGCCGATATTGGCGGTGCGCTGCGCGACCGTGTCGCTGAAGTGCGGCGACAGCAGCGCGTAGGCAACGTCGGACAGATGCTTCTCGCCCAGTACGCCAGCCAGGATCGCGACGGTATTGACGCCGATCTGCACGATGGTGAAGAAGTTGCCCGGCTCCTCCTTCAGCAGCATCACCTTGGTCGCCCGCCGGTCGCCACGCTCCGACAGCGTCTGCAGCTTGGTGCGGCGCGCGGCGGTCAGGGCGATCTCGGAGATCGAGAAGAAGGCGCTGATCAGGATCAGCAGCAGCAGGATCAGGACGAACATGGCGATGGCGGCAGGGGCCGGTGGCTTTTGGCCGAAAGGGCGTTTCGATGATGGTGCAGGCCGATGCAGGCTGTCAATGCGAACCAGACGCCGCCTGGAGGGGGCGTTATATAGCCATAATAAATTGTTATTTTTCGCTTGATAGGAATTGACTTACTCTGTGCCGGTACGCATGGCGGTGTCGCGTGGGTCGAAACGCCGTCAGGCCCATGCACTATCATGCCGTCCATCAACCTCGATTGGAGAACTCGATGACCTGGTTTCCCGCTGGCTGGATTCGCCCGCTGATCGCGGCGCCGCTGCTGGCCCTGACGATGGCCGGCGCCCATGCCGCCGATCTGCTCGACAACGTCAAGCAGGCAGGCGTCTTGAAGATCGGCCTGGAGGGCACCTATCCGCCGTTCGGCTATCGCGGCGCCAACAACCAGCTCGAAGGCTTCGACGTCGACGTCGCGCGCGCGGTCGCGGGCAAGCTGGGCGTCAAGCCGGAGTTCGTCACCACCGAATGGAGCGGCATCATCGCCGGCCTGCAGGCGGGCAAGTTCGACGTGATCGTCAATCAGGTCAACGTGACGCCGCAGCGCAAGCAGGTGCTCGACTTCTCCAAGCCCTACGTCTTCTCGGCCGCGCAGCTGATCCAGCGCAAGGACGACAAGCGCGAGTTCAAGTCGCTGGAGGACCTGAAGGGCAAGCGGCTGGGCGTCAGCCTCGGCAGCAACTACAACGAACTGGCCAAGTCGGTGGCGGGCATCGACGTCAAGACCTATCCGGGCGCGCCCGAATATCTGCGCGACCTGGCCGCGCAGCGTGTCGATGCCGCGCTGAACGACCGGCTGATGGTCAACTACCTGATCAAGACGTCGAATCTGCCGCTGCGCGCCGGCGCGGTGGTGAAGGGCGGCGATACCGAGGTCGCGATCCCGTTCCGCAAGGACAATCCGAAGTTCGCACAGGCGCTCGACCGCGCGCTGGACGATCTGCGCAAGGACGGCACGCTGACCAAGCTGTCGAACAAGTGGTTCGGCGCGGACGTGACCAAGCCGGTGAAATAAACCGACAAGCCCGTCGTCCCCGCGAAGGCGGGGACCCAGTGGCTTTCGCAGTCGAGACCAAGTCGCTGGGCCTGCGCCTTCGCGGGGGCCACAACTTCAAAGAGCGGACGGCAGTGCAATCGCACTGCCGTTTTGTTTTTTGGGGCACCAATTTATGATTCCGACTTTGCGCGGTCATCAGCGCCTCCATCCCCGCCTCCATTCCCGCCTGCCATGCCATCCCTTCAACTGGTAATCGATTCGCTGCCCGTGCTGCTGCAAGGCATGGTGCTGACCATCAAGTTCGCGCTGTGGTCGATGGCCTTCGGGCTGATGATCGGCCTGGTGGTCGCGCTGATGGGGATCGGCCACAACCGCGTGCTGAGGGCGATCGCGCGCGTCTATGTCAGCGTAATGCGCGGCACGCCGCTGCTGGTGCAGATCTTCGTGGTGTATTACGGCCTGCCGGGCATCGGCATCACGATGGAGCCCACTCCCGCCGGCGTGCTGACGCTTAGCCTGAATGTCGGCGCCTATCTGTCGGAAAGCATGCGCGGGGCGATCCTCGGCATCTCTCGCGGGCAATGGCTGGCGGCCTACAGCCTCGGGCTGACGCCCGCGCAGACGCTGCGTTACGTGGTCGGTCCGCAGGCGCTGCGCATCGCGGTGCCGAGCCTGTCGAACAGCCTGATCAGCCTGATCAAGGACACCTCGCTGGTGTCGGTGATCACGGTCACCGAACTGCTGCGCACCACGCAGGAGCTGATCGCGGCGACCTACCAGCCGCTGCCGCTGTATCTCGCGGCGGCCGCGATCTACTGGATATTGAGCACGCTGCTGTCGTTCGTGCAGCGGCTGCTGGAGAGAAGATTGTCGTTGCCGGGGCGGCATTGACGGGGGTGGGGCGGGCGCTGTTTGCCCTCTCCCCAGCCCTCTCCCGCAAGCGGGAAAGGGAGCGGGTCAGCGCGGGCTTGACGTCTGGCGTCTGATCATCGCTGCACGGTGTTCTTTCCCTTTCCCGCAAGAGGGAGAGGGAGCTGGTCAACGCGAGTTCGACGTCCAGCGTCTGATCATCGCCGCACGGTGTTCCTCCCCTCTCCCGCTAGCGGGAGAGGGGCCGGGGGAGAGGGCAAGCGCCTCACCCCGCTTCCGCGATCCGCTTCGCGATATGGTCCAGCGCCTCCTCGACCTGATCGACCAGGATCAGGCACAGGTCGCCTGGCTGCAGGCGGCCCAGCGCGGTATCGATGGCGAGGAACTCGCCGCGGATCTCCTCGACCGCGCTGGCCCGCGTGGCACCCTGCAGCCCTTCGCGCAGCAGCGCCAGCACCTCGCCATCTTCGCGCCCGCGCTGGCACTGGTCCTGGTACAGCACCACGTCGTCGAACACGCCGCCGAGGATCTGCGTCTGGCGGCGGATGTCCTCGTCGCGGCGGTCGCCGGCGCCGCTGATCACCACCATGCGGCGGCGCGAGGGCATCGTCTCGATCGCGTTGCACAGTGCCTGGATCGCGTCCGGATTGTGGCCGTAGTCGGCGATCAGCGTCGCGCCGCGATAGTCGAACAGATTGAAGCGTCCCGGCGCGCTCGCCGCGTCGCTGACGAAGGTCGCCAGGCCGCGACGGATCACCGACCAGTCGATGCCCAGCGCCCATGCGGCCGCGGTCGCCGACATCGCGTTCTCGACCTGGAAGCCGATGCTGCCGCCGCGCGTCAGCGGAATATCCTTCAGCGCGATCCGCACCTGGGTGTCGCCCTCGGCGGCAACGAGCTCGTCGCCGTCGGTGAACACCACGCGCTTGCCCTGCGCGCGATGCGTGGCCAGCACCGGGTGCTCGGCATCGCGGGCGAAGAACGTCACCGCGCCCGGGCAGGCGTCGGCCATGCGCGCGACCATCGGATCGGCCGCGTTGAGCACCGCCATGCCGTGCGGCGCGACGTTCTGCACGATCACGCTCTTGAGCACCGCCAGGTCTTCGACCGTGCTGATATAGGAAAGCCCGAGGTGGTCGCCTTCGCCGACGTTGGTCACCACCGCGACATCGCAGCGGTCGAACGCCAGTCCTTCGCGCAGCAGGCCGCCGCGCGCGGTCTCGAACACGGCCGCGTCGACGTCGGGGTGCAGCAGCACATTGCGCGCGCTGCGCGGACCGCTGCAGTCGCCGGTGTCGATACGCTGGCCGTTGATATAGACGCCGTCGGTGCCGGTCATGCCCATGCGCAGGCCGCTGCCGGCCAGCAGGTGGGTGATCAGCCGGACCGTGGTGGTCTTGCCGTTGGTGCCCGACACCGCGACGACCGGAATGCGGCCGTCGTCGCCGTCGGCGAACATCGTCGAGATGATCGCCTCGCCGACCGCGCGGCCCTTGCCGTAGGAGGGCTGCAGATGCATGCGCAGGCCCGGCGCGGCATTGACCTCGACGATGCCGCCGGCCTGTTCCTCGAACGGCTTCAGCACGGTTTCGCAGACCGCGTCGACGCCGCAGATATCGAGGCCGACCATCTGCGCCGCGGCCACCGCGCGCGCCGCCATCTCGGGATGCACGTCGTCGGTGACGTCGGTGGCGGTGCCGCCGGTCGACAGGTTCGCGTTGTTGCGCAGGATCACGCGCGTGCCCTTGGGCGGCACCGATTCCGCGGTCAGGCCTTGCTTGGCGAGCGTGGCCAGCGCGATATCGTCGAAGCGGATCTTGGTCAGCGAGGTCGCATGGCCTTCGCCGCGGCGCGGGTCGCGATTGACCTCGTCGACCAGCTGGCGCACGGTATGCACGCCATCGCCGATCACCTGCGGCGGATCGCGCCGGGCCGCGGCGACCAGCTGGTTGCCGACCACCAGCAGGCGGAAGTCGTGCCCCGGGATATAGCGTTCGACGATCACGTCGCTGCTGATCTCGGCCGCGACCTCATAGGCGGCCATCACTTCCTCGCGCGTGCGGATGCGCACCGCGACGCCCTTGCCCTGGTTGCCGTCGCGCGGCTTGACCACCACCGGCGCGTCGATTTCCTGCGCCACTTCCCATGCCTCTTCGGCGCTGCTGACCGAGCGGCCCAGCGGCACCGGCACGCCGGCCGCGTGCAGCAGGCTCTTGGTCAGCTCCTTGTCCTGGGCAATCGATTCGGCGACCGCGCTGGTCATATCGGTTTCCGCGGCCTGGATGCGCCGCTGGCGGCTGCCCCAGCCGAATTGCACCATGCTGCCCTGCGTCAGGCGGCGATAGGGGATGCCCCGCGCGACCGCCGCATGGACGATCGAGCCGGTGCTCGGTCCGAGCCGCACGTCCTCGTCCAGTTCGCGCAGGCGGGACAGCGCATCGTCCAGGTCGAACGGCGTGTCGTCGCGTGCGGCGATGCACAGCTGCCGGGCCAGATCGAGTGCAAGGCGTCCAACCTCTTCTTCGCTGTACTGGACCACCACCTGATAGGTGCCGGGCTCGACCGTCGGCGAGGTACGGCTGAAGGTCACCGGGCAACCGGCGGCCGCCTGCAGCCGCAGCGTCGCGCATTCGAGCGCATGGGCCAGCGACGCATCGCCGTGCGCATCGTCGGGTCGCAGCGGGCCGATGTCGGGGAAGCGCGCGCGCAGGCGCTCCTCGAATCCCGGCAGGTCCTCGATCGTGCCCGCTTCGTCGGGGCACGCGACGATCGCTTCGATCGCGGTGTGGCGGCACCACAGGTTCGGACCGCGCAGCGCGCGGATGCGTGAGACTTCCATCAATCAGTTTCCTATCGGTCGGCCGCCGGCCGGTCGGGGCGCGACCCCGCGGCAGGCGACCGTTCTATCCTTCAGCGCTTCAGCGTGTCAGAACCTCGGCGCCTTGCCTCTGATCATCGATGCCGGCCGGTCAACCGCGCCGGGCCGGCTGGCCCAGCCAATGGTGAACCTGGTCCAGCGTGGTGCCGATATCGGCCTCGTCGGCCTGCAACACCAGCAGATCGCCCGCCACCAGCTGCGACAGCGCGGCCTCGACGGCCTCGCGGCGGCTGCCCTGGTCGATGATCTTGCTGACGCGGCGGCCTTCGTACAGGCCCTTCTTCAGCAGCGCGCGCGCCTCGCTGTCGGGCAGCTTGCGCGCGACGCTGCGGTCCTCGCACAGGAACACGCGATCGAAGGCGGCGCCGAGCGCCTTGCCCTGTTCGATCAGGTCCGCGTCGCGGCGATCGGCGCCGGCGCCGAACACGGCCAGCCGGCGTTCGGACGGGAAGCGCTCCAGCGCCTTGGCCAAGGCCTCCAGCGCGGGGGCGTTGTGCGCGTCGTCGACGATCACGGTGGCGCCGTTGCGCTCGAACAGCGTAAAGCGGCCCGGCACGTCGAGCTGGCCGACATCGAAGGTCATCACGCCGGCGCGGATCAGCTCGTGCGAGATGCCCAGCGCCCACGCCGCGGCCACCGCCGCCAGCACGTTCTCGATCTGGAAGCCGACGCGGCCGGCATAGGTCAGCGGAATCGCCGCGACGTCGGCCAGCGGCATCTCGCTGTTGCCGGTGGCCAGCACGATGCGGCCGTCGCGCACGTAGACCGCGCGCTTGCCGGCCGCACGGTGCTGCGCGATCGCCGGCAGCTCGGCGCTGCCGCCGAAGAAGATCACGTCGCCGTCGCACAGCTCGGCCATCTCGACCACCAGCGGATCGCGCGCGTTGAGCACCGCGGCGCCGTGCTTGAGCACGACGTCGACCTGCGTGCGCAACACGCTGTACATCTTGTCGGCGTCCTCGATGTAGTAGTGGCCGAGGTGATCCGGAGTATCGATATTGGTGACCACGCCCACCAGGCAGCGGTCGTAGGCCAGGCCCTCGGACAGCATCGTGCCGCTGTCGTTCTCGAACACGGCGGCCTCGACGGCGCGGTTCTTCAGCACGCGGGTCGCGGCCTCCCAGTTGGCACGATCGCCGCCTTCGACCAGCCGGCGATCGAGGTAGAGGCCGTCGCTGCAGGCCAGCCCGGTATGGCGGCCGGACAGCTGCAGCAGACGCGCGACCAGCTTGGCCACCACGGTCTTGCCGTTGGTGCCGGTGATGCCGACCACCGGAATGCGGCCGTCGTCGGCCGGCGCGTCGCCGTCCGCGGCGGGCGGGAACAGGTGATCGACGATCGCGCGGCCGACCGGACGCGGCGTGCCGGCGGCGGGTTTGAGGTGCATCAGCAGGCCGGGGCCGGCATTGACCTCGACGATCGCGCCGCCTTGCTCGGCCAGCGGGCGCGAGATGTCCTCGGCGACCAGGTCGATGCCGGCGATATCGAGGCCCACCACGCGCGCAGCCAGCGCGGCATGCGCGGCGACGCTGGGGTGAACGCGATCGGTGACGTCGAACGCCACGTTGCCGTTGCGCTGGATCAGCACATGGCGGCCCTCGGGCGGCACCGACTCGCCGGTAAAGCCCTGGCGCTTCAGTTCGAGGCGGGCGGCCGAGTCCAGCCGCACGCGGTTCAACGGATGATCCTCGGTGTTGCCCCGGCGCGGGTCGCAGTTGATCTGCAGCTCGATCAGCTCGTCGATGGTCGACTTGCCGTCGCCGACCACGCTGGCCGATTCGCCCATCGCCGCCGCGACCAGCCGGCCGCCGACCACCAGCAGGCGGTGCTCGTTGCCGGGCACGAAGCGCTCGACGATCACGCCGCTGCCTTCCTCGATGGCGACCGCATAGGCGGTCTGCACTTCCTCGCGGCTGAACAGGTTGGTGAACACGCCGCGGCCGTGATTGCCGTCATAAGGCTTGACCACCACCGGCACGCCGATCTCCTCGGCGGCCTCCCAGGCATCCTCGGCGCTGTCCACCAGCCGGCCTTCGGGCACCGGCACGCCGCACGACTCGAGCAGGGACTTGGTCAGGTCCTTGTCCCGCGAAATGCTTTCGGCGATCGCGGAGGTGCGGTCGGTCTCGGCGGTCCAGATGCGGCGCTGGCGCGCGCCATGGCCCAGCTGGACCAGATTGCTGTCGGACAGGCGCAGCGCCGGGATACGGCGGTCGTCGGCCGCATAGACGATGCAGGCGGTGCTCGGGCCGAGCCAGTGGCGATCGATCAAACGGCGCAGTTCATCGACGGCGCCATCGACGTCGAAGGGACGATCCTCGATCGCGGCCATCACCAGATCGCGCGCCAGGAACAGCGCGGCGCGTGCCACGCGCTCGTCCCAGGCCGTGACGATGACCTTGTAGACGCCGACCAGCGGCGTCTCGCGCGCCTTGCCGAAGCCGCCGGGCAGGCCGGCCAGGCTCTGCAGTTCCAGCGTCACATGCTCCATGATGTGCGCCGGCCAGGTGCCTTCCTTCAGCCGCTGCAGGAAGCCGCCGCGCTCGCCGATGCTGCAGCGGTGCTCGATCAGCGAAGGCAGCCAGGCCGTGAGGCGTTCGTAGAAGCCGGGAATCTTGTTGGAGGGGTATTCCTCCAGTTCTCCGATATCGACCCACGCCTCCAGCACCGGCCCATATGTCCACATATTGGGGCCGCGCAGCGACATGACATCGAATATCTCAATGTCCTTTTTCTTCATTGAATTAGCTTGAGGCATGGGCGATGCGCCCGTGGGGCGGAAGTCTAACCTTTCAATAACGTTACAGCGTAGACCTGGTTGACTTCCCGACGAAAAAGCGTTTGTGCGCCGCGACAGACGCTGCCGCGCCGATGTGGCTTCGATGTGGCTTATGTATACTTGCGCCGCGCTTGCGCCGATCCATCCTGCGACATATCGGCATCCTGGCAGCGCCTGCCATTTTTATTTGTATCAAGACATGTCGTTTCGACCGTCGACCGACCGCTTGCGCCATGCTCGCGCAGCCCGACGAAACGACGCCCGCTGTGCCGACCATGACCCTAGCCGCTACCTCCGTATCCTCGACCCCCACGCTGCCTGACCCCTGGCGCGTCTCGCTGGAGGCCGAACTCGGCTCCCACCGGGACCTGCACGGCGAAACGGTGCTGGCCTGGCTGGAGGTCGATCTCGACCGGCGGCTGCATTTTACAGAAGGCGTGTTGGTTGTCACCGACCGCCGCGTGCTGGCCCGGGGCAATGGACAGGACGGGCATGGCGGGCAGGACGGCTGGCGGCAATGGCCGATTGGCGCCGAACTGACGATGCACCATGGCGACCATGCGGGCGTCGGCACGCTGGAGCTGCAGGACCGCAACGGCCGGCTGGCGGCCTGGCACTACACGCTGGGCAACAATCCCGCGGCGCTGCGCCTGCTCGATACGTTCAACGCGCAGCGCGATCGTCTCGCCGCCGGCGCGGCCGCGCGCGAGCCGATCGAGGCCGAGGGCGTCTGCCCGACCTGCCGCGCGCCGCTGCCGCCGGGCGAGGACGAATGCCCGCAATGCAGCCGCGAACTGGAGACGCCTCCGTCGACCTGGGCGCTGCTGCGGCTGTGGCGCTTCGCCCGGCCCTACCGGATGCAGCTGCTGGCGGGCTTCGTGCTGACGCTGCTGTCGACCGGCGCCACGCTGGTGCCGCCGTACCTGACCATGCCGCTGATGGACAAGGTGCTGATCCCCTACCAGAACGGCGTGCCGATCGACTACGACCTGGTGCGGCTCTATCTGGGCGGCCTGCTCGGGGCGGCGCTGATCGCGTGGAGCCTGGGGTGGGCGCGCACCTATCTGCTGGCGCGGGTATCGGAGCGGATCGGCGCGGACCTGCGCACCACCACCTACGAGCACCTGCTGAAGCTGTCGCTCGAGTATTTCGGCGGCAAGCGCACCGGCGACCTGATGGCGCGCATCGGCAACGAGAGCGACCGCATCTGCGTCTTCCTGTCGCTGCATCTGCTCGACTTCTTCACCGACGTGCTGATGATCATGATGACGGCGGTCATCCTGATCTCGATCAACCCCTGGCTCGCGCTGGTCACGCTGGTGCCGCTGCCGTTCATCGCGTGGATGATCCACCAGGTCCGCGACCGGCTGCGCCATGGCTTCGAGAAGATCGACCGCAACTGGTCCGAGATCACCAACGTGCTGGCCGACACCATTCCGGGCATCCGCGTGGTCAAGGCCTTTGCGCAGGAACGCCGCGAGGTCGAGCGCTTTCGCGAGGCGAACCGGCACAACCTGGCGATCAACGATCGCGTCAATGCGGTGTGGTCGCTGTTCACGCCGACCGTGACGCTGCTGACCGAAGTCGGCCTGCTGGTGGTCTGGATCTTCGGCATCTGGCAGGTCTCTCGCGATGCGATCACGGTGGGCGTGCTGGTCGCCTTCCTGACCTATATCAGCCGCTTCTACACGCGGCTCGATTCGATGAGCCGCATCGTCTCGGTCACGCAGAAGGCCGCGGCCGGCGCCAAGCGGATCTTCGACATCCTCGACCACGTGTCGAGCGTGCCGGAGCCGGCGCGGCCCACGCAGCTGCCCCAGGTCAGCGGCGCGATCGAGCTGCGCGATATCGGTTTCCGATACGGCAGCCGCGCGGTGATCCGCGGGCTCGATCTGCAGATCCGTCCGGGCGAGATGATCGGCCTCGTTGGCCACAGCGGCTCGGGCAAGAGTACGCTGGTCAATCTGATCTGCCGCTTCTACGACGTGTCGGAAGGCGCGATCCGCGTCGACGGCGTCGATATCCGTTCGCTGGCGGTGGCCGACTACCGCCGCCATATCGGCCTCGTGCTGCAGGAGCCGTTCCTGTTCTTCGGCACCATCGCCGACAACATCGCCTATGGGCGGCCCGATGCAACGCGCGCCGAGATCATCGCCGCCGCGCGCGCGGCCCATGCGCACGAGTTCATCCTGCGGCTGCCGCACGGCTACGACTCGCTGGTCGGCGAACGCGGCCAGGCGCTGTCCGGCGGCGAGCGCCAGCGCATCTCGATCGCGCGTGCGCTGCTGATCGATCCGCGCATCCTGATCCTCGACGAGGCGACCTCGTCGGTCGACACGGCAACCGAGAAGGAAATCCAGAAGGCCCTCGACAATCTGGTGCAGGGCCGCACCACGATCGCGATCGCACACCGGCTGTCGACGCTGCGCAAGGCGGACCGGCTGGTGGTGATGGATCGCGGGCGCATCGTCGAGGTCGGCCCGCATGACGAGCTGATGGCGCGCGAGGGCGCCTACTATCGGCTGTACCAGGCGCAGGCCCGCAACGTCGATACCGATCCGGACGATCCGGTCGAGGTCAATACCGTCGCGCCCCATGTCACGGCCAGCGCCGCCGTCGTGCAATAAGGAAGTCCGATCATGCAAGCAAGCGAATCGACGACTGCGGTCGCATTCCCGTTCCAGCTGTCGCGCAATCCCTTCGGCCGTCTGGTATTGACGACCGCCGAGGGCGTGGTGCATGAGGGCGTGGTAGCCGTGCGCGCGTTCCCCATCACGGCGCCGGACGATGGCATCGCGCTCGTCAGCGCCGAGGGCCACGAGCTGGCGTGGATCGAGCGCCTGGAGCACCTGCCGGCAACCGCGCGCGCGATCGTCGAGGAAGAGCTGGGCGGGCGCGAATTCATGCCCGAGATCCGCCGCATCGTCAGCGTGTCGACCTTCGCCACGCCGAGCACCTGGCAGGTCGAGACCGATCGCGGCCCGACCCGGCTGGTGCTGCGGGGCGAGGAGGACATCCGCCGGCTGGCGGGCACCACGCTGCTGATCTCGGACAGCCACGGCATCCACTATCTGATCCGCAGCCTGCAATCGCTCGACAAGGCCAGCCGCAAGCTGCTCGACCGCTTCCTGTAGCGGCCGGCGCGCGGCCGGCGCTGCGTCTCCAGTGGCGAGTCTCTTGCGCCGCACCACCGAAATATCCAGATACAAAGCTGCGTTGCCGCCTCGCGCCCCCGGGTGTAACTTGCCATCGCTGTCCCAACCAACAAGGAGATCTCGATGAAGAGGAACCACATGTTGATGGGTTTGCTGGTGGCCGCGGGCGTGCTCGGTTCATCGGTCGGCCTGGCGCAATCCAGCTCCGGTGGCGGCTCGGCCGGCACCGGCGGATACGGCGCAGGAGCGGGGGCCCCACCCGAGTCGCAGCGGGGCGGCTCGCAGATGGGTGGGCCGCAGACGGGTGGCTCGGATACGCGCGGCTCGCAGATGGGTGGGCCGCAGACGGGCGGCTCGGATACGCGCGGCTCGCAGATGGGTGGCTCGCAGAGGGGTGGTGCGCAGATGGGCGGTCCATCGGGACGGGTCGCTCAACCCGGCGAGCGCGCCACGCCGTCGGCTACGCCCGGCGGCCCGGGCGCATCGGCCTCGCCGTATGCTTATGCGCCGGGCCAATGGAAGAAGGGCGATCGTTTGCCGGCCGCCTATCGCGATCGTCAGTACGTGATCGACGACTGGCGCTCGTTCCAGCTGGAACGCCCGCCGAAGGGGCACCAATGGGTCGGCGTCGGCAATGAGTTCCTGCTGGTCTCGACCCGCAACGGCACCATCGCCCGCGTCGTTACGGGGCAATAGCCCGGCAATCGTCGCCCCGGCAATCGTCGCTCCGGCAATCGTCTTGTCTCGGGCAACACGGCCCGCGCAGCGTGAGGACGCTGGCGCGGGTTCTTGTTTCAAGGCATCGCCAAAGAAAAAAGGACGTCAGAAGACGTCCTTTCTTTTTGGTGCGGGGCTGGGCCCCGCACGGTCTTAACGCGAGAAGCGCGAGCGGGCGGGGCGCTGGCCGCCGAAGCCGCCGCCGTTGGCGCCATGGCGATTGCCGTAGCCGCCGCGATTGCCGTCGCCGAAGCTGCGGGCACCATCGCGGCTGTCGCCACGATTTTCGCCACGATAGCCGCCACGGTTGCCGTCGCGGTCGCCGAAGCTGCGCTCGCCAGGCTTGCGGTCGCCGAACGGGCGGTCGCCATATTGACGATCGCCGAAGCTGCGCTCGCCGAACGGGCGATTGCCGTTGCCGCCACTGCCATAGCCACGCGATTCGCCGCCGAAGCTGCGCGGTGCCTGCTCGCGGTCGCCGCGATAGCCGCCACCGTTGCCGCCGCCGTTGCCGTAACCGCGCGACTCGCCGCCGCCGAACTTGCGCTCGCCGCCGCGATAGCCGCCACCATTGCCCGGACGGCCGCCGCCCGGCTTGCCGCCGAAGCCGGTGCGCGGCTTGGGCGTACGGCGCGGTTCCAGGCCTTCGATCACCGACGCCGTGACGCGGTTGTTGGTGAAGCGCTCGATCCGCTTCCACTGGAAGGCATCGTTGTGGTTGACCAGGTTGATCGCCACGCCCGAGCGGCCCGCGCGGCCGGTACGGCCGATACGGTGCACATAGTCCTCGGCCTGCTTGGGCAGGTCGAAGTTCACCACGTGGGTGATATCGGGCACGTCGATGCCGCGCGCCGCCACGTCGGTGGCGACCAGCACGCGCAGGTTGCCGCGGCGCAGTGCCGTCAGCGTGCGATTGCGCGCGCCCTGCGTCATGTCGCCGTGCAATGCGCCGGCGGCAAAACCGGTGTCGGACAGGCGCTCGGCCAGCGAATCGGCATCGCGCTTGGTCGCGGTGAACACGATCGCCTGCTTCAGCGACGCGTCGCGCAGCAGATGGTCGAGCAGGCGCTCCTTGTGCGACATGTCGTCGGTGAAGTGCAGGCGCTGCTCGATGTTGCTCTGATCGGCACGCGCCGCCGCGATTTCGATGCGCTGCGGGTCACGCAGCTGGCGCGCGGCCAGTTGCGCGATGCGGCCATCGACCGTCGCCGAGAACATCAGCGTCTGGCGGGTGGCCGGCGTCGCCGCGACGATCGCGTCGATGTCGTCGGAGAAGCCCATGTCCAGCATGCGGTCGGCCTCGTCGAACACCAGCATGTCGAGCTGCGACAGGTCGATGCGGCCGGCGTCGATATGGTCGAGCAGACGGCCCGGCGTTGCCACCAGGATGTCCGGCATCTTCGACAGCATCGCCAGCTGCTTCGGATAGGGCATGCCGCCCAGGATGCTCGCGCAGATGATGCGGCGCAGATGGCGGCCGTACTTGGCGGCCGCGTCGGTCACCTGCAGCGCCAGTTCGCGGGTCGGCGTCAGCACCAGCAGCGACGGCTGGGCCGGGGCCGGGCGAGGACGCTTGCCCTTCATCCGCTTGACCGGCTCGTCGGCGCGCGGGCGGTTCGGCGCGGGACGCTCCGAAATGCGCTGGATCGCCGGCAGCATGAACGCGGCGGTCTTGCCCGAGCCGGTCTGGCTCGACACCAGCAGGTCGCGGCCGGCCAGGAAGGCCGGGATCGCTTGTGCCTGTACCGGCGTCGGCGTGGTGTAGTTGGCCTCTGCCAGGGCGCGCAGGATCGCGGCGTCCAGGCCGAGCGCGGCGAAGCCGTCGGCGCCTACCGGTGCCGCAGGCGCTTCCTGCGGGTCGAGGATCGCCTGCAGGCGGTCCAGCGGGCTCGCTGCATTGGTGTTGGAAATATCGTTGGCGGAGGCAATAGGCTGCTCCGCACGGAAATCGTGCTGGGTCATGTCGTAAGGGTCTTGATGCATGGCACCCCTGCCATCGGGCAAGAGGTGGGCGCAGTGCAAAGTCTTAAAAAGGCTTCGGCGCCAATCGGAAGGCCGTGACGACAGACTCAGCTGGCAGTACGGCGGCAGGCAGGGGGCGACCGGTGCAAGACCGGAAGCCGGGTCCCTGGCAGGCAAACAGCGACGAGGCTGTTCAACAGGATCGGAGACGAGGCGGCGTCAAGTGAGATGGCGGCCTGGCAAGCGGCGGGTGGTCGAACACTACTGGAAAACGACCGGAGAACCGAGCGACAGAACTTGAGAGCGGAAGCGGCATCGCCTCTGGCCCGTGGGGCTGGTCGGCGTGTGCACGGCTCGCATTGCGAACTCACGGGGCGCATTCTAGCAGAATCCGCAAATTCTTGCTGCACTGCGAAAACATGGTCCGCAAGCGCCTTTGGGCGGACATTCGCGAGGCCGCCGCTGGCGGGCGAGTCCACGTCTCTTGAATCCCCGAACCCCCGCCCTATACTCGCAGTGTCGACACGAAGTGCCGGCACGGATGCGGACAACCTCCCACCCGATGGCCGTCTCCAGCGAGTGCCTCGCTGTTCGCCATCGGTATCTCCGCAATGCACGCCAGCGCCTTCTTTCTCCGACTGTCCGGGTGGTCCGGATGGGCGGCCGCGACATCGGCGGAACCATGAGGAAGAGGACCTGTACCGTGGCTTGTGGCGATGCCGCCAGCGTCGACCCAGACTGCCCGGCCCGTCCGCAGCCAGCCCGCCAGGACATTGGCGGGCTTTTCATTTGCGCGGGAGTTGGCGCCACGATGCGGGCTCGACGCCAGATCGCACCCGCGACGCAGCTCCGCGCGCGAAATCGCACATTTCCTGGTGCCGGCGAGACGCTCCCCGCCAAGTGACTTTGCTATACTCCGCCCCTGCCTCGGCCGATCGCCGAGCGCGCGGTTTCACCGGTTCGACGGTGGCCGCATCCCAGGGCGTCGCAGCGATGCCCGTCTATCCGCTCGCCGTAGTTCAATGGATAGAACGAGCGCCTCCTAAGCGCTAGATACAGGTTCGATTCCTGTCGGCGGGACCAATCCCCATATCCGTATTCGCATCGCCCCGTTTCCACGCGGTTGCCGCTCGCAATCCGCGACGCCGGACGCCGCGCGTGCTGGCATGGCCGAGCGTCGGCATCCGGCAGGACCGAAACGACTATCGAGGATCAGGCGCCGTCGAGGAACGGGCTGCGCTGGCCGAGGCGCGTGCCCAGCGCATCCGGCGGCAGGCTCATGCTGGCCGGATCGAGGGCAGGGTCGGTGCTCGCCATGCCCGCTTGCGCGGCAGGCGCGGTGGCTTGCGCGTACGGATCGCCGGAGACCGGCGCGGCGGCTGGAGCTTGCGCCGTTGCCGCCGGCATGCCCTGCATCGGCTGGGCCGAAGGCATCGACTGCGTGGCAGGCGCGGACTGGATCGACTGCGTGGGTTGCGCGGATTGCGCGGATTGCGCGTATGGCGAGGATTGGGTGGACTGCATCGGCTGCATCGTCTGCGCGGCCGGCATCGGCTGAGTCGGCTGCATCGGCTGGGACTGCTGCGCGAGCAGCGGGTACGACGCGATCATCGCGCCAGCCATCAACAGGGATTTCGCCAGATGTTGCTTCATTCGTGTACCTCCATCAAAACGCCTACAGGCAAGGGAGGAATCACTGTAGCGGCGAGGCGTCTGACATTCTGTTCGATTTTGCAACGGTGATTTACGAGCCTTGTCATCGGCGCCAATGCGGCTTACAACCACGCGCGCAACACTGCGTGCCGCGCTGGCATGCATGTCAAACCAGCGCGAACGCAAGGGCTCGACGTAAATGGGCCAGTGTAGAATCGGCGGCCTGTTGCGGTAGCGCGTGAACCAGCTCTGACGCCGCGGTCGAGCGCCTTCTCGGAGTCGGCAACATGGACGGACAACAAGAAGCGATCCCCTGCGTGCCTCGGACCGGCACCGTCGATGCGCGGATGGCCCATCGATGAAAGCCATCGCGCATCCCCCACGCATCGTCGCGATGGTCTTCCTGCTGGCGATCGCGGCCGGCACGCTGCTGCTGCGCTTGCCGATATCCCAGGCCGACGGGCAGCCCGTGCCGTGGCTGACGGCGCTGTTCACCGCGGTATCCGCGATCTGCGTGACGGGCCTGCTGGTCGTCGACACCGGCAGCTACTGGTCCGGCTTCGGCCAGGCCGTGATTCTCGTGCTGTTCCAGATCGGCGGCTTCGGCATGATGACGGCAGCGACGCTGCTGGGCCTGATGGTCAACCGCTCGCTGCGGCTGCGCACCAAGCTGATCACGCAGGTCGAAACGCGCTCGCTCGGCGTTGGCGACGTGACCAGCGTGGCGCGGCTGGTGCTGGTGGTGACGCTGGCATCCGAGGCCGTGGTCACGGCGCTGCTTGCCTTGCGGCTTCGCTACGGCCATGACCTGCCATGGGGCGATGCCATCTGGAGCGGACTGTTCCATGCGGTGTCCGCCTTCAACAACGCCGGCTTTTCGATCCATGCGGACAGCCTGACGCGCTATGCCGCCGATGCGCTGATCCTGATTCCGGTGATGGTCGCCGTCGTGGTCGGCGGTATCGGTTTCCCGGTGCTGCACGATGTCCGGCGCAAGGCGCGCAGTCCCCATCATTGGTCCCTGCATACCAAGCTGACCCTGGCCGGCACCGCGGTGCTGCTGGCGATGGGCTTTGTCGGGGTCCTGCTGTTCGAATGGACCAATCCGAATACGCTGGGGCCGATGTCGGCCGGCGACAAGCTGCTGACCGCGGCGTTCGCCTCGGTATCCGCGCGGACGGCCGGCTTCAATACCGTGGACATCGGCGTGCTGACGCCGGAAACATGGGCGCTCCACTACTTCCTGATGTTCGTCGGCGGCGGCAGCGCCAGTACTGCCGGGGGCGTCAAGGTGGGCACAATCGCGATCCTGGCGCTGCTGGTGTTCGCCGAAATCCGCGGCCAAAGCGATTGCGAGGCATACGGCCGCCGGCTGGGCGCATCGGCCCAGCGCCAGGCCATCACGGTGCTGGTGCTCGGCAGCGCGCTGGTCACCCTCGGTACACTGGTGTTGCTGCGCACGACCGATATTCCGACCGATCAGGTGATCTTCGAGGTCATCGCCGCCTTCGGCACGACGGGCCTGTCGACGGGCATCACCGGGGATCTGCCGGCGCCGGCCCAGTTCACGCTGGTGCTGCTGATGTACGCCGGGCGCGTGGGCACCATCACGCTGGCGGCGTCGCTGGTATTGGGCGAGCGCCGCATGCCGTTCCGCTATCCCGAGGAGCATCCAATTGTTGGCTAGATTATTTACCGAGCAGTTCTCGTTCTCGAAGGGCGACAGCGTGGTCGTGATCGGGCTCGGCCGCTTCGGCAGCTCGGTCGCGCAATCGCTGATGCGCCTGGGCCACGACGTGATGGGCCTGGACAAGGAAGCGGAGCCGGTGCAGGTCTGGGGCAACTACCTGACGCATGCGGTGCAGGCCGATTCCACCAACGTCAACGTGATGCGCCAGCTCGGCGTAGCCGACTTCGCTCATGCCATCGTCGGCATCGGCTCGGACCTCGCCGCCAGCCTGATGACGATCATGACGCTGACCGAACTCGACATCAAGGACATCTGGGTCAAGGCGATGTCGGCCGAACACGGGCAGATCGCGCAGCGCATCGGCGCGCATCACGTGGTCTATCCGGAAGCCGACATGGGCGAGCGCGTCGCGCACCTGATCACCGGCCGCATGATGGATTTCATCGAGTTCGACGACGGTTTCGCGATCGCCAAGGTCCATGCGCCGGCGTCGACCCACAACCAGACGCTGGCGCAATCCGGCGTGCGCGAGAAGTCCGGCGTCACGGTGGTCGGCGTCAAGCGCGCCAACGAGGATTTCCAGCACGCCACGCCAAGCACGCGCGTATTGCCGGGCGATCTGCTGATCGTGTCGGGCCCGACGCGCAAGATCCAGTCGTTCGCGGGCGACGTCACCAAGCGCTAGTGGACGGTCCCGGGGCAGCATGACGAGCTGACTCGATCAAGCGCGCCGCCTGCTGGCACTGGCGCAGACGGGCCTGCACGACGGCCGCGATTCCCTCGATGCCGAGGGTGGCGGCGCGTTCCCCGGTCAGCCGCGCAGGCGCGCCAGCACGGCCCGATTCCATTCCTGGATCTGATCCTCGCAGGCCTGCGGATATGCCAGTCCGGTACGCTCGGCCACCTCTCGCCCGAGGCGCCCATAGAGTTCGACCGTGGCGTCGAAAGCGCGCCGGGCATCCGCGGTGTCGAAGCGTCCGAAAACCTGCTGCATCGCATGCCATGTATCGCGATCGGTCCACTGGTCCATGCGCAGGCCGTTGTGCCAGACGTCGACCTTGCCGCCGTGCAGCGCCAGCGCATGCCATTGCGCCATGCACAGCAGCAACGTCTTCATCGTCCAGTCGCGCTGCTTGACCAGCCACAGTTCGCCGCGCACCAGATAGCGCGGGACATGAAAGGCCTCGAACCAGAACTCTTCGACACTGTCCTGGAATTCCTTCTGTGACGGCAGGCGTTGCGGCGGGAACCGATACGGCGCAGGCGGCAGCAATGCGCAAACGCCAGCCTTGTCGAGCAGGACGCGATAGCCGCGGGCATACAGGTCGTCCAGTCCCCCTGCACCGGCGGCGGTCAGCCGTTGCAGCCGTTCGACACCGGCCACGGTGAAGTCGATCTTGACGCCGCCCCGGTATATCGCCAGCCGCGTCGGCCAAGGCTGTTCGTCGCCGGCCTCGAGGCGCAACACCGTGATCGGCGCGCCAATCTGGTGGAGCCACTCGTCGTCGCGCGCCAGCGTATCGGGATCGGACGAGATGAGCTCGATATCGAGGTCCGAATACTGGTCCGCGGAACCATCCTGTCGTGCCAGCGAACCCGTCTGGATCACCGCCAGGACCGCGTCCGTGGCGCTCGCCCAGTCCAGTACCGACTGCAGATAGCCGTCTCGTGATGTCATGCGACGCTCAGCAGCCGCGCGCCAGCATCCGATGAGCCTTGGCATAGGCGCGCAGCGCATCATTGATGCGCGTTTGCCACCCGTCGCCGGTTGCCTTGAATGCCTGCAGCACGTCAGGATCGAGTCGCAGGGTTTGACTGACTTTGCGTTCGGCCGCCGGAAGGGCAGGGCGACCCCGTCGCTTGATCAGCGCCTCAACGTTTTTCTCGCCAAGCACTTCGGCCAATGCTTCACGTGCCGGACGCATACGCTTGATCTGCTCGGTCGTCAGTTCGACCGCATCCGGATCGCCCGCAATGCCGCGCGCGATGGCGGCGTTCTCGTGGGCGGCCGGCATGGTCAGCTTAGATTTCCTGTTCATAGTCTCGCACCTCTCGGAAATTGGCTTTGCGTAGACTGATGGCCCGCAGCGTGTCGCCTCGTATGGTGAAGACCAGACAGTGCAGGCGGGTACCGATCGGGCCGTAGGCGATGTAGCGTGTTTCGCCGTATTGCCTGCGTTCATCTATTGCAATCAATGCCTTGTCGAAATCCATCAGGCCTGCGTCGGCCAAGGACATGCCGTGCTGGCGCACGTTGCGGCTGTCTTTCACGCAGTCGAACTCGATTTCCATGGATTATTGTAGTAGCAAAAAATATGTTGAACAAGATTTTTGCTACTACGCTAAATCGCCGAAATCGGCTGCGCTTGTGCCGAGTTGACGAAAGCTGTCGGGAACAGGCCGTAGTTGGAGCGGATGCGCCGTTGTCTCAATGCTCCGGCGCGCCGCGAAGCCCCAAGTCTGCGTTGACCTTCAACGGCCTTCCCGCGGCCGCAGCACCCACAGCGCGACGATCCCGCCCACCACGCCCCAGAACGCCGAGCCGATGCCGACCAGCGTCATGCCGGAGGCCGTGATCATGAAGGTCAGCAGCGCGGCCTCGCGCTCGCCAGCGTTTTGCATCGCCGTGGTCAGGCCGCTGGCGATCGAGCCGAGCAGCGCGAACGCCGCCACGGCGATCACCAGCGCCTGCGGGAAGGCAGCGAACAGCGCCGCGATGCTGGCGGCCAGCGTGCCCGCGACCAGGTAGCCGATGCCGCAGACCACCGCGGCGGTGTAGCGCCGCGCCGGGTCCGGGTGCGCCTCGCTGCCGGTGCAGATCGCCGCCGTGATCGCGGCGAGGTTGATGCCGTGCGAACCGAACGGGGCCAGTACCGCCGAGGCCAGGCCCGTCACGGTGATCAGCGGCGACGCCTTGACGTGATAGCCGTCGGCCCGCAGCACGGCCAGGCCCGGAATGTTCTGCGATGCCAGCGCGACAATGAACAGCGGGATCGCGATGCTGACGAAGGCCTGCAGCGAGAACGCCGGCGTGGTCCACACCGGCGCCGCCACCGCGAAATGGAACTGCTCGAAATGCAGTTGTCCGAGCATGCCCGCCAGCGCGACGCCGATCACCAGCACACCGGGTACCGCATAGCGCGGCCACCAGCGCTTGCCCAGCAGATAGACCGCGAACATCGGCAACAGCAGCAGCGTCTGGTGCTGCGCCTGCACGAACACGTCGATGCTGATGCGAAACAGGATGCCGGCCAGCAGCGCCGCCGCGATGCTGGCCGGCAGCGCGCGCATCAGCCGGTCGAACCAGCCGGTCAGGCCGGCAGCCGTCATCAGCAGCGCCGCCAGCAGGAAGGCGCCGATCGCTTCGGCGTAGGGCACGCCGGGCAGGCTGGCGATCAGCAGCGCCGCGCCGGGCGTGGACCAGGCGATCACGATCGGCACGCGCGTGACCAGCGACAGTCCGATCGTGGTCACGCCCATGCCGATCGACAGCGCCCAGATCCACGACGCGATCTGCGCGTCGCTGAGGTGTGCGGCCTGTCCGGCCTGGATCATCAGCACCAGCGAACTGGTGTAGCCGGTCAGCATGGCGACCAGTCCGGCGACGAAGGCCGAAATGGAGAGATCGGTGACTTTGAGCGTGGCGGAAGGCATGGCGATTTGTTTCAGTCGGTGCGGCCGATCGCATATTGCGGCAACAACCGCCGCTGCGGCGATCGGCAACGGCAGACGCAATGCGAAAGAGCGTGGCGATCGGGCCAGCAGTGCGTTGAAGGCGACATCTTCGCACGAGCGCGCGATGCCGTCGCCGCGGCGGGCGGACCGCCGCCGGACTACAGGCGTTTTCCCTTACGGATTTGTCCGACTGGAGCACCCATCGCGGTCCCGATACAGTGAGGCCGTGCCTTGGGAGCAGGGCACCGAGGAGAGACTCTTCAGCCCGCCTATGTCGCGGGCTGTTCTTTTTTTGGGCCGCCGCTCGGCCCACCGAGGCGCCTCCCGCGACCCGCCGCTACACATCGACCCCACGCCGCCTTCACATTCGCCCGCGACACTGCGCTGCCTGTCACCGACGCAACAGGAGCCCGGCATGATGCCAACCCGTCCCGCAGTGTCCGTTCCGAAGTCCGCTTCCGCCAGCCCTCTGGATAGCGCCTCCACCGTCTCGCGGTTTCCCGCCAGCACTGCCGACTACGACGTGATCGTCGTCGGCGCCAGCTTCGCCGGCGCGGCATGCGCGCTGGCGGCTGCCCGTGCCGGGCTGCGCGTGGCGGTGCTCGAGCGCAAGAGTGATCCCGGCGCGAAGCTCCATACCACCGGCATCGTCGTCAAGGAAGCGGCCGAGCGCACCTGGCTGGGCCGCGCGCCGGCGCACTGTTTCCGCCGCGTCGAGCACGTGCGGCTCTATTCGCCGGCGCTGCGCAGCCTGCGGCTGGACGCGCCCGGCTACTACTTCCTGACCACCGATACGCCGGCGCTGATGCGCTGGCTGGTCGACGAGCTGGCGCGGCATGGCGTGGCGGTGCACCTGGGCACGCCGTTCGTGCAGGCGATGCGCGACGGCGACCGCTGGCGCATTCCGGGCATCGGCCGCACGCGCTACCTGATCGGCGCGGACGGTGCGAAATCTCGCGTGGCGGCCTGGCTGGGCCTGCCCGGCCCGCGTGACTTCCTCTATGGCATCGAGTACGAATTCGACGGCCTGACGCTGCCCGAGCCCGGGGCCCTGCATTGCTTCGTCGGCAAGCGCTTTGCACCCGGTTATCTCGGCTGGGCCGCGCAGACACCCACCGGCGTGCAGATGGGCGTGGCGCTGCGGCGGCGCCGGCGCGGCCCGCGCACGCCGGATATCGACGGATTCCTGGCCCGCGTGCGTCATCTGCTCGGCGTGCCCGACGACGCGGTGCCGGCGTCGACGCGCGCCGGCCTGATTCCCTGCGGCGGCCCGGTGCTGCCGCTGGGCCGCGATGGCGTGCTTTTGGCGGGCGATGCCGCCGGCGTGGTGTCGCCGGTCACCGCCGGCGGCATCCATTCTGCGTGGGAACACGGCGAGACGATCGCCGCCGCGATCGCCGCGCATCTGCGCGATGGACGGCCGGCGCCGGAGCGGACCGTCCCGCGCGCCACGCCGCGCTTTCGCGCAAAGCGCGCGCTGCGCTGGCTGTTCGACCGCTGCCAGTCCGACCGCCTGTTCGAGTGGATGCTGTATTCGCCGCCGCTGCGCTGGGCCGCGCAGCGGCTCTATTTTCACCGCCGGCGCCAGCGGCAGGGCGGGGCGGCCGTCGGCGCGCTCGACTAGAATGACGGACCCGTTTCCCCCTCTCATTTCCTGCCGCAGCCGCCCGCAAGTCCTCGATGCAAGCCAACGCCACGCATGCCCCGTCGATCCTCGTGGTCGACGACGAGTCCGCCATTGCCGATACGATTCTCTATGCGCTGCGCACCGAGGGCATGCAGGTCGAGCATTGCGCGCTGGGCGGCGAGGCGATCGCGCGGCTGCGCGCGCAAGCGGTCGATCTGGTGATCCTCGATGTGGGCCTGCCGGACCTGAACGGCTTCGAGGTCTGCCGCACGCTGCGCACCTTTTCCGATGTGCCGGTGATTTTCCTGACCGCGCGCCACGAGGAGATCGACCGTGTCGTCGGGCTGGAGATCGGCGCGGACGACTATGTGGTCAAGCCGTTCTCGCCGCGCGAACTGGCGGCGCGCGTGCGCGTGATCCTGCGCCGCATGCGCGGCCGGGGCGAGGGCGCCGCGCCGGCGGGCGGACAGGATGCGGTGCCGCCGTTGCTGCACGATCGCGACGGCGCGCGGCTCGCCTACCGCGGCCAGTGGCTCGACCTGACCCGCTACGAATACCGGCTGCTCGCGCTGCTGGCCGACCATCCGGGCCGCATCTACTCGCGCGCGCAGCTGATGGACCTGGTCTGGGACGACGCGCTCGATACCAGCGACCGCACGGTGGACACCCATATCAAGACGCTGCGCGCCAAGCTGCGCGCCGCCGGCGACGAGGACCCGATCCGCACCCATCGCGGCATGGGTTACTCGCTGGCCATCTGAGCGGGACCGGCGACGGATGCAATCGGCCTGCGCATCTTCCTGGGTTTCTTCCTGATCGTCGGGCTGGCGGCCTGGCTGACGCTTCGCGTGTTCGTGCAGGAGGTCAAGCCGGGCGTGCGCCAGGCGATGGAAGACACGCTGATCGATACCGCGCACGCGCTCGCGGCGCTGGCGGCCGACGACATGCGCGACGGCCGCATCGCCGACGGTGCCTTCGCGCGCCAGCTGAACGCGCTGCGCGACGCGCCGCTGGACGCGGAGCTGTGGGGGCTGCGCAAGCGCGAGATCGGCTACCGCGTCTATGTCACCGACACGGCCGGCATCGTGCGTTTCGATTCGGCCGGCACCGCGGTGGGCCAGGACTATTCGCGGTGGAACGACGTCTACCTGACGCTGCGCGGCAAGTACGGTGCGCGCAGCACGCGCAGCGACCCGAACGACGAGGGCAGCACCGTGATGTACGTCGCGGCGCCGATCCGCGATGGCGAGCGCCTGCTGGGCGTGCTGACGGTGGCCAAGCCCAATGCGGTGATGGCGCCGGTGATCGCGCGCAGCCAGCACCGCATCCTGCTGCACGGGCTGCTGCTGATGGGCGTGGCCGCGGCGATCGGCCTGGCCTGCACGTTGTGGCTGGCGAACGGATTGCGCCGGCTGCGGCGCTATGCGCGCGCGGTGGCGGCGGGCGAGCGCGCCGCGATGCCGCTGTCGGGCGCCGGCGAGCTGGCCGAGCTGGGCAGGGCGATGGAGACGATGCGCCTGCGCCTGGAGGACAAGCAGTACGTCGAGCACTACATCCATACGCTGACGCACGAGATGAAGAGCCCGTTGGCGGCGATCCGTGGCGCGGCGGAATTGCTGCGCGAGGACATGCCCGCGCCCGATCGCGCCCGCTTCGTCGGCAATATCGACAGCCAGGCGCGGCGCCTGGCCGAGATGGTCGCCAAGCTGCTGGCGCTGGCCGAGGTCGAGCAGCGCCAGCGGCTGGAGGCGCCGCGTCCGGTCGCGCTGGCGCCGCTGCTGACGGAAGTGGCGGCCGAACTGGAACCGCGCGCGCGGCAGCGCGGCGTGGTGCTGTCGCCGCGCGTCGAGACCGATGCCGCGCCCGCCGAAGTGCTGGGCGATCCGTTCCTGCTGCGGCAGGCGCTGGTCAACCTGATCGACAACGCGGTCGACTTCGCGCCGGCCGGAAGCACGGTCGTGCTGGGGCTGCACCGCGAGCGCGGCGCGCACGGGGAGGCGCTTGCCGTGACGGTCGCCGACAGTGGCCCGGGCATCCCCGACTACGCGCTGCCGCGGGTGTTCGAGCGCTTCTATTCGCTCCCCCGGCCGGGCGGCCGCGACAAGGGCACCGGGCTCGGCCTGTGCTTCGCGCGCGAGGTGGCGCTGCTGCACCGGGGCGAGCTGACACTCGGCAACCGGCCGCAAGGCGGGGCCCAGGCGATGCTGCGCCTGCCGGCGGTGCCGCGCTAGCCCTCCGTCCGCGGCGGGCGCGCCGCTCCCGCGCATGCTCTACAATGCCGGCTCGCCGCCGATCCGGCATGACGCGCGCCGTGCCAGGCTCGCGCCGCGTCCTCCGCGCCGGCCTCGGCGCTCGCGACCCTTCATTTCGCGCCCTTATTTCGCGCCTCCTTCCTTCGCTGTCATGGCCCTGTTCTCCATTTCCGACGCCCAGCTGGCCTTTGGCCATGTGGCGCTGCTCGACCACGCCGACTTTTCGCTGGAGGCCGGCGAACGGGTCGGCCTGATCGGCCGCAACGGCTCGGGCAAGTCCTCGCTGCTGAAGATCGTGGCCGGACAGGCCGCGCCAGATGACGGTCTGATCGCGCGCCAGCAGGGCATCACCACCGCCTATGTGCCGCAGGAACCCGAGTTCGCGGCGCAGCTGACGGTGTTCGATGCGGTCGCCCAGGGCATGGGCGCCGCCCACGACCTGCTGGTCGCCTACGAACATGCCGCCAACCGGCTGGCCGAGCATCACGACGAGGCCACGTTGGCCGAACTGCATCGGCTGCAGTCGGAGCTCGACGCGGCCGATGCCTGGCAGCTGCGCACGCGCGTCGAGACGACGCTGGCGCGGCTGGGCCTCGATCCGGTTGCGCGCGTCGACGCGCTGTCGGGCGGCACGCGCAAGCGCGTGGCGCTCGCGCAGGCGCTGGTGGCGGAGCCCGATATCCTGCTGCTCGACGAGCCGACCAACCATCTCGACGTCGAGGCGATCCGCTGGCTCGAGGATCTGCTGCTGGGCTTTCGCGGCAGCGTGCTGCTGATTACCCACGATCGTGCGTTCCTCGATCGCGTCGCCACGCGCATCGTCGAGCTCGATCGCGGCAAGCTGGTGTCCTTCCCCGGCAACTTCGCCGCTTACCAGACGCGCAAGGCCGAGATGCTGGCGGCCGAGCAGGTCGAGCAGGCCAAGTTCGACAAGCTGCTCGCGCAGGAGGAGGTGTGGATCCGCAAGGGCGTGGAGGCCCGCCGCACGCGCAGCGTCGCGCGCATCCAGCGGCTGGTGACGATGCGTGCCGAACGGGCGGCGCGGCGCGAGGTGCAGGGCAATGTGAAGCTCGAGGTCTCGCAGGCCGAGCGCTCGGGCAAGATCGTCGCCGAACTGACCGGCGTGACCAAGTCCTTTGGCGAGCGCACCGTGGTGCGCGACTTCACCGGCACCATCATGCGCGGCGACAAGGTCGGCCTGATCGGGCCGAACGGCGCGGGCAAGACCACGCTGCTGCGGCTGATCCTCGGCGAACTGGCGCCGGACGCGGGCGTGGTCAAGAACGGCAGCAATCTGCGGGTTGCGTACTTCGACCAGATGCGTACGCAGCTGGATCTGGAGACGTCGCTGGCCGACACCATCAGCCCCGGCAGCGACTGGGTCGAGGTCAACGGCCAGCGCAAGCACGTGATGAGCTATCTGGGCGATTTCCTGTTCGCGCCCGAGCGGGCGCGTTCGCCGGTCAAGTCGCTGTCGGGCGGCGAGCGCAACCGGCTGCTGCTGGCGCGGCTGTTTGCAAGGCCGGCCAATGTGCTGGTGCTCGACGAGCCGACCAACGACCTCGATATCGAGACGCTGGAACTGCTGGAGGAACTGCTGCAGGACTACGGCGGCACCGTGTTCCTGGTGTCGCACGACCGCGCCTTCCTCGACAACGTGGTGACCTCGACGATCGCGTGGGAAGGCGAGGGGCGCTGGCGCGAGTATGTCGGGGGCTATTCGGACTGGGTCCAGCAGTCGGAGCGCAGCGCGGCCGCGCAGGGCCAGAAGGGAGCGGAGCGGGGCGCGGAACGCAAGGCCACCGAGACCGGCAAGCCCGCCGGCGGGGACGAAGCGGCCAAGGCGGCGGGGCGCGATGCGCGCGGCGCCAACCGGACCGTCAAGCTGTCGTACAAGGAGCAGCGCGAACTCGACGCGCTGCCCGAGCGCATCGCCGCGCTGGAGGCCGAGCAGAAGACCATCGGCGGGCAGCTCGAGGACGGCTCGCTGTATGCCAGCGACCCGCCGCGCGCCGCGCAGCTGGCGGCGCGCTTCGACGAGATCGAGATGGAACTGCTGGAAGCGCTGGAGCGCTGGGAGTTGCTGGAGGCCAAGCGCCGCGGCGAAGGCTAGGGCGCGGGCGCTTTCGGCAGGCTGCCCTCTCCCCCGGGCCCTGTCCCGCAAGCGGGAGAGGGGAGTGTCGATTCATCGGGGGGGGGGGCTGGTTCATCGAATGCCGCCGGTTTCTCCCTCTCCGAAGGCGGGAGAGGCCGCGTCGGCTCATCAGTCCCGCCGGTTTTTTCCCCTCTCCTCAAGCGGGAGAGGCCGCGTCGGCTCATCGAGTCCCCCGGTTTTCTCCCTCTCCCGCGCGCGGGAGAGGGGCGGGGGAGAAGGCATTGGGCGCCCAAATCCCTCACCCGCACCAGGCCAGCACCATATTGGTCACATCCACCATGAACCCGGGCTGCAGATAACCGATAAAGCCGAGCACCAGCGCCGCCGCCAGCGTGGCGGCGCCCATGATCCGCAGCACGCGCGTCGTCATGGTCACGCGGCCGCCGCCTGCGGGCGCACCAGCGCCTGCTCGCGGATCGGCAGATTGACCAGCGCCGCGACCACGCCGAGCGCGATCGCGATGCCCCAGACGATGTCGTAGGCGCCGGTGCGGTCGTACAGATAGCCGCCCAGCCACGCGCCGAGGAAGCTGCCGATCTGGTGCGAGAAGAACACCACGCCCGACAGCATCGACAGGTACTGCACGCCGAACACCTGCGCGATGATGCCGTTGGTCAGCGGCACCGTGGACAGCCACAGCGCGCCCATCAGCGCGGCGAATACCCAGGTGCTGAACGCCGACAGCGGCAGCAGCAGATAGGCCGCGATCACGATGGAGCGGCTCAGGTAGATGAACGACAGCAGGTAGCGCTTGGGCATGCGCTGGCCCAGCGCGCCGGCGGTATAGGTGCCGAACACGTTGAACAGCCCGATCAGTGCCAGTGCCACGGTGGCGACCTTGGGATCGGTGAAGCCGCGGTCCTTCAGGTACGGCGCCAGGTGCACGCCGATGAAGACCACCTGGAAGCCGCAGACGAAATAGCCGAGCGTCAGCAGCTGGAAGTTGCGGTTGCCGAACGCTTCCTTGACCGCCTGGCCGATGGTCTGGCGATGGCCGTGCGCCGCGCCGCCCTGGTCCGGCTCGCGCAGTGCGATCGCCAGCGGCAGCATCATGCAGGCCATCACCGCCAGCACGAACAGCGCGTTCTGCCAGCCCACGCCCGAAATCAGGCTCTGCTCGACCGGAATCATCAGGAACTGGCCGAACGAGCCGGCCGCCGCGGCGATGCCCATCGCCCAGACCCGCTTCTCGGGGCTGGCGACGCGCCCGATCACGCCGTAGACCACGCTGTAGGTGGTGCCTGCCTGCGCGATGCCGATCATGATGCCGGCGCCCGAGGCGAACGCGGTGCCGCTGCTGGCCATCGCCATCACGACCAGACCCGCCACGTACAGCGCCACGCCGACCAGCATCACCTTGAGCGCGCCGAACTTGTCGGCCAGCGCGCCGGCAAAGGGCTGCGCCGCGCCCCACATCAGGTTCTGCAGCGCCAGCGCGAAGGCGAAGGTTTCACGGCTCCAGCCGTGCGCCTGCGTGATCGGCAGGTTGAACAGGCCGAAGCCGTGGCGGATGCCCATCGACAGCGTGACGAGCAGGCCCCCGCAGATCAGCACGGTGGTCAGGGAGAGTGGTTTTCTTGGCATGTCTGGCTCGGTCCGGAGGGTGTTGCTGTTGTCGTTGTTGTGTTGTTCGTTGCCGTCGTCTTGCCCTGCCGGGCAATCGTGCTGGCGAGTGTACTCCGCATCGAAAAGGCGCGTCGGCCGCCGCCGAATTCACCCGGCCGGCCAGGGTTTTATGCGGAGGGAGTGGCCAGCGAGCCGCGCCGGCGAGCCTTCGGCTCGGCCGCGGCCTGGGACGCCGTCCCTGCTGGAACGGGCAGAATTCCCCGCTTGATACGGGATTGGCGCCTGCAGCGTTCCATTACAATGCAGGCTGCCCGGCCTGGCCGGCCCTCCCGATGCGGATGTCCGGCGGCCGCGATTCCCACTTTCGTAACGACTCCATGGCGAGCAAACCCAGTCAGTACAGCGAATCTTCCATCCGCGTCCTGAAAGGACTGGAGCCGGTCAAGCAACGACCCGGCATGTACACCCGTACCGACAACCCGCTGCATATCGTGCAGGAGGTCATCGACAACGCCTCCGACGAGGCGCTGGGCGGCTTCGGCAGCGAGATCGTCGTCACGCTGCATCGCGACGGCAGCGTCAGCGTCGACGACGACGGCCGCGGTATTCCGGTCGGCATCCATCCCGAGGAAAAGGTGCCGGTCGTCGAGATCGTCTTCACGCGGCTGCACGCGGGCGGCAAGTTCGACAAGGGCAAGGGTGGCGCCTACGCGTTCTCGGGCGGCCTGCACGGCGTCGGCGTGTCGGTGACCAATGCGCTGTCGACCCGGCTGGACGTCTCGGTCTGGCGCGACGGCAATTTCTCCACGCTGACCTTCTCCGGCGGCGACGTGACCACGCCGCTGACCACGCGCAAGATCGAGCGCGGCGAGAAGAAGAACGGCACGCGGGTGCAGGTCTGGCCCGATCCGAAGTACTTCGATTCGGCCACGATTCCGCTGGCCGAACTGCAGCGGCTGCTGCGCAGCAAGGCGGTGCTGCTGCCCGGGGTCAAGGTCACGCTGGTCATCGAGAAGAGCGGCGGCCAGGAGCCGACCGTGCAGACCTGGCAGTACGACCAGGGCCTGAAGGGCTATCTGATCGAGGCGCTGGCGCAAGGCAGCGGCGCCGAGCTGGTGATTCCGATGTTCGAGGGCGAGCATTTCGCCGATCCCGATGCCAATGCCGGCGAGGAAGGCTTCGCCGAGGGCGAGGGCGCGTCGTGGGTGGTGGCCTGGACCGAGGAAGGCGCGCCGGTGCGCGAGTCCTACGTGAACCTGATCCCGACGCCGGCCGGCGGCACGCACGAATCCGGCCTGCGCGAGGGCCTGTTCCAGGCGGTCAAGAGCTTCATCGAGATGCACGCGCTGCTGCCCAAGGGCGTCAAGCTGATGTCCGAGGACGTGTTCGCGCGCGCCTCATTTGTGCTGTCGGCCAAGGTGCTGGACCCGCAGTTCCAGGGCCAGATCAAGGAACGGCTGAACAGCCGCGACGCGGTGCGGCTGGTCTCGACCTTCAGCAGGCCGGCGCTGGAGCTGTGGCTGAACCACCATGTCGACTATGGCAAGAAGCTGGCCGAGCTGGTGATCCGCCAGGCCCAGGCGCGCACGCGCGCCGCGCAGAAGGTCGAGAAGAAGAAGGGCTCCGGCGTGGCCGTGCTGCCCGGCAAGCTGACCGACTGCGAATCGACCGACGTGTCGCGCAATGAGCTGTTCCTGGTCGAGGGCGATTCGGCCGGCGGCTCGGCCAAGATGGGCCGCGACAAGGAGTTCCAGGCGATCCTGCCGCTGCGCGGCAAGGTGCTGAACACCTGGGAGACGGAACGCGACCGCCTGTTCGCCAACAACGAGGTGCACGACATCGCGGTGGCGATCGGCGTGGACCCGCACGGCCCGGACGACGAGCCGGACCTGTCGAACCTGCGCTACGGCAAGATCTGCATCCTGTCGGATGCCGACGTCGACGGCGCGCACATCCAGGTGCTGCTGCTGACGCTGTTCTTCCGCCATTTCCCCAAGCTGATCGAGCAGGGGAACGTCTATGTCGCGCGTCCGCCGCTGTATCGCGTCGACGCGCCGGCGCGCGGCAAGAAGCCTGCGCAGAAGCTGTACGCGCTCGACGACGGCGAGCTCGAGGCGATCCAGGACAAGCTGATCAAGGACGGCGTCAAGGAAGGCGCGTGGCAGATCTCGCGCTTCAAGGGCCTGGGCGAGATGAGCGCCGAGCAGCTGTGGGAGACCACGATGAACCCCGACACGCGCCGGCTGCTGCCGGTGGCGCTCGGCGAGTACGACCTGCCGAAGACGGTCGGCGTGATGAACATGCTGATGGGCAAGGGCGAGGCCGCGCAGCGGCGCAACTGGCTCGAGGAACGCGGCAACGAAGTCGTGGCCGACATCTGATCGCCGCTGACGGCAGGTATTGAGCATCCATGGAACAACAAGACATTACGTTTCAACCCGACGAGCCGGCTGATTCGCTGACGCTCGCCCACTACGCCGAACGCGCCTATCTGGACTATGCGATCAGCGTGGTCAAGGGCCGCGCGCTGCCAGAGGTGGCCGACGGCCAGAAGCCGGTGCAGCGCCGCATCCTGTTCGCGATGCACGAGATGGGCCTGCGCGCCGACGCCAAGCCGGTCAAGTCGGCACGCGTGGTCGGCGACGTGCTGGGCAAATTCCACCCGCACGGCGACCAGTCGGCCTACGACGCGCTGGTGCGGCTGGCGCAGGACTTCTCGCTGCGCTATCCGCTGATCGACGGCCAGGGCAACTTCGGCTCGCGCGACGGCGACGGCGCCGCGGCGATGCGCTACACCGAGGCACGGCTGACGCCGATCGCGCGGCTGCTGCTCGACGAGATCGACCAGGGCACGGTCGACTTCGCGCCGAACTACGACGGCTCGATGGAAGAGCCCAAGCTGCTGCCGGCGCGGCTGCCGTTCGTGCTGCTCAACGGCGCGTCCGGCATCGCGGTCGGCATGGCCACCGAAATCCCGCCACACAACCTGCGCGAGGTCGCCGCGGCCACGGTCGCGATGATCCGCAATCCGAACATCACGCTGGCCGAGCTGCTGGCGCTGATGCCGGGCCCGGACTATCCGGGCGGCGGCCAGATCATCTCGTCGCCGGCCGACATCGCGCAGATCTACGAGAGCGGCCGCGGCAGCCTGAAGGTGCGTGCGCGCTGGGTCATCGAGGACATGGCGCGCGGCCAGTGGCAGCTGGTGGTCAACGAGCTGCCGCCCGGCACCTCGGCGCAGAAGGTGCTCGAGGAAATCGAGGAACTGACCAATCCGAAGGTCCGCGCCGGCAAGAAGTCGCTGACCCCCGAGCAGCTGCAGCTGAAGCAGACCATGCTCGGCGTGCTCGACGCGGTGCGCGACGAGTCCGGCAAGGACGCGCCGGTGCGGCTGGTGTTCGAGCCCAAGAGCAAGAACATCGACCAGCAGGAATTCGCGCAGACGCTGCTCGCGCATACCAGCCTCGAGACCGGCGCGCCGATCAACCTGGTGATGATCGGCACCGACGGCCGTCCGCGGCAGAAGGGCCTCGCCGAGATCCTGCGCGAATGGATCGCCTTCCGCTTCGAGACGGTGACCCGCCGCAGCCGGCACCGGCTGGGCAAGGTCGAGGACCGCATCCATATCCTCGAAGGCCGGATGCTGGTGCTGCTCAATATCGACGAGGTGATCCGCATCATCCGCGAGGGCGACGAGCCCAAGCCCGCGCTGATGCAGGCCTTCGGCCTGTCCGAGCGCCAGGCCGAGGACATCCTCGAAATCCGGCTGCGCCAACTGGCGCGGCTCGAATCGATCCGCATCGAGCAGGAGCTGAAGGACCTGCGCGAAGAACAGGCCGACCTCGACGTGCTGCTCAAGTCCGAGACCATGATGCGTCGTCGCATCGTCAAGGAGATCGAGGCCGACGCCAGGCAGTACAGCCCGGCCGACAAGGACCCGCGCCGCACGCTGATCCAGGAAGAGCGCCGCGCCGCCGCGGAAGTGCGCGTGATCGACGAACCGGTGACCGTGGTGGTGTCGCAGAAGGGCTGGGTGCGCACGCGCCAGGGCCATGGGCACGATCCGCAGCAGTTCACCTTCAAGGCGGGCGACGCGCTGTACCGCACCTTCGAATGCCGCACGATCGACGTGCTGCTCGCCTTCGGTACCAATGGCCGCGTCTATTCGGTGCCGGTCGCGGGCCTGCCCGGGGGCCGCGGCGACGGCGTGCCGCTGACCACGCTGGTCGAGCTGCAGGCGGGCACGCAGATCGCGCATACGTTCGCCGGCACGGCCGATCAGCGCATGCTGATCGCGACGCGCGGCGGCAACGGCTTCCAGAGCAAGGTCGGTGACATGATCAGCCGGCAGAAGGGCGGCAAGTCGTTCCTGACGCTCGACGATGGCGACGCGCCGCTCTCGCCCGCGCCGATCGGCGACGAGGCGACGCACGTGGCCTGCCTGTCGGGCAATGGCCGCCTGCTGCTGATCGCGCTCGACGAGATCAAGGTGCTGTCCGGCGGCGGACGCGGCGTGATCCTGATGGAGCTGGAACCGAAGGAAACGCTGCAGCAGGTCGCCGCGGTGGGCGCGCCCGGACTGATGGTGTCCGGGCTCGGCCGAGGCGGCAAGGCGACGTCGCAGAAGCTGGCCGGCGCGAACCTGCTTCCCTATGTCGGCAAGCGCGCGCGCAAGGGCAAGGCGGTCGAGCTCAGGCTCAAGGAGATGGCGATCGAGCCGGTGAAGGCCGATTGATGCCCGCTGGATCGGCGGGTTGATCGCCGGTTGATTGCCGGTTGATTGCCGGTTGATTTGCCGGTGGTTGACTGACCGGCCGCCCGCCCGCTCGCCGCCCGCGTCGCAACGCGGGCGGCCGCTACGACCCGGCGGCGGCCAATGCCCCCGGCAGGCGCGACGCCGGCCCCGGCGTGCGCAGCGTGACATCGATGCCCGCCACCCGCGCGGCGCGCTGGAAGTCGGTCAGCGTTTCCTCGATATCGTGGTCGATGCGCTCGCAACGGGTCGCATCGATGATCAGTTTCCCGCCCGCTTCCACCTTCGCCAGATGGCGCCGCAGCTGCGCCTTGTGGAAGAACGACACGTCCTTGTGCAGCCGTAGCAGATAGCAGTCCTCGTAGCGTGTCAGCGAGATCGCGCTCTGCGCATGATGGCGCAGCGTGAAGGCGATTCCCACCGCCATGCCGATGGCGATGCCGAACAGCAGGTCGGTGGCCAGGATCGCCGCGATCGTCACGACGAACGGCAGCGCCTGCGCCGGCCCCTTGCGCCAGGCCTCGACGAACAGCGCCGGCTTGGCCAGCTTGTAGCCCACATGCAGCAGGATGGCCGACAGCGCCGCCAGCGGAATCCAGCGCAGCAGATCCGACAGGAACAGCACGCTGGCCAGCAGCAGCACGCCGTGCACGACCGCCGACACCTTGGTGCGGCCGCCCGCGCTGATATTGGCCGAGCTGCGCACGATCACCGCGGTCAGCGGCAGCGCGCCCAGCAGGCCGGCCACGATATTGCCGACGCCCTGCGCGTAGAGCTCGCGATTGGGCGGCGCCACGCGGCGCATCGGGTCGAGCTTGTCGACCGCCTCCAGGCTCAATAGCGTCTCCAGGCTGGCGACGATCGCCAGCGTCAGCGCGACCACATAGAGATCGGGATTGGCCAGCGCCGAGAAGTCCGGGCGCGCCAGTTCGGCCAGCAGCGAAGCCGGGCCGTCGATGGCCGGCAGCTGCACCAGATGATCGGGCGCCAGCGCGGCATCGGGGCTCGCATGCACGGCGAAGCGCTGGTACAGCACGCCCCACAGCACCGCCAGCAGCGGCGCGGGCAGGGCCCGCAGCGCGCGCCGTTGACGGATGAAGTCGGTATCCCACAGCACCAGGATCGCCAGCGCGACCGCGGCCACCGTCAGGTTGCTGCCCGACACCATGCCGAGCGCCTGTTGCGCGGCGTCGGCCAGGCCGGCCTCGTCGACCATCCGGCTATCCAGCGGCGCGGACGAAGGCAGGCCGAGCGCGACCGGCAGCTGCTTGATGATCAGCAGCAGGCCGATCGCCGCGAGCATGCCCTTGATCACCGCCGACGGCACCAGCGCCGCGATATCGCCGGCGCGCAGCCACGCGAAGACGATCTGCAGCATGCCGGCCAGCATCACCGCGACCAGGAACGCGGAAAAGCTGCCGAGCGTCGCGATCGCGCCGACGACGATGACGACCAGGCCGGCCGCGGGACCGCTGACGCTCAGCTGCGAGCCGCTCAGCATGGCGACCACCACGCCGCCGATCACGCCGGCCAGCAGGCCGGACAACAACGGTGCGCCGGAGGCCAGCGCGATGCCGAGGCAAAGCGGCAGCGCAACGAGAAACACCACCACGCCGGCCGGGATATCGCGGCCGAGATGGCGCAGATAGGCATCGCGCGAGGACGGGATGGAGACAGTCGAGGTAGGGGGCGCCGAGTTCATAGGGTCGATGCGGTCCAGTGGTCAGGTCGATGGGGTCAGGCGGCCAGCGGTTCCAGGCCCGTTGCCGCTTCCGTGCCGTCCAGGCACAGCCGCTCCTCGAGCAGACCCGTTTCCAGCGAGTAGATCCATGCATGCAGGCGCAGCACGCGGCCGCTGTCCCACACCTTGCGGACCAGCGGCATCCCGGCCAGCTTGCGCACCTGCGCAATCGCATTGAGTTCGACCAGGCGCGCGGTGCGGGCGTCGTCGCCATCGAGACGATCGAGCTCGGCGCAGTGCGCGCGATAGACCTGCCGGATCTCGTCCAGCCGCGCATCGACATGCGGCAGCTCCGGAACGCGCGCCAGCGACGCGCGTACGCCGCCGCAGCCCTGATGCCCGCAGACGATGACGTTGCCGACGCGCAGCACCTCCAGCGCGTACTGCAGCACGCTCATCAGGTTGGGGTCCTCCTCGCACACCAGGTTGGCGATGTTCCGGTGCACGAACAGATCGCCCGGCTCGGCATTGGTGATCAGTTCCGCCGGCACGCGGCTGTCCGAACAGCCGATCCACAGCACATCCGGCGCCTGGCGCACGGCCAGGCGCTTGAAGCGTTCGGGATCGCGTGACAACACTTCGGTGGCCCAGGCGCGGTTCTCGAGCATCAGGCGTTTGGCGACTTCCATGGTGGCTCCTTGCTGGCGGACGGTTGGAACGGGACGGCCGCCGCGGCCACGTGCACTGCGCCAGCGTTTGCAACGAGGCGCAGCGTCAGTGCGGAAACACGCTGGTGCACTGCATCAGTGCATCGGCATCGCGGTGCCGTACGGCGGAACAACTCTTCGTCCGGCCGCGGCAAAAGTCAGTTCCGTGTTACATCGCACAAATTTGTGCAATGCAGAATTCGGCCGCATTGAAAGCCGCGCGGGCGCGCTCGCTAGCCCAGTAACAACGTCAAGGCCAGACCGATCATTACCGCCGCGATCGCGCCGTCGAGACAGCGCCACGCCACCGGGCGGCGGAACAGCGGCGCCAGCAGTCCGGCGCCATAGGCGAGCGCGAGAAACCACGACAGGCTGGCCAGCGCCGCGCCGATGCCGAAGATCCAGCGGCCATCGCGGCCATGCTGGCTCGCCAGCGCGCCAAGCAGCACCACGGTATCGAGATAGACGTGCGGGTTCAGGAAGGTGAAGGCGAGGCAGGTGGCCAGCGCGGTCGCCAGCGGCAGCGGCGCCGCGGCCTGCAGTTCGACCTTGCCGGCATCGAAGGCACGGCGCGCCGCCAGCAGGCCATAGGCCGCGAGGAAGGCCGCGCCGCCATAGCGCGTCAGCGTCAGCCAGCCGGGATGGGCGTGCAGCAGCGCGCCGAGGCCGGCGATGCCGACACCGATCAGCAGCGCATCGGACATCGCGCACAGCAGGGCCACCGGCAGACGGTGCTGGCGCCGGATGCCGAGCCGCAGCACGAAGGCGTTCTGCGCGCCGATCGGAATGATCAGCGCCAGGCTGGACAGAAAGCCGGCCATCAGGGGCATGTCGATCTTCATCGGGGGAGCGCGCGGCAGTGGAAAGGTCGTCAGCCTAGCTTGGCCCCAGTCAAAAGAAAAACTAAACTTCCTTGCCCTGGATTAGAAACGCTAACGATGAAGATCGACAACGGCCAACTGGCCGCCTTTGCCGCGGTGCTGCAGGAGGGAAGCTTCGAGGCCGCCGCGCGGCGCCTGCATGTCACGCCGTCGGCAATCAGCCAACGGATGCGCCAGCTCGAGGAGCGGCTCGGCCAGGTGCTGCTGCAACGCGGCAGCCCGTGCCAGCCCACCGCGGCGGGCCGCACGCTGGCGCGCTACACCGAGCAGCTGGCGCTGCTCGAAGCGGAGACCCTGGCCGAACTGGGCGATGCCGACGGCAATGGCTTGCGGGGCACGGGCGGGATGCCGCTGCGCGTGCCGCTGGCCGTCAACGCCGATTCGCTCGACAGCTGGTTTCCCGCCAGCTTCGACGCATTGTCGGCCGAGCCCGCGATGGTCTTCGATCTTCGCGTCGAGGACCAGGACCATTCGGCGACGCTGTTGCGCGAGGGCGTGGTGATGGCGGCGGTCAGCGCCAGCGCCGAGCCGGTGCAGGGCTGCACGGTCGAACCGCTGGGCATCATGCGGTATCTGGGCGTCGCTTCGCCGCAGTTGATCGCGCGGGCGTTTGCGAAGGGAGCGAACGCAGGCAGCCTGTCGCGTACGCCGATGCTGGCCTTCAATCGCAAGGATGCGCTGCAGGCCCGCTTTATCGCGCTGCTGATCGGGCCCGATGCCGAGCAGCCGATGCCGCCGATTCACTACGTGCCCTCGACCGCCGGCTTCGTCGCGTTTGCCCAGCGCGGGCTCGGCTGGGGCATGATGCCCGAGCCCTTCGTGCGCGAGCCGCTGGCGCAGGGCTCGCTCGCCGAATTCGCGCCCGGCCGGCACCTGGACGTGCCCTTGTACTGGCACCGGTGGCGGCTGCGCTCGCCGGCGCTCGACGCGGTCACGCACGCGGTGCGGCAGGCGGCGGCAGTGTCGTTGCGGCCGTTGCAGCCGTTGCGGGCGGGTAGAAAGCGCTGAACGATCGAAGTCGCGTTCGGCTCAGGCCAGGGGCTGATCTTTGGATCAGCAGATCGGCTTCGCGGCGATGACCATCGAGCTTGGGTTGGGCGCAGGGTTTGGGTCAGCCGATCGGCTTGGCGACGATCGTCGAGGACGAACGCACGAAATTGCCGCCGCCCAGATGATGGATCGTATGCAGCGCCTCGTTGCCGGCATCGAACTTCCACCGGCCATTGGCGAACACGCGCGGATCCGCGGCGGCCGCGACGACCTCGCCGAAGCAGGTGTCGTAGGCATCCTCGGTATGCGCTTCCGGAATCAGCCGGCACTCCATCCACGCGCTGCAGCCGGCTTCGATCAGCGGCAGTCCCAGCTCGGGGCCGGTGATGGTGGCGATGCCGAATTGGGCGTACTTGTCGACATCGCGGCCGGTGGCGCTGCCGACCGCATAGGTCATGTCGATCGCGGCCGCGCCGGGAATGCAGATGCCAAAGCTGCCGCTCGCCGCGACCAGCTCGCGCGTGAAGGTGCGCTTGTCGATCACGATCGCAATGCGCGGCGGCGTGAATTCGACCGGCATCGACCACGCGGCGGCCATCACGTTGCGGCGGGCGCCGTCGCTGCTGGTGATCAGCACCGTCGGGCCATGGTTGATCAGGCGGCTGGCGTATTGCAGGGGAACGGGCTGGAAGGCGGTCATCGGCGGGCTCGGCAATGAAAGAAGGAGGACTCGGTTGCGCGATGATGCCATCAGTGCGGCGTGAAAGCCGGCTGGCGCCGCGGCGCGGCCGCAATGAAAACGCCGCAAGGCCTCTGCAATTGAGGGCTTGCGGCGCAGGGGCCGGGGAATGGGGAAGTCGATGGATTCGCCAGCCGGTTCCAATCAGCCGCGCCGAGGGCGGCGGGGCCTGTTACCTGCCCTGGCGCAGCGCATAGGACGCCATCAGGTTGCGATAGTCGGGAATGTGTTCGGAGAACATCTGGCCCAGCCCTTCGATGTCATTGCGCCAATCGCGATGCAGCTCGCAGGCAACGCCGAACCAGTTCATCAGTTGCGCGCCCGCGGCGGACATGCGGTCCCAGGCGGCATAGCGAGTCACTTCGTTGAAGGTGCCCGAGGCGTCGGTCACCACGAAGACATCGAATCCTTCTTCGATCGCCGACAGCACGGGAAACGCGACGCAGACTTCGGTCACGACGCCGGCGACGATCAGCTGTTTCCTGCCGGTCGCCTTCACCGCCTTGACGAAGTCCTCGTTGTCCCAGGCATTGATGTTGCCGGGTCGGGCGATATAGGGCGCGTCGGGGAATTTGTCCTTCAGCTCCTGCACCAGGGGTCCGTTCGGCCCGTCTTCGAAGCTGGTGGTCAGGATCGTCGGAAGTTTGAAATACGCCGCGAGATCGGCGAGGGCAAGCACGTTGTTCTTGAACTGATCGGGCTGGAAATCCCGTACCAGCGACAGCAGACCCGTTTGATGGTCGACCAGCAGCACGGCGGCCTGGCTCTTGTCGAGTCTCGTATAGGGTTTTGTCATGACAGTCTCCACAGGTTGATCGCGTCGTGCCGTTCGCGTGGTTGCGATGGCTTGGACGATCCGGAGCGCGTCCGCGGCACCGTTGGCATCGCCCCCGGATGAAGACAGAATATGGCGAAATCGAGGGCGATGTAGCGGCCAATCGGTTGGGCGGCAGCGAACATCACGTTCGGCGCGAACGAACATGCCGAGGCGCGATGCACCAGTGCGGTGCTGATGGGGGTGGGGACCGATGCAGTGGCGATACGATGATATGGAAACGTTCGTGCGCGTCGTGCAGGCCGGTGGCATCACCGGGGCGGCACGGCGGCTCAACGTGACGAAATCCGTCGTCAGCAAGCGCATTCGCGACCTCGAGCTCGCGCTGTCGGTACAACTGTTCCATCGTGCGCCGGGACAGCTTCAACCGACCGAAGCGGGCGAGGCGTTCTATGAACGGATCGCGCCGCTGCTCAGCGAGATTCATGAGACGGCGGAGGGCATGGCCGCGCACCGGGACGTCGTGACCCTGCGCGGCAGGCTGCGTGTCGCCACGCCGATGTCGTTCGGCATTCTCTATCTGGGGCCGGTCATTGCCGCGTTTGCGCGCCAGCATCCGGACCTGGAAATCGCCGTGGATTACGATGACCGGCCGATGGCCTTGTCCCATGGCGGCTACGACGTCGCGATCCGGATCGGCTACCTGCAGGACTCGAGCCTCAGAATGCGGATGCTCGGCGAATGTCCGCGCGTGCTGTGCTGCAGCCCCGGCTATGCGGAGCGCCGGGGCGTGCCGCGCCACGCCGCCGAACTGGCGGAGCACGACGCGATCGACTATGCGCTGGTCCATGCGAGGCGCTTCTGGCAGTTCGAGGACGAGCGGGGAACGCCGGTCTCCGTCGCCATGCGTTCGCGCATCGTCGCCAACAATGGCGAAGCGATCCGCGACATGGCGATCGCCGGGCTGGGCATTGCGTCGCTGCCGATCTTCCTGGCCGCTGAGGCGCTCAAGCGCGGCCAGTTGATGGCGATTCCGCTGGAGCTGACGCAGCGGCCCTATGTCATATCTGCGCTGTATCCGAACACCAGCCATGTGCCGGCGAAGGTGCGGACCTTTATCGATCATCTGGTCGAGATGTTCTCGCCGTCGATGCCGTGGGAACGGGCCGAGGGCAACGCCGTCTCCGAAGCGGCTTGAGTCCGGATGCACGCGTCGAATCGGCCGCGGCCGGGCAAACAAAAACCCGCGCAGCTGACGCTGTCGCGGGTTTGAGGACATCTGCCGGATGTCGTCGGGTGGAATACTGGTGGAGCCGGCGGGAATCGAACCCGCGTCCGCAGATCCTCCACAGAGAGTTCTACATACTTAGTTCTGTCATTTGATTTAACCGCCGCATCGCGGACGAACACGCTCTACGACGGCGAGTCACTTGGTTTTCGTCCCTGAGGTCGTGACACCCGCAGGGCTTATCTGACGTCAATGACCTCGCGTGGTCTTGCGACCCTAGCCCGTCAGCGAGCCAGTGCGAGGACGGCGGCCCTTAGGCTGCCAGTGCGTAACGTTCGTCGTTAGCAGTTATTGCGTTCCCATTGATTTACGAGGTGACGGGTCCTCGGTATGCCCTCTACTGCTTTGCAACCCACGTCGAAACCAGGTCGGCCCCAGTAAGGAAAACGGATTGTACTCGCTTTCGACGCCGGGCGTGCGTGTCGGTTCCCTAGAGAGCGGCAGCGCCCGTCGTGAGCAGCGGAATCAACTCGCTGGGATGGCGAACCAGATAGTCGCCGCCCCAGCGCTCCGGTGGCTCGCCTTCGCCGCAGTAGCCGTAGGCCGCCGTGATGGTGGCCATGCCGGCCGCCTTGCCGGCCTGGATATCGCGCAGGTCGTCGCCCACATAGGCGCAGCGCAGCGGGTCGACGCCGCTGACCTGCGCGGCGTGCAGCAGCGGGGCCGGGTGGGGCTTCGGGTATGGCGTGGTGTCGCCGCTGACCACCGCGGCGGCGCGCGGCGCCAGGCCGATCGCATTGACCAGCGGGGTGGTGAAGCGGGTAATCTTGTTGGTGACGATGCCCCAGCGGATGCCGGCGGATTCGAGCGCGGCCAGCACCTCGTCCATGCCGTCGAACAGGCGCGTCTGCACCGCGATATCGGCTTCGTAGTAGTTCAGGAAGGCATCGCGCAGCGCCGGGAAATCGGGGTCGTCCGGCGTCTTGCCGAAGGCGGCGCCGATCAGCCCGCGTGCGCCGTGCGAGGCGACCGGGCGCAGCAGCGCGTAATCGACCGGCTCGCGGCCATGCTCGACCACGAGGCGGTTGGCCGCGGCGGCGAGGTCCGGCGCGGTATCGGCGAGAGTGCCGTCCAGATCGAAGAAAACAGCGTCGAAGGTCGGCATGCTCAGGCGGTCCGGCGCAGGGCCATCATGTAGTTGACGTCGGTATCGCGGCTCAGCTCGTAGACCTGGGACAGCGGACGGTAGACCATGCCGCGCAGCTCGATCAGGTCCAGACCCGCTTGCCGGGCGAAGCGGGCCAGTTCGGCGGGTTTGATGAACTTGTCGTAGTCGTGCGTGCCGCGCGGCAGCATGTTGAGCACGTATTCGGCGCCGAGCACGGCCAGCAGATACGCCTTCAGATTGCGGTTGATCGTCGAGAAGAACACGTGGCCGCCGGGCCGGACCAGCGTGGCGCAGGCGCGCACGATCGAGGCCGGGTCCGGCACGTGCTCCAGCATCTCCATGCAGGTGACCACGTCGAAGCTGGCCGGCATGCGCGCGGCCAAGGCCTCGGCCGCGATCTCCTCGTAGGTTACGGCGACGCCCGATTCCAGGCTGTGCAGGTCGGCGACCTTCAGTGCCTTGGTCGACAGGTCGATGCCGCGCACGGTGGCGCCGGCGCGGGCCATGCTCTCGGACAGGATGCCGCCGCCGCAGCCGATGTCCACCACGTTCTTGCCGCGCAGGTCGGCGATGCTGTCGATCCAGCTCAGCCGCAGCGGATTGATTTCGTGCAGCGGCTTGAATTCGCTGTTCGGGTCCCACCAGCGGTGGGCCATTTCGCTGAACTTGTCGATTTCCTTCAGATCGGCGTTGCGCGCAATCTGGCGGGTGTCGACGGTCGGGTGAATCACGGGGGAAGTCGGCGTCATGAATCTGGCGCGCGCCTGGCGGCGCGGGACATTGAGAATTGGGGCAACTCTAACAAAATGCGTCCCCCGAAGCGAGCCGGGCGGCGCGTTGTCCGATGGCAAAAGGGCGGCGCAGGAAGGCGGTACAAGGACGCCGAACGAAAACGCAGGGCGAAAAAAAGCCCAGCTTGCGCTGGGCTTTTTCGCCGTGGAGCGGGACCGATCAGCGAGCGCTGCGGGTACCGACCACTTCGACTTCCACGCGGCGGTTCGGCTGCTGGCAGGCGATCTGAGCGGTGCGGTTGCCCTTGCACGACTTCGGATCGACCTTCAGCTGACGCTCGCCCTTGCCTTCGGTGTAGACGCGGTTGGCTTCCACGCCCTTGCTCACCAGATAGGCCTTGACGGCTTCGGCGCGGCGGATCGACAGGCGATCGTTGTAGCGATCGGTACCGAACGAGTCGGTGTGGCCGACGGCGATGATCACTTCCAGAGTGATGCCCGACAGCTTCGACACCAGGTCGTCCAGTTTGGCGCGGCCTTCCGGCTTCAGCACAGCCTTGTCGAAGTCGAACAGCGTGTCAGCGGCGAAGGTGACCTTCTCGCTCGAGACCACCGGGGGAGCGACCGGAGCCGGAGCCGGAGCCGGGGCAGCAGCCGGAGCCAGCGCGCCGTCGCACTGAGCATTGGCCGTGGCCGGGGTCCAGGAGCTATCGCGCCAGCAGAGCTCGTTCGTGCCATTCTTCCACACGTACTCGCTCGTACCGTTACCCCAGTTGTCGTTGACCGCCTTCTTTTCGTAGGGGACCGACGCGGTCTGGGCTTGAGCGGATGCGGCCATTACTGCGGTAGCTGCAACGAGCGCGAGCTTGGCAAATTTTTTCATATTTCTCCTCTCAGGATGAGATCACCGCAGGGTTACTGCGAGCAAATGGACGAAAACAAGTCATACATTCTTCGGAGTATAACCTTCTCGCTCGAGGTGACGAATGCTCCACTTCGAACAATGTCTGGCTCTTCGCTGGGGAATTGTGCCACAAGGCTCGTTTCCTAAGAAGTAAATATATGCGATTCAATCCATGGCTTCGGGGCCTGTGGTGTTTGTGCAACATGGTCCTTGCGATGCCCGCAAACCCTTGTCCCGCTTGGGTTCCGAGACATCGCCCCCGCGCGGGGCGGGCCGCGTGAAGGGTGGTGGGAGGGGCGCCGGCCCCCGGTGCGCCGCATGTTAGAATGCCATGTTACCCGCCGCGCCGGCAGCACCGATTCACCCCGTGCCGACCGCCGCTTGCGGGCGTTTCAACCGCATAAGCCACGCCGCAATGGATCAATTCGCCAAAGAAACCCTTCCGGTCTCCCTCGAAGAGGAAATGCGTCGCTCGTACCTGGATTACGCGATGAGCGTGATCGTCGGGCGCGCGCTTCCCGATGTACGGGACGGCCTGAAGCCCGTCCACCGGCGAGTGCTGTATGCGATGCACGAGCTGAACAACGACTGGAACCGCCCTTATAAGAAGTCGGCGCGTATTGTTGGCGATGTGATTGGTAAATATCACCCGCACGGCGACACCGCGGTCTACGACACCATCGTCCGCATGGCGCAGGATTTTTCGCTGCGTTATATGCTGGTCGACGGCCAGGGCAATTTCGGTTCGGTCGACGGCGACAATGCCGCAGCCATGCGTTATACGGAAATCCGGTTGTCCAAGATAGCGCATGAAATGCTGCTGGACATCGATAAGGAAACCGTCGATTTCGTTCCGAACTACGACGGTTCCGAAAACGAGCCGCAAATCCTGCCGGCGCGTATTCCGAATCTGCTGATCAACGGTTCGTCGGGTATTGCGGTCGGCATGGCCACCAATATCCCGCCGCACAATCTGAATGAAGTGGTCGACGGCTGCCTGCACCTGCTGCGCAACCCGCAGGCGACGGTCGACGAACTGATCGAGCTGATTCCGGCGCCCGATTTCCCGACCGCCGGCATCATCTACGGCATCCAGGGTGTCCGCGAAGGCTACCGCACCGGCCGTGGCCGTGTGGTGATGCGAGCACGTACTCACTTCGAGGACATCGACCGGGGCCAGCGGCAGGCGATCATCATCGACGAGCTGCCGTACCAGGTGAACAAGCGCACGCTTCTGGAGCGCATCGCCGAGCTGGTCACCGAGAAGAAGATCGAAGGCATCTCCGACATCCGCGACGAGTCCGACAAGTCCGGCATGCGCGTGGTCATCGAACTGAAGCGCAACGAGGTGCCCGAGGTTGTCCTGAACAACCTATATAAGAACACCCAGCTGCAGGACACCTTCGGCATGAACATGGTGGCGCTGGTCGACGGCCAGCCGCGCCTGCTGAACCTGCGCCAGATGCTGGAGTGCTTCCTGTCGCACCGGCGCGAGGTGGTGACCCGCCGCACCGTGTTCGAGCTGCGCAAGGCCCGTGAGCGCGGCCACGTGCTGGAAGGCCTGGCGGTAGCGCTGGCCAACATCGACGAGTTCATCGCGATCATCAAGGCCGCGCCGACCCCGCCGATCGCCAAGCAGGAACTGATGGCCAAGTCCTGGGATTCGCAGCTGGTGCGCGAGATGCTGGCGCGCGCCGAGACCGATACCCCCGGCGGGCGCGCGGCCTACCGCCCGGACGGCCTGCCGCCGGTGTTCGGCATGCAGGACGACGGCCTGTACCGCCTGTCCGATTCGCAGGCCCAGGAAATCCTGCAGATGCGCCTGCAGCGCCTGACCGGCCTGGAGCAGGACAAGATCGTGCAGGAATACCGCGACGTGATGGCCGCGATTACCGACCTGCTCGACATCCTGGCACGGCCGGAGCGCATTACCACGATCATCACCGACGAACTGACCGCGATCCGCGCCGAATTCGGCGACGACCGCCGTTCGCAGATCGAGCTGAACGCGACCGAGCTCGATACCGAGGACCTGATCACGCCGCAGGACATGGTGGTCACGCTGTCGCACAGCGGCTATATGAAGAGCCAGCCGATCTCGGAGTACCGCGCGCAGAAGCGCGGCGGCCGCGGCAAGCAGGCGATGGCGACCAAGGAAGACGACTGGATCGATACGCTGTTCGTCGCCAACACGCACGACTACATCCTGTGCTTCTCGAACCGCGGCCGGCTGTACTGGCTGAAGGTCTATGAAGTGCCGCAGGGCTCGCGGACCTCGCGCGGCCGGCCGATCGTCAATATGTTCCCGCTGCAGGAAGGCGAGAAGATCACGGTGATCCTGCCGGTGCGCCAGTTCGACGCCGAGCACTTCATCTTCATGGCGACCGCCCGCGGCACCGTCAAGAAGACCGCGCTGACCGAGTTCTCGAATCCGCGCAAGGCCGGCATCATCGCGGTCGACCTCGATGAGGGCGACTACCTGATCGGCGCGGCGATTACCGATGGCCAGCACGACGTAATGCTGTTCTCGGACGCCGGCAAGGCGGTGCGCTTCGACGAGAACGACGTGCGTCCGATGGGCCGGCAGGCCCGCGGCGTGCGCGGCATGAACCTCGACGACGGCCAGACCGTGATCGCGATGCTGGTTGCGCCGGCCGAGAACGCGGAAAACGCCGAGGATGCCGGTTCGGTTGGCAGCGTGCTGACCGCGACGGAGAACGGCTATGGCAAGCGCACGCCGATCACCGAATACACTCGACACGGCCGCGGCACCAAGGGCATGATCGCGATCCAGACCAGCGAGCGTAACGGCCGCGTGGTCGCCGCCGCGCTGGTCGCGCCGGAGCACGAGATCATGCTGATCACCACCGGCGGCGTGCTGATCCGCACCCGCGTGGCCGAAATCCGCGAGATGGGCCGCGCGACGCAGGGCGTCACGCTGATCAACGTCGACGAGGGCACCAAGCTCTCGGGCCTGCAGCGCATCGTCGAAAGCGATGCGGATAATGGCGAGAACGGCGAGGCCGGCGAGAACGGCGATCACGACGCTGCCACCAACGGCGACGACAATGGTGCCGGCAATGGTGCCGATGATGTCGCAAATGGTGACAATGGCGCTCAATCGTAATCAGATGCAACAATGGCGCGGCCGCTGGAACTAGGCCAGTCGCTACCGGACTAAACCGGACGAATTCATCAGGGAGTCATAATGCTCAACACCACTCGACGTATTGCTGTGCTGGCTGCTTTTGTTCCGGCCTTGATGGTCGCGCAGCATGCGCGCGCGCAGGACGCGGACAAGACCGCGGCGATCAAGGAACTGCTGTCCGTGATGCAGGCCGACCAGGCCGTCAAGGGCCAGGCCGAGAACTGGCAGGCCGGCGCCAAGCAGGAAGCGCCGCTGGTGCTCGAACAGGTGCTGGTCGAGAACAAGACGCTGAGCGACACGCAGAAGCAGGCCGCGGTCGAGAAGCTGAAGAAGAACGGCGCGGTGCAGCGCATGGTCGATGGCGCCGGCAAGCAGTTCGGCACCGATGCGTTCAAGAACGACGCGATCAAGGCCCACTACGACGCCTTCGGCAAGTACTACACCGCGCAGGAAATCCGCGACCTGACGACGTTCCTGAAGTCGCCGACCGGCCAGAAGTTCATGGCCAACCAGGGCAAGGCGACCCAGGAAATCTGGGGCTCGATGATGCAGAAGTACGGCCCGCAGGTGGGCAAGTCGATGCGCGACGCCGCCGAGAAGGAAGTCACCGCGGCATCGAAGTAAGCCGGGCGCGGCGTCCGGTGCGCCACCTCGGCGACGCCGGGACGCCAACGAAATGCGTCTTTAGGTAATAATGGCTGCTTGGGCTATCCCAGGCAGCCATTTTTCTTTCCGTTCATGAACGATCCCCAGAATCCTTCCCTTGCCGCCATGATGCAGCGCGCCATGGCCGAACGTGTCTACAACTTCTCCCCGGGGCCCGCGACCCTGCCGGCCGAGGTGCTCCAGCAGGCAGCCGAGGAAATGCTCTCCTGGCACGGCACCGGTATCTCGGTGATGGAGATGAGCCACCGCAGCAAGGAGTTCGAGGGGATCCACAACGAGGCGCTGGCGGATCTGCGCGAACTGCTGAAGGTGCCGAAGGAATTCCGCATCCTGTTCCTGCAGGGCGGGGCGATCGGCGAAAACGCCATCGTCCCGCTGAACCTGATCGGCCGGTTGAATCCCGAACGGCCCAAGGCGGACTTCGTCGTGACGGGCACCTGGTCGGTCAAGACCGAACAGGAAACGCGCCGCTACGGCGCCAGCCATATCGCCGCCAGCAGCGTCGAACAGCGCTTCGCGCGCATCCCCGATCCGGCGACCTGGCAGCTGTCCGACGATGCCGCCTATGTGCATCTATGCACCAACGAAACCGTCGTCGGCGTCGAATTCCAGCAGGTGCCCGATATCGGCCAGAACCGCGGCCGCGTGGTAGTCGCCGACGCATCGAGCCATATCCTGTCGCGGCCGATCGACTGGTCGCGCGTGCAGGTGGTCTATGGCGGCGCGCAGAAGAACATCGGCCCGGCCGGCGTCACCATCGTGATCGTGCGTGAAGACCTGCTTGGCCACGCGCATCCGCTGTGCCCGTCGGCGTTCAACTGGCGCATCGTCAACGACAACAATTCGATGTACAACACGCCGCCGACCTATGCGATCTATATCGCCGGGCTGGTGTTCAAATGGCTGAAGCGGCAGGGCGGCGTGGACGGCATCGAGCAGCGCAATATCGCCAAGGCGCGCGCGCTCTACGACTTCCTCGACCAGAGCGCGTTCTATCGCAACGAGATCGATCCGAGCTGCCGCTCGCGCATGAACGTGCCGTTCTTCCTGGCCGACGAGTCGCGCAACGAGGCCTTCCTGGCCGGCGCGCGCGCCAATGGGCTGGTCCAGCTCAAGGGCCACAAGTCGGTGGGCGGCATGCGCGCCAGCCTGTATAACGCGATGCCGCTGGAGGGCGTCACCGCGCTGATCGACTACATGCGCGAGTTCGAGCGCAGCGCCGCCTGAGCGGCGGCCATTGCGCCAGCGGCGGCGCGACCGGCCTGCGTGGACGCGGTCTGCCGTTCGATGGCGAATCGGGATTTTCATCATGACGACACAAGATAAAAACGCTGCGGCCCCAGCCCAGGGCCAGCAGCCGGCCATGCCGACCGAGGAGCAGGAGCGCGCGCTGTCCGTGGAGCTGGCGCCGCTGCGCGAGCAGATCGACGCCGTCGACCGCGAGCTGCTGGCGATGCTGAACCGCCGCGCGCAGCTGGCGCTGGACGTCGGCGAGGTCAAGAAGAAATTTGGCGCGCCGGTATTCCGGCCGGAGCGCGAGCTGCAGGTCATTCGCAAGGTCCAGGGCAACAATCCGGGCCCGCTGCGCGGCGACAGCGTCGCGGCGATCTGGCGCGAGGTGATGTCGGCCTGCCGTGGCCTGGAGAAGCCGCTGGAAGTCGCCTTCCTCGGTCCGGCCGGTACCTTCTCCGAACAGGCGCTGTACGCCCACTTCGGCCACGAGGTCGCCGGCGTGCCGTGCCCGAGCATCGACGAGGTGTTTCGCGCGGTCGAGGCCGGCACGGTCGAGTACGGCGTGGTGCCGGTCGAGAATTCAACCGAGGGCGCGGTGTCGCGCACGCTCGACCTGTTCCTGCAGACCTCGCTGAAGATCAGCGGCGAGATCGCGCTGAAGGTCCATCACAACCTGATGGCGTCGTCGCCCGACATGAAGGGCGTGACCGTGGTGCGCGCCCATCCGCAGGCGCTGGCGCAGTGCCAGCACTGGCTGACGGCCAATTATCCGCATCTGGAGCGGCAGGCGGTATCGAGCAACGGCGAGGCGGCGCGCATGGCCAGCGAAGACCCGACCGTGGCGGCGATCGCCGCCGAGACGGCCGCCAATCGCTATCACCTGCATATCATCCGCTCGCATATCCAGGACGATCCGCACAATCGCACGCGCTTCGCCGTGATCGGCCGTTACGAGACCGAGCCGTCGGGCAGTGACCAGACCTCGCTGATCCTGTCGGTGCCGAACAAGGCCGGCGCGGTGTACCAGCTTCTGGCACCGCTGGCCGACAACGGCGTGTCGATGTGCCGCTTCGAATCGCGTCCGGCGCGCAGCGGGGCCTGGGAGTACTACTTCTACGTCGATATCGAGGGCCACCAGCGCGATGCCGCCGTCGAGCGGGCATTGCAGCAGTTGCGCGCCAACGCGGCGTACTTCAAGGTGCTGGGCTCGTATCCGTCGAGCAAGTAGCAAGCTGGCGGGCAGCGGCGACACGAACATCGGGCCCGCAGCGGGCCGAGGCAAAGCAATCAGGAGTCGATATGGCAGAGCAGGGCAGGCAGTTCGGTCCGGAATATGTGCGGGCGATTTCCCCTTACGTGGCGGGCAAGCCGATCTCCGAGGTCGCGCGCGAGTTCGGCCTCGACGAGGCCGGCATCGTCAAGCTGGCCTCCAACGAGAATCCGCTCGGCATGCCCGAGTCCGCCAGGACGGCAATGGCGGCCGCGGTGGCAGAGCTGGGCCGCTATCCCGACTCCAACGGCTTCGAACTGAAGGCCGCGCTGTCGGCCCGCTACGACGTGCCGGCCGACTGGCTGACGCTGGGCAATGGCAGCAACGACATCCTCGAGCTGGCGGCTCACGCGCTGGTCAAGCCGGGCGAGTCGATCGTCTATGCGCAGTACTCGTTCGCGGTCTACGCGCTGGCGACGCAGGAAATCGGCGCGCGCGCGATCGAGGTGCCGGCGCGCGACTACGGCCACGATCTCGAGGCGATGGCCGCGGCGATCGCGCCCGATACCCGGCTGGTCTTCATCGCCAACCCGAACAATCCGACCGGGACCTTCCTGCCCGCCGCGCAGATCGAGGCCTTCCTCGCCAGGGTGCCGGCCGACGTGGTGGTGGTGCTCGACGAGGCCTACAACGAATATCTGGACCCCGAGGACCAGTACGAGTCGGTGCAGTGGGTGCGCAAGTATCCGAACCTGATGGTCTCGCGCACGTTCTCGAAGGCCTATGGGCTGGCCGGGCTGCGGGTCGGCTATGCGGTCGCGCAGCCGGCGCTGACCGATCTGCTGAACCGAATCCGCCAGCCGTTCAACGTCAACAGCCTGGCGCAGGCGGCCGCGGTGGCCGCGCTCGGCGACGACGCCTTCCTCCGCAAGAGCGCGACGCTCAATCGCGAGGGCAAGGCGCAGCTGGTGGCGGCCTTCGAGCGGCTCGGGCTGCAGTATGTGCCTTCGTACGGCAACTTCGTGCTGGTCCGCGTCGGCGACGACAACGAGGCCGGCGCGCGCGTCAATCTCGCGCTGCTCAAGCAGGGCGTGATCGTGCGGCCGGTCGGCAGCTACGGGCTGCCGCAGTGGCTGCGCGTGACGATCGGGTTGCCGGATGAAAATGCCGCGTTTATCGCGGCGCTCGAGCGCGCGCTGCAATAGGGTTGCCGCCGTGCGGCGGCGGCGCCGTGGCTGAACATTCGACAGGGCGCCGCTGGCGCCCTGTTTGCCATATCCGGTCCGCGTGTACCGATCGCGCCCGCCGCCGTGCAGCGAGCGGCTACAATGCCGGTTTTCCTCCTTTCCGCCGCCGGTCTCGGCGTACTGTCGTGAGTGCCCTGCATTTTTCCCGTGTCGTGATCGTCGGCGTCGGCCTGATCGGCGGTTCCCTGGCCCGAGCCCTGAAGCGCGCCGGTGTCGTCGGCGAAGTGGTCGGCGTCGGCCGTTCGCCCGCCTCGCTGGAACGCGCGCTTGCCCTTGGCGTGATCGACCGGGCCGCCTCGCTGGAAGATGCCGCGCAGGGCGCCAGCATCATCGTGCTGTGCGCACCGGTCGCGCAGACCTTCGCGCTGCTGCACGCGCTGGAGCCGCACCTGCAGCCCGGCACCATCGTCACCGACGCGGGCAGCACCAAGTCCGACGTGATCATGGCGGCCAAGACCGCGCTGGGCGACAAGGTCGCGCAGTTCGTGCCGGCCCATCCGATCGCGGGACGCGAACTGAACGGCGTCGAAGCGGCGCTCGACGATCTCTACGACGGCAAGAAGGTGGTGCTGTGCCCGTTGCAGGAGAACAGCCGGGCGGATGTCGCCGCGGTGCGCGCGATGTGGGAAACGGCCGGCGGCGTCTGCGAGATCATGTCCGCGGTGCAGCACGACGCGGTGTTCGCCGCGGTCAGCCACCTGCCGCATCTGCTGTCGTACGCGCTGGTCGCGCAGGTTGCGAATGCCGAGGACGCGGCGCTCAAGCTCGCCTGCGCGGGCGGCGGCTTTCGCGACTTCACGCGGATTGCCGCGTCGTCGCCCGAGATGTGGCGCGACATCTGCCTGGCCAACCGCGACGCGCTGCTGCGCGAACTCAATACCTACCAATCGGTGCTGGCGCACCTGAAGGCGCAGATCGAGGCCGGCAATGGCGAGGCGCTCGAGCGCGTGTTCGCGCGTGCCAGCCAGGCGCGGCTGCAGTGGGGCGCCGAGCGTGCCGCCGCGGCCGACGTCGAGTCGTGATCCCCGCCGAGCCGGCGATCACTTGCCGCCCCTTGCAAGCCCTACCGACCGCAGCCCGACCATGGAACATCTGACGCTTGGCCCTTTCACCCGTGCCGCTGGCACGGTCCGTCTTCCCGGCTCGAAGAGTATCTCCAACCGCGTGCTGCTGCTGGCAGCGCTCAGCGAGGGCGAGACCCGGGTGCGCGACCTGCTCGATTCCGACGACACGCGCGTGATGCTCGGCGCGCTCAAGACGCTGGGCGTGGACTGGCGCAAGGATGGCGATGATCATCTTGTCACCGGTGTCGGGGGCAAGTTTCCGGTCAAGGCGGCCGAGCTGTTCATGGGCAATGCCGGTACCGCGATCCGTCCGCTGACGGCGGCGCTGGCGCTGCAGGGCGGCGACTATCGGCTCTCGGGCGTGCCGCGCATGCACGAGCGGCCGATCGGCGATCTGGTCGACGGCCTGCGCCAGGTCGGCGCACGTATCGACTACCTCGGCAACGAGGGCTATCCGCCGTTGCACCTGCAGCCGTCGGCGATCCGCATCGATGGCCCGATCCGCGTGCGCGGCGATGTGTCGAGCCAGTTCCTGACCGCGCTGCTGATGGCGCTGCCGCTGGCCGACTCGCCGGGCGGCCGCATCGAGATCGAGGTGGTGGGCGAGCTGATTTCGAAGCCCTATATCGAGATCACGCTGAATCTGCTGGCGCGCTTCGGCATCGAGGTGCAGCGCGACGGCTGGTCGCGCTTCGTGCTGCCGGCGCGGGCGCGCTACCGCTCGCCGGGCGAGATCTTCGTCGAGGGCGATGCCTCGTCGGCATCGTATTTCCTGGCCGCCGGCGCGATCGGCGGCGGCCCGGTCCGGGTCGAAGGCGTGGGGCTGGCCAGCATCCAGGGCGACGTGCAGTTCGCCGATGCGCTGAACCGGATGGGCGCCAACGTGATGGCCGGCGCCAACTGGATCGAGGTGCGCGGCGTGGACCGCGACGACGGCCGGCTGCAGGGCATCACGCTGGACTGCAACCATATCCCCGATGCCGCGATGACGCTGGCGGTGGCCGCGCTGTTCGCCGACGGTCCGACCACGCTGACCAATATCGGCAGCTGGCGCGTCAAGGAGACCGACCGCATCGACGCGATGGCGGCCGAGCTGCGCAAGCTCGGCGCCGACATCGAGGCGGGCCAGGACTATCTGCGTATCGCCCCGCCGACGCAGTGGCAGACGCCCGCCGACGGCATCGATACCTATGACGACCATCGGATGGCGATGTGCTTCTCGCTGGCCACGTTCGGCCCCTTGCCGATCCGCATCAACGATCCGCGCTGCGTGGCCAAGACGTTTCCTGACTATTTCGACGTGTTCGGTCAGGTGGTTCGCTGAGCCTTGGCCGAGAGCGCGACCGGCTCATTGTGCCGGCGCCATCGCCATGCCGGCGTCGTGCCGTTCGGACGAATGCGCGGAATCCGGCGCGGCGGCCTGCGCGACCTTGCGCCGTTCGCGCTGCTCCCAGTAGCGGTCGAAGAAGTAATGGGCCACCGTGTTGACGGCTGGTTCGATGAAGGTGACGGCACCGCTGATGGCAATGCTGCCCGTCAGCGCATAGGTCACGCTGAACGCGATGCCAAGGTGCATGATGCCGAACGACAGGGTTTTTGCCATGGTAGATTGCCTCGTTGGTCTGCGGGAGCCGCGGATCGACGCTCCCTACCGATGGAAGAATGATAATGGTTCTCAATTAGATCGAGAAATTGATCGTTGCTTTTGTCTTGATAAGAAATGACTATCGCTGAAGTCGTCACCATCGACGGGCCAACGGCCTCCGGCAAGGGAACCGTGGCGCACAAGGTCGCCGACGCGCTGGGCTTCCATCTGCTCGACAGCGGGGCGTTGTACCGTCTGGTGGCGCTGGCCAGCGAACGGGCCGGCGTCGACGAAGGCGACGTGCCGGCCCTTGCAAACCTGGCGAGCCGCCTCGATGTCAAGTTCGGCCCGGACCGGGTCTGGCTATCCGGCGAGGAGGTCAGCCTGGCCATCCGCGCCGAGGCGATCGGCAACCGGGCCTCGGCGCTGGCGGTCCATCAGCCGGTTCGCGATGCGTTGACGGCACTGCAGCGGGGCTTTCGCAAGCTGCCCGGCCTGGTGGCCGACGGCCGCGACATGGGCACGGTGATCTTCCCGGACGCGCGGCTGAAGGTGTTCCTGACCGCAAGCGTCGAGGCGCGCGCTCGCAGGCGCTATAAACAATTGATTGATAAGGGAATTTCTGCTAGTATCGAAAACCTTTTGCGTGATCTGGAAGCACGCGACGCGCGGGACCGTTCCCGTGCCGCCGCACCGCTTCGTCCCGCGGAAGATGCGCGGCTGCTCGATACCTCCGACATGACGGTGGATCAGGCGGTGGCGCAGGTGCTGGCGTGGCACGCCGAGCTGGGTCCGCTGACCCAGGGGTGACAGCGCCGCGCCACGAGGCGCCGGCAGCCGCCCGCCGCGGACGCGACAACGGTCGCGCCGCACGCGGGAACACGCCGCCGGCATGGTTCAACCTGACCCCGCTGCCCTGGCAGACTGAGCGCGATCGTCGCGCCGGCCACGGTATTGCGGATTGCTAACTTACGTTTATGTCCGACCTGCAAAACAACGAATCCTTTGCCGCACTGTTCGAGGAATCGATCGCCCGCTCCAATATGAAGGCCGGCGAAGTGATTTCCGCCGAAGTGGTGCGGATCGACCACAACTTCGTGGTCGTCAACGCCGGCCTGAAGTCTGAAGCCTTCGTGCCGGTGGAGGAGTTCCTGAACGACCAGGGCGAACTCGAAGTGCAGGCCGGCGACTACGTTTCCGTGGCCATCGACGCGCTCGAGAACGGCTATGGCGACACCATCCTGTCCCGCGACAAGGCCAAGCGCCTGGCATCGTGGCTGAACCTCGAGAAGGCGCTGGAAGACGGCGAAATCATCTCGGGTACCGTGACCGGCAAGGTCAAGGGCGGCCTGACCGTGATGGTCAACGGCATCCGCGCGTTCCTGCCGGGTTCGCTGGTCGATGTGCGTCCGATCAAGGACACCACGCCGTACGAAGGCAAGACCCTGGAATTCAAGGTCATCAAGCTGGATCGCAAGCGCAACAACGTGGTGCTGTCGCGCCGCGCCGTGGTCGAAGCGACCCTGGGCGAAGAGCGCCAGAAGCTGATGGAAACCCTGAAGGAAGGCGCCATCGTCAACGGCATCGTCAAGAACATCACCGACTACGGTGCGTTCGTCGACCTGGGCGGCATCGATGGTCTGCTGCACATCACCGACCTGGCATGGCGCCGTGTTCGCCATCCGAGCGAAGTGCTGTCGGTTGGCCAGGAAATCACCGCCAAGATCCTCAAGTTCGACCAGGAAAAGAACCGCGTCTCGCTGGGCGTCAAGCAGCTGGGCGAAGATCCGTGGGTCGGCATCTCGCGCCGCTACCCGCAAGGCACCCGCCTGTTCGGCAAGGTCACCAACCTGACCGACTACGGCGCGTTCGTCGAGATCGAAGCCGGCATCGAAGGCCTGGTGCACGTGTCGGAAATGGACTGGACCAACAAGAACGTGGCCCCGTCCAAGGTTGTCCAGCTGGGCGACGAAGTCGAAGTCATGGTACTGGATATCGACGAAGACAAGCGCCGTATCAGCCTGGGCATGAAGCAGTGCAAGGCCAATCCGTGGGACGACTTCAGCCGCAACCACAAGAAGGGCGACAAGCTGACCGGCCAGATCAAGTCGATCACCGACTTCGGCGTGTTCATCGGTCTGCCGGGCGGCATCGACGGCCTGGTGCACCTGTCGGACCTGTCCTGGCAAGAGTCGGGCGAAGAGGCCGTGCGCAAGTACAAGAAGGGCGACGAAGTCGAGGCCGTGGTGCTGGGCATCGATGTGGACAAGGAACGCATCTCGCTGGGCATCAAGCAGCTGTCGGGCGATCCGTTCAACAACTTCATCTCGGCCAATGACAAGGGCTCGATCGTCACCGCGACGATCAAGACCGTCGATCCGAAGGGTGCCGTGGTCCAGCTGGCCGACGACGTCGAAGGCTATCTGCGCGCCTCGGAAATTTCGGCCGACCGTGTCGAGGACGCCCGCAACGTGCTGAAGGAAGGCGAGCAGGTGACCGCGGTGATCGTCAACATCGATCGCAAGTCGCGCAACATCAACGTGTCGATCAAGGCCAAGGACTCGGCGGAGCAGCAAGAAGCCCTGCAGAAGTTCCAGGCCGACACCGGCACGGCTGGCACGACCAACCTGGGCGCGCTGCTGAAGGCCAAGCTGGGCCAGGACAACCAGTAATCGCGTCCATCGCGACCGTCCAACTCACGCGCGGATGCCATGACCAAGTCCGAGCTCGTCGAAAAGCTGGCTGCCCGCTTTCCGCAGTTGCTGCTGCGGGACGCGGACATCTCGGTCAAAACGATTCTCGACGCGATGTCCGATGCGCTGGCCGATGGCCATCGCATCGAGATCCGCGGGTTCGGCAGCTTCGGCCTGAATCGCAGGCCGCCGCGCGTGGGGCGCAATCCCAAGTCCGGTGAGCGAGTGCTGGTGCCCGAAAAACGGGTGCCGCACTTCAAGGCGGGCAAGGAGCTGCGCGAGCGGGTCGACCGCAATCCGGCGGCCGGCAACGGTAGCGGTAACGGCGATCACGGTGTCGAGGGCAACGGCGGCAACGGTGTCGATGGCACCGCGCTGGGCCTGAACGGCAACAGCAACGGCAACGACAACGCCGCCGCCAACGGGCATGTCCCCGGGCATGCCCCGCTCGGCGGCGAACGCGGTCCGCTGACCCATGGCGCCGCGATGCCTGGCGTCCAGCAGGAAGGCTCCGGCCTGAACCTGGCACAGTCCTGACTCCCGGCCGCTTCGGTGACGAAGGCGGCTACGGAATCGAAAAAGCGCTCCGCAAGGAGCGCTTTTTTTATGCCTGTCGGATGCGCAGACGCGGAACCGCCGGGTCGGGGCGCGTGTCTGAGTGACCTCTCCGCATCCTCGTGGGGTCGACGAATCGCCCGCCGCGCCGGCCCCGATCGCGCCGTGTGCGCCAATTGATTCCGCTACAATGCCGGGGAGCCGCCGCCCGCGGCCGGCTTGCCGTTCGGGATGCGCCGACAGCCGGTGCCCGGGGGGACGCTTCTTCGCCATTTCGCCGCTTTTTGCCGCCACGCCGCCGCAGACACCTCGTCAATCGCATGAAACTTGTCGCCTGGATTATCCGTATCGTCCTGTTCGCGCTGCTGTTCGTGCTCGCCTTGCGCAATACCGCCGATGTGTCGCTGCAGCTGTTCTTCGACGCGGTCTGGCGCGCGCCGCTGATCCTGATCCTGCTGGCCGCGTTCGTGCTGGGCGCGCTGGCCGCGCTGATCTCGGTGGCGCCGGGCCTGATGCGGCAGCGGCTCGAGATCGCCCGGCTGCGCCGCGCGGTCGGCAATGCGCGCACGCCGGCCGAGGACGGCGCCGGCGCGTCTTCTTCCAAGGCCGTGGCGCCCTACAACGTAATCGGCCCGAAAGTCTAAGCAATGAATTTTGAAACCTGGTGGCTGCTCGCCCTTCCGCTCGTATTCGGGCTCGGCTGGATGGCGGCCCGCCTCGACCTGCGGCAGGCGATCAGCGAGCAGGGCGCCTTGCCGCGCTCGTATTTCAAGGGCCTGAACTTCCTGCTCAACGAGCAGCCGGACAAGGCCATCGACGCCTTCATCGAGGTCGCGCGGCTCGATCCGGAAACCACCGAGCTGCACTTCGCGCTGGGCGCGCTGTTCCGGCGCCGCGGCGAGACCGAACGCGCGATCCGCGTGCACCAGAACCTGGCCACGCGTCCCGATCTGCCCGACACCGAGCGCGAGCATGCGCTGTACGAACTGGGACAGGACTATCTGCGCGCGGGCCTGCTCGATCGCGCCGAGGACGCGCTGCGTGCGCTGATGTCCGGCCCGTATGCGGCCTCGGCCAAGCGCGTGCTGCTGGAGCTGTACGAGGTCGAGAAGGAATGGCGCAAGGCAATCGACGCCGCGCGCGAGCTGCAGAGCGCGACGCAGCAGGATTACAGCGTGCAGATTGCGCAGTTCTGCTGCGAGCTGGCGCAGGACGCGCTGCAGCGCAAGCAGCCCGACGAGGCGATCGGCTGGCTCGAGCAGGCATTGCGCGAAAATCCGAAGAACGTGCGCGCGCCGATCCTGCTTGGCGATGTCGCGATGGCGTCCGGCGATCTTGGCGCGGCGCTGGGTCACTGGCTCGGCATCGAACGCCAGGACGCCAGCTATCTGCCGCTGGTCGCCGATCGCGTGGTCAAGGCGTATCGCGAGCTGGGCGAACAGGGCAAGGCGCTCGAATGGCTGCGCGGCCTGCTGAAGACGGGTCTTGCGGCCGAGCTGCTCGACACTGCCTATCGCACCGAACTCGAACTCGAGGGTCCGGCCGCCGCGGCCGCGCTGATGCGCGAGCAGCTGCGCCGCCAGCCGTCGCTGCAGGCGCTGACGCGCTACTTCGATGCGCGCGCCGCGCTGGCCGCGCCGGCGCCGGCGACCGCCGACGTCGCCGAAGGCAATGGCGCGCCCGCCGCGAATGGGGCTGCCGCCGACGTGACGCCCGCCGACGCGGCCGCGCAGGAAGACGCCGCGATCCGCGACCTGCTGCAACTGCGCACCCGCAATCTGGCGCGCTACACCTGCCGCGAGTGCGGCTTCCGCGCGCGCCTGTTCTACTGGCAGTGCCCCGGCTGCAACCGCTGGGAATCCTACGCGCCGCGGCGCACCGAAGCGCTCGGCTGAGTCCGCGTCCAGCCTGATCCGCCCCGTCTCACGGAGTCGTCCTCATGAAAGTCACCATCATCGGCAGCGGTTATGTCGGCCTGGTCACCGGCGCCTGCCTGGCCGAGCTCGGCAACGATGTGTTCTGCCTCGACGTCGATGAAGAAAAGATCGCGCTGCTCAACGATGGCGGCGTGCCGATCTACGAGCCCGGCCTGAAGGACCTGATCCAGCGCAACCGCGAGGCCGGGCGGCTGGTGTTCTCCACCGACGTCGCGGCCGCGGTCGACCATGCCGACGTGCAGTTCATCGCCGTTGGCACGCCGCCGGACGAGGACGGTTCGGCCGACCTGCAGTATGTGCTGGCGGCCGCCCGCAATATCGGCCGGCATATGACCGGCTTCAAGATCGTGGTCGACAAGTCGACCGTGCCGGTCGGTACCGGCGACCGCGTCGCGGCGGTGATCCGCGAGGAGCTCGCAGCGCGCGGGCTCGAGGACCTGCAGTTCTCGGTGGTCTCCAATCCCGAATTCCTGAAGGAAGGCGCCGCGGTCGAGGACTTCATGCGGCCCGACCGCATCGTGCTCGGCTGCAACAACGACGCCGCCGGCCGCCATGCCAAGGCCATCATGCGGGCGCTGTACGCGCCGTTCAACCGCAACCACGAGCGCACCTTCTACATGGACGTGCGCTCGGCCGAGTTCACCAAGTACGCGGCCAACTCGATGCTGGCGACGCGCATCTCGTTCATGAACGAGCTGGCCAACCTGGCCGACGAGGTCGGCGCCGATATCGAGCTGGTGCGCCTGGGAATCGGCTCCGATCCGCGGATAGGCTACAGTTTCCTCTATGCCGGCGCGGGCTACGGCGGCTCGTGCTTTCCGAAGGACGTGCAGGCGCTGATGCGCACCGCCGCCGCGAGCGGCAAGGCGATGCGGGTGCTGGAGGCCGTCGAGGCGGTCAACGAGGCGCAGAAGCGCGTGCTCGGCGACAAGGTCGTGCGGCGCTTCGGCGAGGACCTGAGCGGGCGCACCTTCGCGATCTGGGGCCTGGCGTTCAAGCCCAATACCGACGACATGCGCGAGGCGCCGTCGCGCGTGCTGGCGCGCGAGCTGGTCTCGCGCGGCGCGTCGCTGCGGGTGCACGACCCGGTCGCGATGCAGGAAGCGCGGCGCGCGCTGGCGCAGGACCTGGCCGGCATCGAAGGCGGCTTCGCGCGCGTGACGTTCTGCGACGCGCAGATGGAGACGCTGGACGGCGCCGACGCGCTGGCCATCGTCACCGAATGGAAGGTGTTCCGCAGCCCGGACTTCGCGCAGATCCGGCGCCGCCTGAAGACGCCGGTCGTGTTCGACGGGCGCAATCTGTATGAGCCGGCCGCGATGCAGGAGGCCGGTATCGAATATCACGCGATCGGCCGGCCCGCGGCGGCGGCCTGACGCAACATGCCGGTGCGGCCGCCGGGCGGCGCGCCGGCCAAAAGGAAGCTCATGAACAGGAACCCGATCTCTCGCGAACAGATCCAGCAATCGCGCATCCTGGTGGTGGGCGACATGATGCTGGACCGCTACTGGTTCGGCGATGTCGAACGGATCTCGCCGGAGGCCCCGGTCCCGGTGGTCCAGGTCAAGCGCAGCGAGGAGCGCCTGGGCGGCGCCGCCAATGTGGCGCGCAACGCCGCCGCGCTGGGCGCGTCGGTCGGCATGCTGGGAGTGGTCGGCGACGACGAACCCGGCAGCATGCTGGAGAACCTGCTGACTGCCGAACACGTGCAGCCGTTTCTCCACCGCGACCGCAGCGTCAACACGACGATCAAGCTGCGCGTGGTCGCGCACCAGCAGCAGCTGCTGCGCGTCGACTTCGAGAACCCGCCGGCGCACGAGGTGCTGCTGTCGGTGCAGGACCGTTTCCAGGCGCTGATCGGCGACTACCAGGTGCTGGTGCTGTCCGACTACGGCAAGGGCGGGCTGACCCATGTCGCGCGCATGGTCGAAGGCGGACGCGCCGCCGGGAAGATGGTGCTGGTCGACCCGAAGGGCGACGACTATTCGCGCTATCGCGGCGCCACGCTGATCACGCCGAACCGCGCGGAGATGCGCCACGTGGTGGGTGCCTGGAAGACCGAGGCCGACCTGACCATCCGCGCGCAGAACCTGCGCCGCGCGCTGCAGCTCGAAGCGCTGCTGCTGACGCGCTCCGAGGAAGGCATGACGCTGTACACGGAGGCCGAAGTGCTGCACGTCTCCGCGCAGGCGCGCGAGGTCTACGACGTGTCGGGCGCCGGCGATACCGTGATCGCGACGCTGGCCACGATGCTCGGCGCCGGCATTCCGCTGAAGGAAGCGGTGCAGCATGCCAACCGCGCCGGCGGCATCGTCGTCGGCAAGCTGGGCACGGCCGTGGTCAGCTACCCCGAACTGTTCGGCGCGGCGCAAGGCTGACGCCCCTTATCACTGCTGGATTCACCATGACCATCATCGTCACCGGCGCCGCCGGTTTCGTCGGCAGCAACCTCGTCAAGGGGCTGAACGAGCGCGGCGAGAACAACGTCATCGCGGTCGACAACCTGACCCGCGCCGACAAGTTCCACAACCTGGTCGATTGCGAGATCGCCGACTACCTGGACAAGACCGACTTCCTGGACCGCTTCGCGCGCGGCGAATTCGGCAAGGTCCGCGCGATCTTTCATGAAGGCGCCTGTTCGGACACGATGGAGACCGACGGCCGCTACATGATGGAGAACAACTACCGCTACACCAAGGCGCTGATGGAAGCGTGCCTGGAGCAGGGCGTGCAGTTTCTCTATGCGTCGTCGGCCGCCACCTACGGCGCCTCGCAGACGTTCAAGGAAGACCGCGAATACGAGAAGCCGCTGAACGTCTACGGCTACTCGAAGTTCCTGTTCGACCAGCTTGTGCGGCGCACGCTGCCGAACGCCCATTCGCAGATCGTCGGCTTTCGCTACTTCAACGTCTACGGCCCGCGCGAGGCGCACAAGGGCCGCATGGCATCGGTGGCCTTCCACAACTTCAACCAGTTCCGCGCGGACGGCACCGTCAAGCTGTTCGGCGAATACGGAGGCTATGGCCCGGGCGGCCACAGCCGCGACTTCGTCTCGGTCGAGGACGTGGTCAAGGTCAACCTGTTCTTCCTGGACCATCCCGAGAAGTCTGGCATCTTCAATCTCGGCACCGGGCGCGCGCAGCCGTTCAACGACATCGCCACCACCGTGGTCAACACGCTGCGCGGCGCGGAAGGCAAGCCGCCGCTGACGCTGGAGGAGATGGAGCAGGAAGGGCTGATCGAATACATCAAGTTCCCCGATGCGCTGCGCGGCAAGTACCAGTGCTTCACGCAGTCCGATGTCTCGCGCCTGCGCGGCGCCGGCTATACCGCGCCGTTCTATACGGTCGAGGAAGGCGTGGCGCGTTATTGCCGCTGGCTGCTCGAGAGCGGCGGCTGAAGACTCAGCCGCCGCTCTCCGACTGTCGTTTCGCCGCAAACCGGCGCCGGGCTTTCCGCGCAAACCGCGTCAACATTTGTTGCGCGGCGCGCCGCCCCCCTTCCTGGCTCTTATGCTCGGCCTACCCCGTCGCGACGACGGGGCGGCATGCCCGCCCGGGCATCGCCAACGAAGCCGAACTCCGGTCACCGGAGAAGGAGCCTGTTCATGATCAAGCAAACCTTGCTGGCGCTGGCGTGCTGCCTGGGCATGTCGATGGCGCTGGCCGGCAGCGCACTGGCCGCTGTCGACGTCAACAGTGCCGACGAGGCGGCGCTGACCACGGTCAAGGGAATCGGACCCGCGATGGCGCGCCGGATCGTCGAGGAACGCGGCAAGCAGGGCGCGTTCAAGGACGCCACCGACCTGGCCGATCGGGTCAAGGGTCTGGGGCCAAAGTCGGTCGTGCGTCTGCAGGGCGAGGGGCTGAACATCGGCAAGGGCGGGGCGCCGGCCGCAGCCAGGAGCGGCAAGCCGGGCGCCGCCACGCCAACGGCGGCGGTCGCGCCGGCCGGCAAGGGTTCGGGCAAGACCGCCAGGACCGCACACTGAGCGGCACGGCGCCTGCCGCCCGTCCTTGCTCCCGTTCTTTGCTGCCGTTCTTGCTGCCGTTCTTGCTGCCGACCTGTGCTGGTACGGCTCGTGCTAACGCCTGAGCGGCACCGCGATGTCGCAGCGCCGCCAATCGGATGCCGTGGCGCTTCGCAGGCCCAAGGCCACAGAGTATGATGCGGGCGCTGCGGCAGGGCGCCTCCTTCGTCTCTCCAGCCGGATCTCTCCAACGGGGAGCGAAGCGGGCCGGCGGCGCCCCCGCGGACCACGACACACCACAACACATCCAACACATCACCGGGAACGGCCGGGCGCGGCGCGCCGGCGGCCACCTCGGAACGGGAGCTCAACGATGGCGAATGGCGACGAGGCGGGATTCCTGCCGCGCTGGACACTGAAGACCGAGGGCGTGATCGCGCCCGATGAACGGCTGCCCGCGGGGCAGACCGTGCTGGCCGGCATCCAGCACGTGGTGGCGATGTTCGGCTCGACCGCGATCGCGCCGATCCTGATGGGCTTCAATCCCAATATCGCGATCCTGTTCTCGGGCATCGGCACGCTGATCTTCTTCCTGTGCGTACGCGGCCGCGTGCCGAGCTACCTCGGTTCGAGCTTCGCCTTCATCGCGGTCGTGATCGCCGCCACCGGCTATGCCGGCAGCGGCCCCAATCCGAACATTCCGCTGGCGCTGGGCGGCATCATCGCCGCCGGCCTGCTTTATACCGTGATCGGCCTGGTGGTGCAGGCCGCCGGCTATGGCTGGGTCGAGCGGCTGATGCCGCCGGTGGTGACCGGCGCCATCGTCGCCGCGATCGGGCTGAATCTGGCGCCGGTCGCGGTCAAGGCGGTCAGCGCCGCCGCGCTCGATACCTGGATCGGCCTGCTGACCGTGGTCGCGGTCGGGTTAGTCGCGGTGCGCGCGCCGGGCATGATCGGCCGGCTGCCGGTGCTGATCGGCGGGCTGATCGGCTATCTGGCCTACTGGGTCTGCGCCAATGCGTTCGGCCTGGGCAAGCCGATCGACTTCTCGGGCGTCGCCAGCGCCAGCTGGTTCGGCCTGCCGGCCTTTACCACGCCGGTGTTCGAACTGAACGCGATGCTGCTGATCGCGCCGGTGGCGATCGTGCTGGTCGCGGAGAACCTGGGCCATATCAAGGCGATCGGCGTGATGACCGGCCGCAACCTGGACCCGTATATCGGCCGCGCCTTTATCGGCGATGGCGTCGCCACGATGCTGTCGGCCGCTGGCGGCGGTACCGGCGTGACGACCTATGCCGAGAACATGGGCGTGATGGCAGTGACGCGCATCTATTCGACGCTGATCTTCGTGGTCGCCGCGCTGGTGGCGATCCTGCTGGGCTTCTCGCCCAAGTTCGGTGCGCTGATCCTGACGATTCCCGGTCCGGTGATCGGCGGCCTGACCATCGTCGTATTCGGCCTGATCGCGGCCACCGCGGGCCGGATCTGGGTCGAGAACCGCGTGGACTTCTCCGATTCGCGCAACCTGATCACCGTCGGCGCCACGCTGACGGTTGCGGCCGGCGACCTGACGCTGCGTTTCGGCGGCATGACGCTGGGCGGCATCGGTACCGCCACCTTCGGCGCGATCCTGCTGTACCACCTGCTCGGCAAGGGCCGCACGCGCGCCTGATGAGCCGGGGCGGGGCATGCGAATGCTGCCCCGCCGCGCTGGCGGCAGGGTCATGACACCTGCATTACAATGGGCGCCGACATTTGGACTCGCCCCATCATGGCCTACAAGACGATCGAAGACACCATCGGCAATACGCCGCTGGTGCAATTGCAGCGTATTCCCGGAGCCGCCAACGCCGAGCGTGGCAATGTGATTCTGGGCAAGCTCGAAGGCAACAATCCCGCCGGCTCCGTCAAGGACCGGCCCGCGCTGTCGATGATCGCGCGTGCCGAGGCGCGCGGCCGTATCAAGCCTGGCGACACGCTGATCGAGGCGACCTCCGGCAATACCGGCATCGCGCTGGCGATGGCCGCCGCGATCCGCGGCTACAAGATGGTGCTGATCATGCCGGAGGACCTGAGCATGGAGCGCCGCCAGAGCATGGCGGCGTACGGCGCCGAGATCATCCTGACCCCGGTCAAGGGCGGCATGGAATACGCGCGCGATCTGGCCGATTCGATGGAGCGCGACGGCAAGGGCATCATCCTGGACCAGTTCGCCAATCCCGATAATCCGCAGTCCCACTACGAGACCACCGGTCCCGAAATCTGGCGCGACACCGACGGCCGCGTCACGCATTTCGTCTCGGCAATGGGCACCACCGGCACCATCACCGGGGTGTCGCGCTATCTGAAGGAACAGAACCCGGCGATCCAGATCGTCGGCGCGCAACCGGCCGAAGGCTCGCGCATTCCGGGCATCCGCAAATGGCCGGAAGCCTATATGCCGAAGATCTACGATCCGCGCCATATCGACCGCACCGAGCCGGTCAGCCAGGCCGATGCCGAGCATATGGCCCGTCGCATGGCGCGCGAGGAAGGCATCTTCTGCGGGATCTCGGCCGCCGGCGCGCTGTGCGTGGCGCTGCGAATCGCCGAGGAAGTCCGCGATGCGACCATCGTGTTCGTCGTCTGCGATCGCGGCGACCGCTACCTGTCGACCGGCATCTTCCCCGCCTGATTCAGCGTCGACCAGGGCCGGCGCCGTCCGCCAACAGCGGGACATGCGCCGGCCGGACCATCGGTCCTTACACCATCGCGGCCTTGACCGCCTCGCCCAGCTGATAGACCGCCAGCGCGTAGAAGAAGCTGCGGTTGTAGCGCGTCAGCACATAGAAATTGCGCAGCCCAAGCATGTAGTCGGTCGGCGCATCGGGCGTCGGCAGGTCTACCACCAGCACGCCGGTCTCGCCTTCGCGCGCCAAGTCGATCGGCTCGTCCAGCCGCAGCCCGGCGCGCGTCAGCTGATTCAGCGTGCGCGTCGGCCACGGTTCGCCGTCCGCCGCGGCCGCCGCGATGCCGCGGCTGCCTTCGTCCTGTGCCAGCCGCCACACCACCGGCCGTCCGGGCTCCCATCCGTGCAGTTGCAGAAAGCGGCCGACGCTGCCGATCGCGTCGACCGGGCTGTTGCGCAGGTCGACATGGCCGTCGCGGTCGAAGTCGGTCGCGTATTCGCGCAGGCTGGTCGGCATGAACTGCGGAATGCCGATCGCGCCCGCGTACGAGCCGAGCACCGAGAACACGTCGGTGCGGGTATCGCGGCACCACAGCAGGTAGTCTTGCAGCTGCGCGCGGAACATGGCCGAGCGGCTGGCGCGGTTTGGCGTATCGGGATAGTCGAAGGCCAGCGTCGACAGCGAATCCAGCACGCGGAAGGTGCCCATGTCGCGTCCGTAGATCGTCTCGACGCCGATGATGCCGACGATCACCGAGGCCGGCACGCCGAACTCGCTTTCCGCGCGGCGCAGCGTGTCGCGATGCTGCTGCCAGAAGCGCACGCCGGCGTTGATGCGGATCGGTTCGATGAAGCGTGAGCGGTAGGCACGCCAGCTTTTTCGGCCCGGCGTGGCCGGCGGCATGATCAGCCGCGCCACCGTGGCCGAGTAGACGGCCTGTCCGAACCAGTCGTTCAGGGTCGCGCGGGAGAACCCGTGCTGCGCGACCATCTCGTCGATAAAGGCGGCCGCTTGCGGGTTGCTGCCGTTGCGATAGCGGCCGGGATCGATTTCTTCTTCCTGGAAGCTGGCGCGGCGCTTGCCGGCCGCCAGCAGCGAGGGGGTGGCGCCGCACAGGCCAAGCGCCACGGAGCAGAGCGCGGCGCCCAGCAGCGGGCGGCGCAGGTTACGCGTGTGTTCGGTCATGGTGTCCTTTGCAAGTCGGACCGAGTATAGCGGACGCCTCCGACGCAAAACATCACGGCACGATACGACCCGGCGACGAAGGCGGCAGCCGCATTGCCCGGCCATCCGCTGTGCTAACGTACGGGGATGGAGACAGCGGCGCACCCGGCAGGGTGTCCGCCACGCGCCCAACAACGCCTCGATAAACGCGCTGACATCCCATGCCGACCGGCTACTACACGCATCCCGAATTCCTGCTGCACGAGATGGGGCACTTCCATCCCGAGTGCCCGGAACGCCTGACCGCCATCGAAGACCATCTGATCTCGCACGGCATCGACGGCCTGCTGGACCGCCGCGAGGCGCCGGCCGCCAGCCGCGAGCAGATCGAGCGCGTGCACCTGCCCGGCTATGTCGACGGGCTGCAGGAAGCGAGCCCCGCCAGCGGCTACCATGCGATCGATCCCGATACCGCGATGAACGCGCATACGCTGGCCGCGGCCACGCATGCGGCGGGCGCCGCGGTGGCCGCCACCGATGCGGTGATCGCCGGCGAGCTCGAGAACGCCTTCTGCTGCGTGCGCCCGCCCGGCCACCACGCCGAGCCCGATCGCGCGATGGGCTTCTGCTTCTACAACAACGTCGCGATCGCGGCCCGCCATGCGCTCGACGCCCACGGGCTCGAACGCGTGGCGATCATCGACTTCGACGTGCATCACGGCAACGGCACCGAGGCCGCCTTCCGTGGCGACGAACGCGTGCTGATGTGCAGCTTCTTCCAGCATCCGTTCTATCCGTACAGCGGCACCGAGCACGTGGCCAACAACATGGCCAATATTCCGCTGCCGGCCTATACCAACGGCATGGCGGTGCGCGAGGTCGTCGAGACGATCTGGATGCCGCGGCTGCAGGCGTTCCGTCCGCAGATGCTGTTCATCTCGGCGGGCTTCGACGCGCATCGCGAGGACGACCTCGGCCAGATGGGGCTGGTCGAGCAGGACTACGCCTGGATCACGGCCGAGCTGATGACGCTGGCGCGGCAGCACGCGCAGGGGCGCATCGTCAGTTGCCTCGAAGGCGGCTACAACCTCAGCGCGCTGGGCCGCAGCGTGCTGGCGCATCTGAAGGTGCTGCTGGAGAAATAGGCTGCGACCGGCGCCACCGCGGCACGACAACGTCAGATCAGCAAACCAGGAGACCATCATGGCCGAATCGGAACACGCACAAGCCGCCGGGGCGCTGCTGATGCAAAGCGAGGATGCCCCGGGCGTGCTGCGCCTGACGCTGCAACGTCCCGACGCCTTCAACGCGCTGTCCGAGGCGCTGATCGACGCGGTGACCGAGGCGCTGACCCGCATCGCCGCCGATCCCGCGGTGCGGGTCGTGGTGCTGGCCGGCGCGGGCCGCGCCTTCTGCGCCGGACACGATCTGCGCGAGATGCGCGCGCAGCCGTCGCACGATTACTACCGGCGGCTGTTCGACCGCTGCACGCGCATGATGCTGGCGATCCAGCGCATGCCGCAGCCGGTGATCGCGCGCGTGCACGGCATCGCCACCGCGGCCGGCTGCCAGCTGGTGGCGATGTGCGACCTGGCGGTCGCGGCGGACGACGCGCGCTTCGCGGTGTCGGGCGTCAACCTCGGGCTGTTCTGCTCGACCCCCGGCGTGGCGCTGTCGCGCAACCTGCATCGCAAGCACGCGATGGAGATGTTGCTGACCGGCGAGATGATCGGCGCCCGCGAGGCGCAGGCGCGCGGCCTGGTCAACCGTGTGGTGCCGGCCGCCGAACTGGACGGCGAGGTGGCGAAGCTGGCCGCCAGCATCTGCGCGAAGCCCGCGGCGGCGATCGCGGCGGGCAAGGGCCTGTTCTACCGCCAGCTCGAAATGGGCGTGGAGGCGGCCTATCAGCTGGCCGGGCAGACCATGGCGTGCAACATGATGGACGAAGCGGCGCTGGAAGGCGTGCAGGCGTTCATCGACAAGCGGCCGCCGGCCTGGCGCGCGAGTTGACATACCGGCACTTCGGATCGACGCCTTATTCCCTTTTCGTCTAAAGACATCGGCAAAAAGTCGTTTCTGGTAAGAAGCGGATCGCTTAAAATAGCCCGTTACATCCAAAAACGATAAATGCGGCAGCAGCGCTGGAGACCCCGTCCCGGCTGTTGCCGTTTTCTTTTCGCTCTGTCTCATGATCGAACTGCAAGGTCTCTCGCAGCGATTCCCCGGTGCGACCGGGGATGTGCACGCTTTGCGGGATGTCAGCCTGTCCATCGCGGCGGGCGAAGTCTTCGGCATCATCGGCCGCAGCGGCGCCGGCAAGAGTACGCTGGTGCGCGCCATCAATCTGCTGAACCGTCCGACCGACGGCCGCGTGATCGTCGCCGGCCAGGACCTGACCGCGCTCGACGCGTCGGCGCTGCGGCTGGCGCGCCGCGACATCGGCATGATCTTCCAGCATTTCAACCTGCTGTCGTCCCGCACCGTCTATGACAACGTGGCGCTGCCGCTGGAGCTGGCCGGCAAGAACCGCGACGAGATTGCCGCGACGGTACTGCCGCTGCTCGATCTGGTCGGCCTGTCGGCGCTGAAGGACCGCTATCCGGCGCAGATCAGCGGCGGGCAGAAGCAGCGCGTCGGCATTGCGCGCGCGCTGGCCAGCAAGCCCAAGGTGCTGCTGTCGGACGAGGCCACCTCGGCGCTCGATCCGGAAACCACGCGCTCCATCCTCGACCTGCTCAAGCAGATCAACCGCGATCTTGGCCTGACCATCGTGATGATCACGCACCAGATGGAGGTCATCAAACAGGTCTGCGATCGCGTCGCGGTGCTCGACGCCGGCTGCGTCGTCGAGCAGGGCCAGGTCATCGACGTCTTCCTGCGGCCGCAGCATGCGGTCACGCGCGCGATGATCGGCGACGTGATTTCGCAGGAGCTGCCGGCCAGCGTGCTCAAGCGCGTCGAGAGCCGGCTCGGCAACGGGCGCGACCACGTCTACCGGCTCGCCTTCACCGGCGAGGGTGTCGACCAGCCGGTGCTGGCACAGGCGATCCGCCGCTACGGGCTGGACTTCAACATCCTGCACGGGCATATCGACGAGATCCAGGGACAGGCCTTCGGCTCGCTGGCCATCATGGCCACCGGCGAGACCGACAACGTCCGCGCGGCAATGGCATTCCTGCAGCAGCAGGGCGTGGTGGTGGAGGAGTACGAGCATGTGGTCTGAGCTGTTCGACCTGTTTGTGACCTCGCTGGGCGAGACCCTGGTGATGGTCGGCATCTCCGGCGTCATTGGCGCGCTGCTGGGCGTGCCGCTCGGCGTGGTGCTGCACCTGACCGACCGCGGCGGCCCGCTGGCGCATCCGTTGTTCAACCGGCTGATCGGCGTGGTCGTCAACGCCGTGCGCTCGATCCCGTTCATCATCCTGCTGGTGGTGGTGATTCCGTTCACCCGCTTCCTGGCGGGCTCGTCGATCGGTACCGCGGCGGCCGTGGTGCCGCTGACGATCGCCGCGATTCCGTTCATCGCGCGGCTGGTCGAAAGCGCGCTGCGCGAGGTCGACAAGGGCCTGGTCGAGGCGGCGCAGTCGATGGGCGCCAGCACGCGCCAGATCGTCTGGAAGGTGCTGCTGCCCGAGGCGATGCCCGGCATCGTCGCGGGCCTGACCATCACCTTCGTCAGCCTGGTCGGCTATTCCGCGATGGCCGGCGCGATCGGCGGCGGCGGCCTGGGCGACCTCGGCATCCGCTATGGCTACCAGCGCTACATCACCGAGGTGATGGTGGCGGTGGTGCTGATCCTGATCGTGCTGGTGCAGGCCGTGCAGAGCTTCGGCGACTGGCTGGTCCGCCGGATCAGCCATCGTTGAGCGCCATGTCGCACCGGCCGGGATCGTTTCGTTTTCCGTTTCGTTTTTGCTTTACCCCAGACTCAACCCAGAACGCATCGCAAAGGAAGTCAGACATGCAACGTCGTAGCCTGCTGCAATGGATCATCGGCGCCGCGCTCGGCGCCAGCCTCGCCACCGCCGCGGTGGCGCAGGACAAGCCGATCAAGATCGGCGTGACCGGTGGTCCGCACGCCCAGATCATGGAACAGGTCAAGAAGGTCGCCGCCAAGGATGGTCTCAATATCCAGGTCGTCGAGTTCAGCGACTACATCCAGCCGAACGCCGCGCTGGCCGCCGGCGACCTCGACGCCAACAGCTACCAGCACCTGCCGTACCTCGAAGCCCAGATGAAGGACCGCGGCTACAAGTTCGCCAACGTCGGCTACACCGTCACGTTCCCGATGGGCGTCTACTCGAAGAAGATCAAGTCGCTGGACCAGCTCAAGCAGGGCGCCCGCGTCGGCGTGCCCAACGACCCGACCAACGGCGGCCGCGGCCTGCTGCTGCTGCAGAGCAAGGGCGTGATCAAGCTGCGCGCGGACGCCGGCCTGAAGGCCACGCCGCTGGATATCGTCGGCAATCCGAAGAAGCTGCGCATCGTCGAACTGGACGCCGCGCAACTGCCGCGCTCGCTGGACGACCTGGATGCCGCCGCGATCAACGGCAACTACGCGGAATCGGCCGGCCTGTCGCCGACCAAGGACGCGATCGCGATGGAAGGCCCGAAGGGTCCGTACGCCAACCTGATCGCCGTGCGCGAGGCCGACAAGAACAAGCCGTGGGTCGCCAAGCTGATCAAGGCCTATCACTCGCCGGAGATCAAGCAGTACGTCACCACGACCTTCAAGGATTCGGTGATCACGGCCTGGTAAGCCGCGAGCCGGGCGTCACGGCCGGGTATCGAACAAAACCTCGAATCCGGCCGCCGCCTCTGTGCCGCGAAGGGTTTTCTGCGGCACAATACGTGTCGCCAGATCGCTTGCCGGGCTATGCCCGGCAATTCTTTGCCTATAAAATAGTACGGTCGTTCGAAAATTCCGGGCGCCGCCGACCCGGTGGTTATAATGGCGAGCGAACCAAATTTCTGACAATCAGTGGAGTGAGCGCATGAAAGTACTCGTCGCAGTCAAGCGCGTGGTTGACTACAACGTCAAGGTCCGTGTGAAGTCCGATGGCTCGGGCGTCGACCTGGCCAACGTGAAGATGAGCATGAACCCGTTCGACGAGATCGCCGTGGAAGAGGCGGTCCGCTTGAAGGAAGCCGGCGTGGCCAGCGAGGTCGTGGCGGTCTCCTGCGGCGTGGCGCAATGCCAGGAAACGCTGCGTACCGCGATGGCGATCGGCGCCGACCGCGGCATCCTGGTCGAGAGCGGCGAAGACCTGCAGCCGCTGGCGGTGGCCAAGCTGCTGAAGGCGCTGATCGACAAGGAGCAGCCGCAGCTGGTGATCCTGGGCAAGCAGGCGATCGACGACGACTCCAACCAGACCGGCCAGATGGTGGCCGCGCTGGCCGGCCTGCCGCAGGCGACCTTCGCCTCGAAGGTCGTGATCGCCGATGGCAAGGCCTCGGTGACGCGCGAGGTCGACGGCGGCCTCGAAACGCTGTCGGTCAAGCTGCCGGCGGTGGTGACCACCGACCTGCGCCTGAACGAGCCGCGCTACGTCACGCTGCCGAACATCATGAAGGCCAAGAAGAAGCCGCTGGAAACCGTGAAGCCGGAAGACCTGGGCGTCGACGTGGCGCCGCGTCTGCAGACGCTGAAGGTCGTCGAGCCGCCCAAGCGCAGCGCGGGTGTGATGGTGCCGGACGTCGCGACGCTGGTGCAGAAGCTCAAGAACGAAGCCAAGGTCATCTAAGCGCGCCAGGAGATACGAACATGACTGCACTCGTCATTGCTGAACACGACAACCAATCGATCAAGGGCGCGACCCTGAACACCGTGACCGCCGCGGCCCAGTGCGGCGGCGACGTCCATGTGCTGGTGGCGGGCGCCAACGCCCAGGCCGCCGCCGAGGCCGCCGCGAAGATCGCCGGCGTCGCCAAGGTGCTGCTGGCCGATGCGCCGTACTTCGGCGAAGGCCTGGCCGAGAACGTCGCCGAGCAGGTGCTGGCGATCGCCAGCGACTACAGCCACATCCTGGCGCCGGCCACCGCCTACGGCAAGAACGTGCTGCCGCGCGTCGCCGCCAAGCTGGACGTGGCCCAGCTGTCGGACATCACCAAGGTCGACGGCCCGGATACCTTCGAGCGCCCGATCTACGCCGGCAACGCGATCGCCACGGTCAAGTCCTCGGACAAGATCAAGGTGATCACCGTGCGCGGCACCGCCTTCGACCCCGCCGCCGCGGAAGGCGGCTTGGCCTCGGTCGACACCGTGCCCGCCGTGGCCGATGCCGGCATCTCCCAGTTCGTGTCGCGTGAAGTCACCAAGAGCGATCGCCCCGAACTGACCGCCGCCAAGATCATCGTGTCCGGTGGCCGTGGCGTCGGCTCGGGCGAGAACTACACCAAGGTGCTGACGCCGCTGGCCGACAAGCTGGGCGCCGCGCTCGGCGCCTCGCGCGCCGCGGTCGACGCCGGCTTCGTGCCGAACGACTATCAGGTCGGCCAGACCGGCAAGATCGTCGCGCCACAGCTGTACATCGCCGTCGGTATCTCGGGCGCGATCCAGCATCTGGCCGGCATGAAGGACTCCAAGGTGATCGTCGCGATCAACAAGGACGCCGAGGCGCCGATCTTCTCGGTCGCCGACTACGGCCTGGTGGGCGACCTGAACACCGTGGTGCCGGAGCTGGTGGCGGCGCTGGGCTGATTCGGAAGCCGTCCGCGGCGCCGCCCGGTGCCGCGGACGGACGAAGCCACGCAACACAAGAAAAACGAAAAGCCAAGACAAGCCGTTCCGGGCCCGCCCGCGAGCGGCTTTTTTATACGCTGTATCGAACGGCCGCAGCGATCCGCGCGCCCTGCGCGACCTGCGCGACATATTGCGATAACGGAGACATCGATGACCTACCGCGCCCCGCTCAAGGACATGCTGTTCGCGATCAACGAACTGGCCGGGCTGGATGCCATCAGCCAATTGCCTGGCTTCGAGGAAGCGACGGCCGACACCGCGCAGGCGGTGCTCGAGGAAGCGGCCAAGTTCACCGAGCAGGTCGTCGCGCCGCTGAACCGCGCCGGCGACATCGAGCCGAGCCACTGGAAGGACGGCGCGGTCACCACCACGCCGGGCTTTCGCGAGGCCTTCCGCCAGTTCGGCGAGGGCGGCTGGCAGGGCGTGCTGCATCCGCAGGAATTCGGCGGCCAGGGTTTGCCCAAGCTGATCGCCACCGCCTGCAACGAGATGCTGAACTCGGCCAATCTGTCGTTCGCGCTGTGCCCGCTGCTGACCGACGGCGCCATCGAGGCGCTGCTGACCGCCGGCAGCGACGCGCAGCGCCAGGTCTTCCTGCCGAAACTGATCTCGGGCCAGTGGACCGGCACCATGAACCTGACCGAGCCGCAGGCCGGCTCCGACCTCGCCGCGGTGCGCACGCGCGCCGAGCCGCAGGGCGACGGCACCTACAAGCTGTTCGGCACCAAGATCTTCATCACCTACGGCGAGCATGACATGGCGGAGAACATCGTCCATCTCGTGCTGGCGCGGACGCCGAACGCGCCGGAAGGGGTCAAGGGCATCTCGCTGTTCATCGTGCCCAAGTTCCTGGTCAACGAGGATGGCTCGCTGGGCGCGCGCAACGACGTGCACTGCGTCTCGATCGAGCACAAGCTCGGTATCAAGGCCAGCCCGACCGCGGTGCTGCAGTTCGGCGACCACGGCGGCGCGATCGGCACGCTGGTCGGCGAGGAGAACCGCGGCCTCGAGTACATGTTCATCATGATGAATGCGGCCCGCTTCTCGGTCGGCATGCAGGGCATCGCGGTGTCCGAGCGCGCCTATCAGCAGGCCGTGGCCTATGCCCGCGAGCGCGTGCAGAGCCGGCCGGTCGACGGCTCGGCGCGGCAGGCGGTCACGATCATTCATCATCCGGACGTCAAGCGCATGCTGATGACGATGCGCGCGCTGACCGAAGGGGCCCGTGCGCTGGCCTATGTCGGCGCGGCGGCCTGCGATACCGCGCACCAGCATCCCGACGAGGCGGTACGGAGCGAGAACCAGGCGTTCTACGAGTTCCTGGTGCCGGTGATCAAGGGCTGGAGCACCGAGCTGTCGATCGACGTGACCAGCCTCGGCGTGCAGGTCCACGGCGGCATGGGCTTCATCGAGGAGACCGGCGCCGCGCAGCATTATCGCGATGCGCGGATCCTGCCAATCTACGAGGGCACCACCGCGATCCAGGCCAACGATCTGGTCGGCCGCAAGACCGTGCGCGATGGCGGCGCGGTGGCGCGCGCCATCTGCGCACGGATCGCCGAGACCGAGGCCGCGCTGGCCGCGCATGGCGGCGCGCCGTTCGCCGCGATGCAGGCGCAGCTGGCCAAGGGCCGCGCCGCGCTGGAGCAGGCGATCGACTTCATCGTGGCCAATGGCAAGACCGATCCCAACGCGGCGTTTGCCGGCAGCGTGCCGTATCTGAAGCTGTGCGGCATCGTGTTCTCGGGCTGGCAGCTCGGGCGCGCGATGCTGGCCGCCGATGCGCGGCGTGCCGAGGACCCGGCCTTCCACGAGGCCAAGATCGCTACCGCGCATTTCTTCGCCGAGCACGTGCTGTCGCAGGCCGGCGGCATTCGCGATGCCATCGTGTCAGGTGCGCCGGCGGCGCTGGCGTTGACCGAGGCGCAGTTCTGAAGGCGGTGGAGGTGGAAGCAATAAAAAAAGACGGCCGCTTGGCCGTCTTTTTTTAAGGGCGGTTCTTTCAGGCCGTCGCCGGACGCGGTGCCGGATGCCGTGCCGTCTGCTGCTGATAGCGCGCGACCGACAGATCGTCGGCGCGGATCGCCGGCGAGGCGCCCGACACCAGGTCGGCCAGCAACTTGCCCGAACCGCAGGCCATCGTCCAGCCCAGCGTGCCGTGGCCGGTATTGAGCCATAGCCCCTTGACCGGGGTCGGGCCGACGATCGGCGTGCCGTCCGGCGTCATCGGGCGCAGGCCGGTCCAGAACGAGGCCCGCGCCACGTCGCCGGCGCCGGGGAACAGATCGGTCACCACGTGTTCCAGCGTGCGCCGCTTGGCCGGATCCAGCGAGCGGTCATAGCCGACGATCTGCGCCATGCCGCCGACGCGGATGCGGTCGTCGAAGCGGGTGATCGCGACCTTGTAGGTCTCGTCCAGCACGGTCGACACCGGGCTGCGCGCGGCGTCGGTCATCGGCACGGTGATCGAGAACCCCTTCAGCGGATAGACCGGAATCCGCACGAAGTCCTTGATGAACGGGGTCGACCAGCTGCCCAGCGCGACCACCACGGCATCGGCGAAGATCGGCTCGCCGCCGACGATGGCGCCAGTCACCGCGGTGCCCTGGGTCATCAGGCTGTCGATCGACCGGTTGTACAGGAACTGCACGCCCAGGCCCTCGGCCATGGCCGCCAGGCGTTGGGTAAACAGCTGGCAGTCGCCGGTTTCGTCGTTGGGCAGGCGCAGCCCGCCGGTCAGCTTGTGGCTGACCGCGGCCAGCGCCGGTTCGCTCGCGGCGAGGTCCTCGCGCGACAGCAATTGATAGGGGACGCCGGCTTCCTCGAGCACGGCGATGTCCTTGGCCGCGCCTTCAAGCTGCTCGTCGGTGCGGAACACCTGCAGCGTGCCTTGCTGCCGGCCCTCGTAGGCGATGCCGGTTTCGGCGCGCAGCGCGCGGATGCAGTCGCGGCTGTACTCGGCCAGCCGCACCATGCGCTCCTTGTTGACCGCGTAGCGGTCGGCGCTGCAGTTCATCAGCATCTGCCACATCCACTGCAGCTGGAACAGCGTGCCGTCGGGCCGGATCGACAGCGGCGCATGCTGCTGGAACATCCATTTGATGGCCTTCAGCGGCACGCCGGGCGCGGCCCACGGCGAGGCATAGCCGGGGGAGATCTGGCCGGCATTCGCAAAGCTGGTGCCGAGCGCCGGCGCCGCTTCGCGGTCGATCACCGTGACCTGATGGCCGGCCCTGGCCAGGTACCAGGCGCTGGTCACGCCGATCACGCCACTGCCAAGAACGAGAACACGCATTGCGATGGACCCCAACCAGAATGACAATTGTATGAAGGTATATCCGCTATGGTATTGGATTCATTCCAGTCATAATTACCGAAAATTTGTCGTAAAAAGGAAATATTCATGAGAACGACCCGACAGCCGGTACGCGGCCTGGACCGCCTCGACCGCCGCATCCTGGCCCTGCTGCAGGCCGACGGCCGAATCTCGATGAAGGACCTCGCCGAGGCGGTCGGGCTGACCATCACGCCGTGCATCGAGCGGGTCAAGCGGATGGAGCGCGACGGTGTCATCATCGGCTACTACGCCCGCCTGAATCCGGCGCTGCTGGGCAGCGCACTGCTGGTCTTCGTCGAGATCACGCTGAACAACAAGGCCGGCAACATGTTCGAGCAGTTCCGGCGCGAGGTGCTGCGCATCCCCGAGGTGATGGAGTGCCATCTGGTGTCGGGCGATTTCGACTACCTGATCAAGGCGCGCATCCGCGAGATCGGCGAGTATCGCCGGCTGCTGGGCGACATCCTGCTGCAACTTCCGGGGGCCGCCCAGTCCAAGAGTTATGTCGTGATGGAAGAGATCAAGGAGACGCTGGCCATCCCGGTCGACGAGAAGAGCCAGCCTGCATGAGATGAAGGACAACGCGCGCAACGGGCGCCACATCGGTCAGTACGATCCGGACCGGCCGGCGGATGACGTCCCTGACGAATCGGCGCCGCCTCGGCCGCCACTTCGGCCGCCGCTTCGACCGCTGAAGGGCCGCGGTGCGGTCAGCAATCTGCAGGGGCGCTTCGAGCGGGATACCCGCGAGCCCTTCGACGATGGCTGGGGTCCGGCGGACATCGGCGAGCACGAGGCGATCGCGGGCGGCGAGGGCGGCGAAGGCGCCGCTGCCGAACCGGCGCCGCCGAAGCTGATCACCCGCGTCACGCAGGAGCAGGCGCGCTCGATCCTGAGCCGCAATTCGTCGCCGGACATCCCGTTCGGCGTCTCGCTGAACCCCTATCGCGGCTGCGAGCACGGCTGCATCTATTGCTTCGCGCGGCCGACGCACGCCTATCTCGACCTGTCGCCGGGCCTGGATTTCGAGACGCAGCTGTACGCCAAGACCAATGCCGCCGAGCGGCTGCGCGAGGCGCTGTCGCGGCCGTCCTACCGGTGCGAGCTGATCGCGCTGGGCGTCAACACCGACGCCTATCAGCCGATCGAGCGGACCCAGCGCATCACGCGTCAGGTGCTCGAGGTGCTGCACGAATGCCACCATCCGGTGGCGCTGATCACCAAGTCGTCGCTGATCGAGCGCGACATCGATCTGCTGGCGCCGATGGCGGCCCGGCGGCTCGCGGTCGCCGCGATCACGATCACCACGCTCGATGCCGGGATCGCCCGCACGCTGGAGCCGCGCGCGGCCACGCCGTCGCGGCGGCTGCGGACCATCCGCACGCTGTCGGAGGCTGGCATTCCGGTCGCGGTCAGCGTGGCGCCGGTCATTCCCTTCATCACCGAGCCCGATCTGGAGCGCATTCTGGAGGCCGCGCGCGAGGCCGGCGCCGTCTATGCGAACTACATCGTGCTGCGCCTGCCATGGGAGGTCGCGCCACTGTTCCAGCAATGGCTCGAGGCGCATTTCCCCGACCGGGCCGAGCGCGTGATGAATCGCGTGCGCGAGATGCGCGGGGGCAAGGATTACGATTCCGATTTCTCGACCCGCATGCGCGGCACCGGCGTCTGGGCGGACCTGATGCGCCAGCGCTTTCACAAGGCGGCCGAACGCCTCGGCTTTCGCTATCACCGCTTCGATCTGGATACCTCGCAGTTCGTCCCGCCCGCGCCGCCGGCCGGCGCGCGACGCGGCGCGCGAGGCGCCCGCAAGCCGGAGGACGACGCGCAAGGTTCGCTGTTCTGAACCTGCGGGTTTGTACAAGCCCGGCACGCTGTCCATAATGGCTGTTCGATCCGCGGCGCCTGCCCGTCCCGGCGCCGCCTTGGGGAAGCCATGATCCATCTGATGCAGCACGGCGGCCGTGCCTTCGATCCGGTCGTGATCTGGGGCGAGCTGGCCCAGCAGGCGCTCGCCGCCGGGCCGTATCCGCTGGCCGCGGCCACGCACCGTCGCCGTTTCGAGCACTACTACCGCTGGTTCCAGACCTGGCTTGCGCCGTTCGGCACGGCCGATTTCGAACTCGAGGATATCGAGGTGGATGGCGTGCGCACGCCGGTGGCCGAAAGCACGGTGTCCGTGACGCCGTTCTGCACGCTGCGGACGTTCCAGTGTGCGTCGCCGTCCCGCCGCAAGCCGCGCTCGCGCGTGCTACTGTGCGCGCCGCTGGCGGGGCATCGCGCGGTGCTGATGCGAGATACCGTCGCGGCGCTGCTCCCGCATGCGGACGTCTACGTCACCGACTGGGCCGATGCGCGCGATGTGCCGCGCGAAGCCGGCGCGTTCGGTCTCGACGACTACGTACTGTTGGTGGAGCGATTCATCCGCCAGCTCGATCCTGCCGGTCTGCATGTGCTGGCGGTCTGCCAGGCGACAGTGCCGGCGCTGGCCGCGGTCTCGCGCATGGCGCAGGCCGATGGCGCCGAGCCGGCGACGTTGACGCTGATGGGCGGGCCGATCGATGCGCGGCTGGGGCCGACCACGCTCGATCGCGTCGCCGCCACGCTGTCGCTGTCGTGGCTCGAGGCGACCGCGATCGATGTGGTGCCGAGCGGTTATGCCGGCGCCGGACGGCGCATCTATCCAGGCTTTCTGCAATATCCGGCGCTGGTCGCGGCGCAGCCGGACCGCCATGCGACGCTGATGTTCGACTGGCTATGCCGGCGCCAGGCCGCCGATGCCGATACCGCGCGCGAGATCGAGCGTGCCGTCGCGCAATACGGCGCCGTGCTGGACATGACCGCGGAATTCTTCTTCGACACGCTGCGCGTGGTGTTCCAGCAGATGCTGCTGCCCAAGGGCGCGTGGCGGGTCGGCGGCGAGATGGTGCGTCCCGACAGTCTGCGGCGAACCCGCTTGCTGACGGTCGAAGCCGAGCGCGACGATATTTCGGGACCGGGGCAGACGCATGCGGCGCAGGGACTGTGCAGCGGCCTGCCGGCACGGTGCCGCGAACGGCTGACGATCGAGCGATGCGACCACTATGGCCTGTTCAGCGGCGCACGCTGGCGCGAGACGGTACACCCCGCGGTGCGCCACTGGCTGGCGGCGGCCTAGCTCATTGCCGGCCCGGCCGCACAGGGTTCGCCGCGGCAGGGGGACGCACTGCGCCTGCCCGCACCGGGGCGGCCGGCCGCGGCGCCATGTCGTCGTCCATCATCCTGCAGGCCAGATCCAGCGCCGCGACCGCGTCGTCGTGCGACAGGCCGGACGCGCGCATCAGTCTGACGGTCAACGCGGCCACCCGGCCCACTTCATAGCTGGGAACGTTCATGTCCACTCCTGGGGTTCACCGACCTGGCAAACAACGGGTTCAGTATGGGCGACGAATGCCGGAATGGGGTTGACGTGGATCAGCAAAACGAAGGGTGCGCGCATGGCGTGCCTGCTCGCCGCGGACGGTCTTCGTCGGTGCTATTGCGACAGCTCGCGCGCCGCTTCGACCTGCGACTCGAAGAACGTCTGGAAGCTGATGGCGAGCCCCGCCATCAGCAGGCCGGTGCCGATCAGCAGCGACAGGATCACCAGGATCACGACAGGCCAGCCGGAGCGGGTCGGCTCGCCGTCCGCATTGAAGCGCGCGTCCCAGCGCTCGTCCGGCCGCAGCCCGTAGACGATCGCCGCCAGGAAGGCGCTGATCACCGAGGCGCCGCCCGCCACCGCAAAGGTCCAGTTCAGCGCCGGCGCGCCGACGTGCAGCACCATCGAGGCGATGCCCAGCACGCCGGCCAGCGTGGCCAGCAGGTGCAGCCAGCCATAGCGGTCGCGCAGGCCGCCAAGATAGAAGCGGTGGGCCCCGAGGCTGCCGAGCAGGAACGCCAGCGCCACGGTCAGCAGCTTCGATTTGCGCCTCGGCGCGCGGTCCATGCCGGCGGCGATGGCGGGAGAGGCGGGCGAGGCGGAGGACGGAGCGGCGGACATGGGCGTGGACGTGGGGAAGGGAAAATCTGCCGAGATTCGGACCGGGGCCGACAAGGGCACCGGGCCGGCGGCCCTACGATGGAAGCGGGCAGTGCAGCGCACATTGTACGCCGCACCGCCCGCTTCGATGACCTGGTTGAAGGCCGGCGGATCGTGAGTCGACCACCGGCCGGGGGGCGCTGGTGCAAAACCTGCAATGACCTGTCTTGCAGCAGCGTCCGATGGCCGTCAGCGCGGCGCGTTCGACACGACGCCCAGCAGGACGCCGAGATTGGTTTCGCCGTACAGCACGGCAGCCAGAATTCCCATGAACAGCACGGTCAGAGTGAGCTGGCCCGCGTGTCGAGCCAGGTCGGTCAGCATGGATAGCATACGAACCTCGTCGGTTGGTTGGACGAAGGCCGCGCCCATCGCGACACGATCCGAAGGAGAGGGCATGTCAGTGTGCGTTCGCCGCCTGCGATCGACGGCACGCTGCTGAACACCGGTCAGCGCCGGGCGGCAGCCAGGTGGCGGCGCAGCTACGGCCGCCACAAGCTATTGGACCGTTGAAAGAGGGGTGGAGTTCCGGCGGGGAGTTTCGAGCCCATCGCGATCGGCGAAGGCTGCGGGAATCGCGCCAGCGATCCCGGCTGGAAGCGCAAAAAAGCGCCTGAACACGCGCGACAGCAAGGCGGCCGCGTAGGGGCGGCCGCTGTGGCAGTCAGGATGGGGAGGAGCGCGACTAGCGGGTGGTCTCGCGCCCGGAGCCTTGCCAGCCGGGTCCGACATTGGCGGGGCGATTGTCACCGGACACGCCGCTGCCGTTCTGCGCGCTGCGGTCGGAAGTCGGCGTACGTTCGGGAACCGCGCGTTCGGCGGGTGGGCTCGGGCGCCCGTTCAGCCGGCTGTCGGCGCGGGCACGCGCCTCCATCCGCTCGATCTGGGCACGGACGTGATCGGGGCTTTCCGCGCGCATCACGGTGCGTTCCATGCCGGTCGGCAGCAGGCGCGCACCGAAACCATCCCGCATGTCGGCGCCTTGCCGCGACCAGCCGCCCTGAGCATGGCTCAGGGCCGCAAGGCCGAGCACCGACGCCACCAGCACGGTGGCGGCCGCGGCGTCGCGCAGGAGAGAGCGGAAAAGCATGCGGAATCCCAGAGCCTTCGCTTGCTGTCGTTATCAAGAAGATTGGGATCATGGTACGCAGCGCTGCCAGCAGGCGCCTATGCCAATCCCGTTACCGGTGTAACGGATTGTTTCGCCTGCGAATGCGGTCTGTTCTCATCTCCGGCGCCGCCCGCGCGCGCGCCGCCCGCGACGGCGATCGACGGTCGTCGCCTCGGCTATGGCGCATAGCGGATGCGGTAGATTGCGCCGGCCATATCGTCGCTGACCAGCAACGAACCGTCGGGCGCGACCTCGACATCGGCGGGCCGGCCCCACGGTTGGCCGTCCTGCAGCCACCCCTGCGCGAACACCTCCTGCCTGACCGCCTTGCCGCTGTCGTCGAGCACCACGCGCGTGATGCGGTAGCCGATCCGTTCGCTGCGGTTCCAGCTGCCGTGTTCGGCGATGAAGATGTTGTTGCGATATTCGGCGGGGAACTGCGTGCCGGTGTAGAAGCGCATGCCAAGCGCGGCCACGTGCGGGCCCAGGCGGGCCACCGGCGGCTGGAACTCGGAGCAGGGACGCTGCTTGCCGAACTCCGGATCGCGCAGATCACCGGCGTGGCAATACGGAAAGCCGAAATGCAGCCCGGCACGCGGCGCCCGGTTCAGCTCGTCGGGTGGCTGGTCGTCGCCAAGCCAGTCGCGGCCGTTGTCGGTGAACCACAGCTCGCCGGTGGCCGGATGCCAGTCGAAGCCGACGGTGTTGCGCACGCCCTTGGCCACGACCTGCAGGTCCGTGCCGTCCGGCTTCATCTTCATCACGTTGGCGTAGCGGCCCTCGTCGCGCGTGCAGACGTTGCAGGGCGCGCCGATCGGCACGTACAGGTAGCCGTCCGGTCCGAAGGCGATGAAGCGGCCGCCGTGGTGGGTCTCGCTAGGCAGCTGGTTGTTGATGACGACTGGCTTGGGCGGATTGGACAGGCGCTGTTCGATGCCGTCCAGCCGCAGGATGCGCGAGACCGACGAGGTATAGAGCGCGCCGTCGCGCCACGCCACGCCGATCGGCAGCGTCAGGCCGCTGACGACCGTATGGACCACCGGCTTGCCGCTGAGCGGCGCCTGCACCGCGTAGACCTTGCCGGCGCCGCGGCTGCCGACGTACAGTGTGCCGCCCGGAGAAAAGGTCATGCCGCGCGCCTCTGGCACGTCGCCGGTCAGCCGCTCGATGCGAAAGCCGGGCGGCAACTGGATCTGCTCCAGCGACTGGGCTTGCGCGCTCGGCACAATCGTCTGGAACAGCGCGGCGGCAAAGCCGGCCAGGATGGTGGAAAAGTGACTGAAGTAGCGCACGACCCCTCCTGCAATTGGTGTTTTTGCCACGATGCCGACGCGTGACGCGGCCGTCAATCGGCCCACACCGCCGTCGGACACCCTAAGTGTTTGTTTGGCCTCAGTAATTGGGCTATACTCTTGTGTTTCGTGTTCGAACACCCCGTTTTTCGAGGAATTCACCCATGGTCGTAATCCGTCTGGCCCGTGGCGGCAGCAAGAAGCGCCCGTTCTTCAATATCGTTGCAGCTGATTCGCGCAACCGCCGCGACGGCCGTTTCATCGAGCGTATCGGCTTCTACAACCCGCTGGCTTCGCAAGGCGAAGAAGGTCTGCGTCTGGCGCAAGACCGCCTGACCTACTGGCAAGGCGTTGGCGCCCAACTGTCGCCGACCGTCGCCCGTCTGGTCAAGCAGGGCGCCAAGGCCGCTGCCTGATTTTCGCTGTCTGATTTTCACTACCGCTAGTCTGCCGTGGCCACGTCCGCGCGCGGCACGCAACGGCGGCCGTTGAACCTGCCGCCCGGTGCCACCGGGAAAGGGGCCGGGACCGGCACGCCGCGCGAGGTGCGCGAGGTGCGTATCCCCGCCGCGCTGGTGCATGCACAAGCTCTGCCCGAAGACCTGATCGAGGTCGGCTATGTCGCCGCGGCGTATGGCGTGCGCGGCTGGATCAAGGTCCAGCCCCATGCCCAGGATGCCGGCGCCTTGCTGCATGCGCGGCGCTGGTGGTTGCTGCAGCCCGAAGCTCCGGCTTCGCGGCCGGTGGCCCAGTCCGCGGCGCGCGATGCGGAACCGCTGTGCCTGAAGATCGCCCAGTCGCGCGAGCATAGCGGCACGGTGGTGGCGCAGGCATCCGGTGTGGCGGACCGCAATCTGGCCGAGGCGCTCAAGGGGCGCCGCGTCTGGATCCGGCGCGAGGATTTCCCCGCGCCCGAAGAGAACGAGTTTTACTGGGTCGATCTGATCGGCTGCACGGTGAGCAACGAACAGGGCGAGGCCCTGGGCGAAGTCGCCGGGCTGATCGACAACGGCGCCCACCAGATCCTGCAGGTTGCCTACGCGCTGCCGGACGGCAAGCCGGGCGAGCGTCTGATTCCCTTCGTCGACGCCTATCTGCGCCACGTCGATATCGACGGCAGGCGCATCGTGGTGGACTGGGGACTGGACTACTAGCCACGGCACCAAGGGCGGCAAGGCAACGGCAGGTAATGGCGGCAATGGAACAGGAGTGAGACGGATGCAGTTCGACGTGATCACGCTGTTCCCGGAGATGTTCCGCGCGCTGACCGACTGGGGCATCACCAGCCGGGCCGCCAAGCAGCAGCGCTATACGCTGCGCAGCTGGAATCCGCGGGACTTCACCACGGATAACTACCGCACCATCGACGACCGTCCCTACGGGGGCGGACCCGGCATGGTGATGCTGGCCAGGCCGCTGGAAGATGCCATCGACGCCGCGGTGGCGGCGCAGGCGGATGCCGGTGCCAGCCCTGCCCACGTGGTGCTGATGTCGCCGCAGGGCGCGCCGCTGACGCACGCCAAGGTGGTCGAGCTGGCGCGGCGCCCCGGGCTGGTGCTGATCTGCGGCCGCTACGAGGCGATCGACCAGCGCCTGATCGACCGCCGCGTCGACGAGGAAATCAGCCTCGGCGATTTCGTGCTGTCCGGCGGGGAGCTGCCGGCGATGGCGCTGATCGACGCGGTGGTGCGGCTGCTGCCCGGCGTGCTGGGCGATGCGCAATCCGCGGTGCAGGACAGCTTCGTCAACGGGCTGCTCGATTGTCCGCACTACACGCGGCCCGAGGAATACGAAGGCGTGCGGGTCCCCGACATTCTGCTCGGCGGCCATCACGCCGAGATCGAAAAATGGCGGCGCCGCCAGGCGCTGGCCAATACGGCGCGCAAGCGGCCCGACCTGATCGAGTCCGCGCGCCGTCAAGGTTTGCTGACCAAGGCCGACGAGAGCTTCTTGTCGGAGTGGGCGGCGAAGGAAGGGCGGGGGCAAGCCTCCGCCAGTTGAAACCCCATCCTCTGTCGGGGCCGCGCCATCAGGCGAGGCATGCAACGCCGGCACGATGGCACAGGAGAAGAAACGATGAACATCATCGAGCAGATCGAGAAGGAAGAGATCGCGCGTCTGACCGCGAACAAGACCATCCCCGCATTCGCGCCGGGCGACACCGTCGTCGTCAACGTGAACGTGGTCGAAGGCAACCGCAAGCGCGTGCAGGCTTACGAAGGCGTGGTGATCGCCAAGCGCAACCGTGGCCTGAATTCGTCCTTCATCGTGCGCAAGATCTCGTCGGGTGAGGGCGTGGAGCGTACGTTCCAGCTGTACTCGCCGCTGATCGCCGGCATCGAAGTCAAGCGTCGCGGCGATGTGCGCCGTGCCAAGCTGTACTATCTGCGCCAGCGTTCGGGCAAGTCCGCTCGCATCAAGGAAAAGCTCGTCACCAAGGCCTCCAAGGCCGCGGTCGCTGCCGAGTAAGACGCAGCGCCTGGCCGGCCACGCCGGCCGGAGCGATCGACGGGGTTCGCGCCCCGTCTTCGAGGGCACCTTCGGGTGCCCTTTTTGCATGGTGGCCCCATGGCCGCCCACATCGTGGCCATGCCGCCGTCTCGCCGGGCCGCCGATGCGCCGCGGCGACCTCTGTCATACTTGTGCCGCTATGCGCCCCGCCTTCGATCCCGAAGCGCTGCCGATCGTCTCCGTCGACAGCCAACATCCACCGCTTTCCGAGCCGCGCCTGCGGCCCGACTTCATCCGCCATCGTTTCCTGACCCCGCCGGCCTGGCAGCCCGAGCTGACCGACGAGTCGCGCGCCTACGATCCCAGGCAGAGCCTGCGCGACGCCGCGGTGCTGGTGCCGCTGGTGCAGCGCGCCGACGGCCTGACCGTGCTGCTGACGCAGCGCAACGCCAATCTAAGCGCGCACGCGGGGCAGATCAGCTTTCCCGGCGGCCGCTGGGAGCCAGAGGACGCCAACCGGGTCGCCACCGCGCTGCGGGAAACCGAGGAGGAGATCGGGCTGGGACGGGATTACATCGAGGTGCTGGGCGCGCTGCCGGACTACATCACCGGCACCGGTTTTCATGTCAGCCCGGTCGTGGGCCTGGTGCGCGATGGCTTCACGCTGCGCCCCGATGCGCGCGAGGTCGCCGATGTGTTCGAGGTGCCGCTGGCCTTCCTGATGGATCCGTCGCGCCATCAGCGGCGGCTGTTCCGCTGGGTCGATGGCGAACGGATGTTCTATGCGATGCCGTATCCGCGCGAGGGCGGCGGGCACCGTTTTATCTGGGGCGCGACCGCGGGCATGCTGCGCAATCTGTACCACCTGTTGGCGGCCTAGCGCGCGGGCGCATGCCTTGCGACGGCGTGCAGGCAATCAGGCCCGCGCCGCTTTCCCTTCCTGCTTCGATTCGGACTCGCGCTGCGCCGCACGGTCGGCATGGCAGTGCGGGCAGCTGACGCCCACGACGTAGTGCGGGCTCTGCTGCTCCTCGGGCGTGACCACGGCCCGGCAGGCAAAGCACTGCTTCGGTCCGGCCGGCTGCAGTTCGGGATTGAGCGCGGTGCGGTAGTCGAAGACGAAGCAGTCGCCGCGATAGTGGCTGCCGCCGACCTCCTCGAAGTACTTCAGGATGCCGCCCTCGAGCTGATAGACGCGTTCGATGCCGGCCTGCTGCATATGGATCGCACCCTTCTCGCAGCGGATGCCGCCGGTGCAGAACGACACCACGGTCTTGCCGGCGAACTCGTCCTTGTGCTCGGCGACCACCGCCGGGAAATCGCTGAACTTCTGCAGCCCGTAGTCGACCGCCTGCTCGAAGGTGCCGACCGCGACCTCGAAGGCATTGCGCGTGTCGAGCATCACCACCGGCCGGCCCTCGTCGTCATGGCCCTGGTCGAGCCAGCGCTTGAGGTCGGCGGGGCGTACCGACGGCGCGCGGCCTTCCTCCGGCCGGATCAGCGGCATCTTCATCGTGATGATCTCGCGCTTGATCCGCACCAGCATCCGCTTGAACGGCTGCGTTTCCGACAGGCTCTCCTTCGGTTCGAGGTCGGCGAAGCGCGGATCGGCGCGCAGCCAGCCCGCCACGTCGTCGATGCCTTCGCGGCTGCCGGCCAGGAACAGATTGATCCCTTCGGGGGCGAGCAGCACGGTGCCCTTGAGCCCGGCCGCTTCGCAGCGCTCGCGCAGGGCCGCGCGCAGCGTCTCGATGTCGTCCAGCGTGACGAATTTGTAGGCGGAAATATTGACGATCTGCATGGACTGCGGCATGGACTGCGGAGGATGGCGTGGCGGCATGTCGGACGCGCCGGCGACGCGCCGGATGAAGCGCCGGAGAAGGCGCCGGGACAGGTCCGTGGACCGCGCCGCGCAGCCACCCGCTGCCGCCATTAACTGCCTGACTGGAAACGCGAAATTATAGCGGTTCGGGCGGACGGACGGCGCCGCGCCCGCCGGCCCGATCGCCGCGCAACCGCATCCGGATGCGGATTTCGTTGCCTGCCGGCGGCCCGGCAAACAGCCTGCGCCGGTACAATGGCGCCCATGTCTTCGCCCCGCTTCGTACATCTCCGTCTCCATTCCGAATACTCGATCGTCGACGGCATCGTCCGCCTCGAGGATGCGGTCAAGGCCGCCGCCGCCGATGGCATGGGCGCGCTCGCGCTGACCGACCTGGCCAATGCCTTCGGCCTGATCCGCTTCTACAAGGAGGCGCGCGGCGGCGGCGTCAAGCCGATCGTCGGCGCCGACGTCTGGCTGACCAACGCCGACGATCGCGACAAGCCGGCGCGCATGCTGCTGCTGGTGCAGGACCGGCGCGGCTATCTGAACCTGTGCGTGCTGCTGTCGCGCGCCTGGCTGTCGAACCAGTACCGCGGCCGCGCCGAACTCGAGCCCGGCTGGTTCGAGGAACCCGGCGAGGACGGCCTGCCGCTGTCGACCGGCCTGATCGCGCTGTCCGGCGCGATGGGCGGCGACGTGGGGCAGGCGCTGGCCAACGGCAACGAGGCGGCCGCGCGGCGCGCCGCCCAGCATTGGGCCAGCGTGTTTCCGCAGCGCTACTACATCGAGCTGCAGCGCGCCGGCCATCCCGGTACCGAGGCTTATGTGCAACGCGCGGTCCAGCTCGCTGCCGCGCTGCAGCTGCCGGTGGTCGCGACGCATCCGGTCCAGTTCATGACCCCCGACGACCATACCGCGCACGAGGCGCGCGTCTGTATCGCCGAGGGCGAGCTGCTGGCCAATCCGCGCCGCGCGCGCCGCTTCACCACCGACCAGTATTTCAAGACGCAGGACGAGATGTGCGCGCTGTTCGCCGACATCCCGTCGGCGCTCGAGAACGCGGTGCAGATCGCGCGCCGATGCAACCTGACGCTCGAGCTCGGCAAGCCGCGCCTGCCGCTGTTCCCGACGCCGGACGGCATGTCGCTGGACGACTATCTGGTGCACATGTCGAAGGAAGGGCTGGAGCGCCGTCTCGAAGTGCTGTTCCCCGACGAGGCGACGCGCGAGGCCAAGCGTCCCGAGTACTACGCGCGGCTCGAGTTCGAGACCGGCATCATCATCAAGATGGGGTTCCCCGGCTACTTCCTGATCGTGGCCGACTTCATCAACTGGGCCAAGAACAACGGCGTGCCGGTCGGTCCGGGGCGCGGCTCGGGCGCCGGCTCGCTGGTCGCCTACGCGCTCGGCATCACCGACCTCGATCCGCTGAAATACGCGCTGCTGTTCGAGCGTTTCCTGAATCCGGAGCGGGTGTCGATGCCCGACTTCGATATCGACTTCTGCCAGCACGGCCGCGATCGCGTGATCCAGTACGTCAAGGAGAAGTACGGCAAGGACGCGGTGTCGCAGATCGCCACCTTCGGCACGATGGCCGCCAAGGCCGCGGTGCGCGACGTCGGCCGCGTGCTCGATCTGGGCTACAACTTCGTCGACGGCGTGGCCAAGCTGATCCCGTTCAAACCCGGCAAGCTGGTGACGATCGAGGAGGCCAAGAAGGAAGAGCCGCTGCTGACCGAGCGCGAGAACAACGAGGAGGAAGTGCGCCAGCTGCTCGAGCTGGCGCAGCGCGTCGAAGGCATGACCCGCAACGTCGGCATGCACGCGGGCGGCGTGCTGATCGCGCCGGGCAAGCTGACGGACTTCTGTCCGCTGTACACGCAGGGCGGCCAGAACGACGGCATGAGCGGCGTGGTCAGCCAGTACGACAAGGATGATGTCGAGGCCGCGGGCCTGGTCAAGTTCGACTTTCTGGGCCTGACCACGCTGACGATCCTCGACTGGGCCGAGCGCTATATCCGCCGGCTCGATCCGGGCAAGGCCGACTGGAACTGCAGCCAGATTCCGCTCGACGATCCGGCCGCCTTCGACATCCTGAAGTCCGCCAACACCGTGGCAGTGTTCCAGCTGGAAAGCCGCGGCATGCAGGGCATGCTCAAGGACGCCAAGCCCGACCGCTTCGAGGACATCATCGCGCTGGTGTCGCTGTACCGCCCCGGCCCGATGGACCTGATCCCCAGCTTCTGCGCGCGCAAGCACGGCCGCGAGAAGGTGGAATATCCTGACCCGCGCGTCGAACCCGTCCTGAAAGAGACCTACGGCATCATGGTCTATCAGGAGCAGGTGATGCAGATGGCGCAGATCATCGGCGGCTACTCGCTCGGTGGCGCCGACCTGCTGCGCCGCGCGATGGGCAAGAAGAAGCCCGAGGAGATGGCCAAGCACCGCGAGCTGTTCCGCGAGGGCGCCGCGAAGAACGGGCTGTCGTCCGACAAGGCCGACGAGATCTTCGACCTGATGGAGAAGTTCGCCGGCTACGGCTTCAACAAGTCGCACGCCGCCGCCTATGCGCTGCTGGCCTACTACACGGCCTGGTTGAAGGCGCATCATCCGGCCGAATTCATGGCGGCCAACATGTCGCTGGCGATGGACGACACCGACAAGGTCAAGATCCTCTACGAGGATTGCCGCGCCAACGGGCTGCGCGTGCTGCCGCCGGACGTCAATGCCAGCGAATACCGTTTCGCCCCGACCGATGCGAAGACGATCCGCTACGGTTTGGGCGGCATCAAGGGCTCCGGCCAGGGCGCGATCGAGGACATCCTGCGCGCGCGCGAGGAACGGCCTTTTACCGACCTGTTCGACTTCTGCGAGCGCGTCGACCGCCGCCAGGTCAACCGCCGCACGATCGAAGCGCTGATCCGCGCCGGCGCCTTCGACACGCTGCATCCGAATCGCGCCCAGCTGCTGGCCTCGGTGCCGCGCGCGATGGAGGCCGCCGAGCAGAAGGCCGAGTCGGCCAACCAGGTGTCGCTGTTCGACCTGATGGCAGACGACGGCGACGCGCACCGCCCGGAGCTGATCGACGAGCCGGCGTGGACGCCCAAGCGCATGCTGCAGGAAGAAAAGCAGGCGCTCGGCTATTACTTCTCCGGCCACCTGTTCGACGCCTATCGCGACGAGGTGCGGCGCTTCGTCAAGGGCACGCTGGCGGCGCTGGAAAAGGAAGTGCAGGGCAACGGCGGCGGCTATGGCCGCGACGTGCGCGGCAAGATGGTCGCCGGCGTGATCACCGGCATCCGCACCCAGATGACCCAGCGCGGCAAGATGCTGATCGTGCTGCTCGACGACGGCACCGGGCAGATCGAGATGACGGTGTTCAACGAGGTGTTCGACGCCAACCGGCACATGTTCCGCGAGGACGAGCTGCTGATCGCGCAGGGCAACGCGCGCCACGACACCTTCACCGGCGGCGTGCGCTTCACCGCGGAAACGGTGATGGACCTGACCACCGCCCGCATCCGCCATGCGCGCGCGCTGAAGCTGTCGCTGAACGGCAATTCGTCGACCGCGATGCTGCGCGAGCTGCTGACGCCGCACCTGGCCGCCTCCGCTGGCGCGGCGGGCCTGCCGGTCTGCATCCAGTACGCGAGCGCCTCGGCGGTCTGCGAGGCGGTGCTGGGCCAGGCCTGGCAGGTGGTGCCGTCGGATGACACGCTGGCGGCGCTGCGGGCGGCGCTGTCGCCGGAGTGCGTCAGTACGTTGTACGAGTGAGGGGCAGCGAGTCGGCAAGACGCGCGCCTTGTCGATAACGCCCGTTATCGGCCCCCTCTCCCGCTGGCGGGAGAGGGTAGGGGAGAGGGAACAGGGCGGGTCAACGAGCGTCGAGGGTTACAGGAAGCGCCCGCTTCCCTCTCCCCCAACCCCTCTCCCGCAAGCGGGAGAGGGGGGTACCGAAGCCCCTCAACGCTTCACCCTTCACCCCTTCACCCCTTCACCCCTTCACCCCTTCATCCCTTCATCCCTTTCACCAGATTCCCCAGCGCGAAGAACGGCGCATAGATGCCGGGGCAGGCGGCATAGAGGAACATCCGCAGCCGGTGGCCCAGCCGCACGTCACGCGCGCGCAGCAGCAGCCGCAGCCGCTCGCCGTTGCTGCTCGCGGCGAAGATGTCGCGCGTGAAGGTCTCGCGGGCCAGCTTGCCGGCCTTGTGGCGGCGCATCGCGTCGCCGGCGCCGGCCAGCTCGGCGTCCTGGATGAACTGCAGCGTCTCGGCCAGCGAGCTGCGGTTGGTCAGCTGGATGCGCCTGACGAAGTCGGCCGGCGTGCGCCACTTGCGCTTGCCCGAGACGCCGCCGCGGCGATAGCGCACCAGCGGCCGGCGCAGCGTGATGGCGCCGCCGCCGAGCACCGCGCGCAGCGTGGTGATCTGGTCTTCGGAGATCATGCCGGGCGCGATCGGGCCGAAGCGTTCGAACTGCCGGCGCGTCCAGGTATGCGAGGCGCCGATGACGACCGGCGGTTCGGCGATCCAGCGAGCGACGCTGTCATAGATGCCGAGCTCGCTGTGCGCGATGGTGCCGTGGTCGACGCCCTCGTAGTCCATGTCGATCAGGTCGGTGGCGATCAGGTCCGGCTTGCGGCCGTGCGCGAGCCAGGCCTGCGCGACCTCGCGGCAGCGCGTCGGCAGCGAGATATCGTCGCCGGCGGCGACGAAGATCAGCTCGCCGTGCGACAGCTCGACCAGCTGGCTCAGATGCCCGCTGATGCCGAGGTTGACCGGGTTGCGCCGCAGCGTCACGCGATGCGGGCCGGCGTAGCCCTGCAGCGCCCGCTGCGCGGCGGCGAAGGTGTCGTCGGTCGAGGCGTCGTCCGAGACGATGATCTCGAGGTTCGGGTAGTCCTGGGCCAGCGCGCCGGCGATCGCGTCGGCGATGAAGCGCTGCTGGTTATAGGTGATCAGCAGCAGGGTCGCGGACGGCCACGCGCGGTCCCGCGCATTCGCCGCGTCCGCCGTGTCACCTGCGTCCGCCGTCGCCCGCAGCTCGCCGCCATTCGCCGTACCGCTCATCCTCGCTTCCTCTCTGCTTGCCAATCTGCTTGCTGTCCGCTCGCCACCCGCGGGTGGCCCCATCGCGGCAAGGCCGAACGATACCATGCCGATCCGGCCCCCCACGCAGGGAGGGGGCGCAAGGGGCAACGGTATAATGCGCCGCGTGGCGCCCCCCCGGCCGCCCTTTGTTTTCGGCTCATGGCCAATGTGCCCGCCAACGCCGTTCCGGCGCCGATCCGTATTTCACCCCATGAGCATGCATCGTGTTTCCATCGGTGTCGCGGCGATTGCCGCGGCGCTGTCCCCTGTGCTGATGCTGACCCTGCAGGGCGGCACCGGCTACTGCTTCTTCGTCGTGCTGGCCTTCAGCCTGCTGTGGCTGAGCCAGGCCGAGAACCGCCGCCAGAGCCGAGAGCTGTTGCTGCGCTACAAGTGGTACGTCGTGGCGATGACGGCCTATCCGCTGGCAATCGGCCTGCAGGCACTGCTGACCGGCGAGGTGCCGTCACGCGCGTTCGATTCGCCGTCGCGGCTGCTGCTGTCCGTGCCGATCTTCCTGCTGCTGGCCGCGGTGCCGGCCGAGCGGCTGCGGCCGTTCCAGTGGGGCTGCGTGGTCGGCGCGCTGGGCGCGTGCTTCTGGTCCGTGCTGATCCTGTTCTCGCCGGCCGAGTGGGTGATGTCCGGCCGCGCCGGCAATCCCTTCACCAACCCGATTCCGTTCGGCGACACCGCGCTGGTGCTCGGCTTCATGGGCGCGATTCCGCTGGCCGAACGGGGCCGCCCGCGCTGGGAGCAGGTGCTGCGCCTGCTCGGCCTGGCGGCCGGCTGCTATGCCTCGTACGCCTCGGAGAGCCGCGGCGGCTGGATCGCCATTCCGGTGATGCTGTGGGTGCTGCTGTGCCGCTTCGACCTGGCTCGCATGCGTCCGCGCCGGCTGATGCTGGTGTTCGCCGCGTCGCTGACGCTGGGGGCGATGGCCGCGCTCAATACGCCGGTGGTGCAGAGCCGGATTGCCGCCGCGACCTCGGACTTCGAGCGGCTGGCGCAGGGCGATGCCGACACCTCGATCGGCCTGCGGCTGCAGCTGTGGCAGGCGGCCTGGACGCTGTTCGAGCGGGAACCGGCGCTGGGCGTCGGCAAGGGCACGCTGAAGGACAATCTGCAGGTGCTCGCCGAGCGCGGCGAGGCCTCGCCGGCGATCGTCCATCCGCACGCGCACAACGAGCTGTTCTCGACGCTGGCCGAGATGGGGCTGCTGGGCCTGGCGGCGCTGCTGCTGCTGTACTACGGCTCGGCGATCTATTTCTGGCGCCATCGCCATTCGGCCGATCCCGACATCGCCACCGCGGCCGCGATGGGCCTGGTGCTGTCGCTGGGCACGGTGGTGTTCGGCCTGACGATCGACGTCTTCACGCTGGTGATGAACACCGCGTTCTTCGGGCTGACCTCGGCGACACTGCTGGGCATCATCGCCAATCGCACCCGGCAGCTGGAAGCCGCGGCTGCCACCAGGCAGCGCTGAGCGGACCGTAGGTCCCGGACCCGAGGCGGAATTCTCTCAGGCACCACCCAGCCGCAGCAGCGCATCGAGATGCGCCGCCGGTTCCGGGTTGTAGCGCAGATGCCGGCGCGGCTCGGCGATCCGCGCGCCGCCGTCCTTCGACCACGCGGCGGCCTCGCGCATCGCGGCGGCGATCGCCGCCACGTCGCTGCGCGGGAAGCGCCGCGCCACCGCATCGTCCATCACCTCGAGGCACGCGATATTGTCGGCCAGCAGCACCGGCGTGCCGCACAGCACCGACTCGATGCCGACCAGCCCGAACGGCTCGTAGCTCGAGGCGAGCACGGTGAAATCGGCGGCGGCATAGAGCTCGGCCATGTTGGCGCAGTAGCCCAGTTCGCGCACGCCGGGCAGCGTCTTGCCGACCGGCCGGCCGGCGACGGCGAGCGTTGCATCGAGGCCGCTGTCGGCCAGCGCGCGGGCCAGCACATCGAGGCCCTTGCGGGAATGGTCGGACGACGGGAACAGGAACACCGGCGTGTCGCCAAAGCCGAAGCGCTGGCGCAATGCCGCGCGTGCGGGGTCGTCGACCGGACGGAAGCGCGCGGTGTCCACCGGCGGATAGAGCAGGGCGAGCCGGTCGGCCGGCACGCCATAGAGCTCGGCCAGTTCGTCGGCCATCAATCGAGAATGCGCGACCACGCGGCGCGCGGCCGCATAGTGGCGCGATTCCAGTTCGATCTGGCGCCGGTCCCAGAAGGTCGGCGCGCGTCCCGATGCGCGCAGGTAGCCGCGATGGGTGCCGCCGCAGACCGCCAGGTCGGCGCCCACCACGCGGTTGCAGCCGATCAGCAGATCGCAGTGGCGATGCGCGTCGCGCATGCCCCACGAGAACGCGGTGTCACGCATCTTGCCGGGCAGCCAGCGCACGCGCACCAGATGCCGGTCGACCTGGCCGTACTCGGGAATGTCGCCGTCGAAGCGGCGCGCGAACACCGCGGGGCGCTCGCCGCGCGCAATCAGGCCGCGCGCCAGGTCCAGCGCATAGCGTTCGAAGCCGCCGCCCTTGCCGAAGCGGTTGCAGGAGATGCCGATCTTCATGGACACGGATATCGGGACGGGAGAAAAGCCAGGGTCATGGGCGGTCGCTCATTGGCCGCTGGCCTGCTGCCGGCCCAGGTACCACAGCTTCAGGTATTTGTAATAGCTCGCCTGCGCGTTCATCAGCGCGACGCCGAAGCCCTCGGCCCCGTCGAGAATGCTGCGCCGAAGCAGCCAGGTCCGCAGGAAGGCCCACAGGCCGTGGCCCGCGGCGGCCAACGGCGACGAACGCTTGCCGCGGCTGAATGCCTGGCGGGCGCCGGCCGACGAATAGCTGTCGATCTTGCGCAGCACGTCCGAGTAGTCGCGATAGCTGTACTGCGTCAGCGGTTCGCGCAGCCGGCCGAGCCGGCCCTGCACGATCAGGCTCTCGTGCACCAGCGCATCGCTGAAGCGCCCATGGCCGCGGCGCACGAGCCGCGTCACATAGTCGGGATACCAGCCGCCATGGCGGATGAAGCGGCCGCAGAACTGCGACAGCCGCGGCATCTCGTAGCCGTCGGCGCTGCCGCTGGCGATCGCCGCGAGGATCTCGTCGCGCAGCGCGGGGCTGACGCGCTCGTCGGCATCGATGCTGAGGATCCAGTCGCCCGTCGCGGCGTCGACCGCGCGGTTCTTCTGCGGCCCGAAGCCGGGCCAGTCTTCGGTCTGGATCACGCGCGCGCCCATGTCCCGGGCAATCGCCGGGGTGGCGTCCGCGCTCATGCAATCCACTATAATCGCCTCGTCACACCACTTCACGCTCTCCAGACAGGCCTGGATATTGTGGGCTTCGTTGCGGGTGATGATGACGACGGAGAGTTTCATTGACGTGGTCGTATGGCCTGCTGTATGACGCGACCGAGCCGCGATCCGACCGCCATCGGCACGGTATCGCCCCGGTCGAGCGCGGCGCCATTGTACCCCGGCCCCTGCCGGCCTCTGCGCCGGGCCGACCCCGCCGGTGCCCGCTTCCGGTCTCCGGCCCGGGCTCACCGGCGCCTCTGATTATTCCGAAGGAGTGTTCTTGTCCCGCCCATCGACGCCAGGTGTGCAAACCATGCCCGCCCGACTCTGGTCCTACCTGCGCCCGGAGTTGCGCATCTTCATCGCGGCCATCATTGCGATGGCCGTCGTGGCCGCCAGCGAAGGGGTGATCCCCAAGGTCGTCAACGATCTGCTGGACAAGGGCTTCGGCGGCGACTACGCCGGCAAGCTGTGGCATGTGCCGGCGATCCTGACCGGCGTCGCGCTGATTCGCGGCCTGGCGCAGTTCGCTTCCGGCTATCTGCTCAGCCTGATTTCCAATCGCGTGCTGCTGAAGATGCGGCTGCAGATGTTCGAGCGGATGCTGCATGTGCCGGCGATGTTCTTCCATCGCAATACCGCGGCGTCGCTGATCAATGCGGTGATCTTCGAGGTCAACCAGGTGCTGCAGATCCTGACCAGCGTCTTCATCACGCTGGTGCGGGACTCGCTGACCGTGGTCGCGCTGTTGATCTACCTGTTCTACACCAACTGGCGGCTGACGTTGATCGTGGCGGTGATCCTGCCGGTGATCGGCTACCTGATGTCGAAGATCAACCGGCGCCTGCGCAAGCTCAATCGCGAGCACCAGACGCTGACCAACAGCGCCGCCTACGTCGTCGAGGAAGCGGCCGGCGGCTTCAAGGTGGTCAAGCTGCACGGCGGCGAGACCTACGAACTGGCGCGCTTTCGCGCGATGGCTGAGCGGCTGAAGAACTATTCGATGCGGATGGCGGTCGCGGGCGGGCTGAATCAGCCCGTCACCGCGTTCCTGGCGGCGCTGGCGCTGTCGGTGATCATCACCATCGCGATGGTGCAGGCGCAGGGCAATCAGACCACCATCGGTGGTTTCACCGGCTTCGTGATGGCGATGCTGCTGCTGATCTCGCCGCTGAAGCACCTGACCGACATCAACCAGCCGCTGACGCGCGGCATGACCGCCGCCGAAATGATCTTCCGGCTGATCGACGAGCCGGTCGAGCCGCAGCACGGCGGACTGCCGCTGGAGCGCGCGCGCGGCGAGCTGGTGTTCGACCGCGTCGGCTTCCGCTACGGCGATGCCGGGCGCCCGGCGCTGCAGGACGTGTCGCTGCGCGTCAGCCCCGGCGAGGTGCTGGCGCTGGTCGGTCCGTCCGGCAGCGGCAAGACCACGCTGGTCAATCTGGTGCCGCGCTTCTTTGATCCGACCGAAGGGCGCATCCTGCTCGATGGCCAGCCGCTCGATGCGCTGGCGCTGAAGGACCTGCGCCGCCAGATCGCCTTCGTCAGCCAGGACGTGGTGCTGTTCAACGACACCGTCGCCGCCAACGTGGCCTATGGCGTGCACTCGGCCGACCAGATCGACCTGGCGCGGGTCGAACGCGCGCTGGAGGCCGCCTATCTGACCGACGTGGTCAAGGGGCTGCCCGAGGGCCTGCAGACCAATATCGGCGACAACGGCATGAAGCTGTCCGGCGGCCAGCGCCAGCGCCTGGCGATCGCGCGCGCGCTGTACAAGGACGCGCCGATCCTGATCCTGGACGAGGCCACCTCGGCGCTCGATTCGGAGTCCGAGCGCCAGGTCCAGGCCGCGCTCGAATCGCTGATGGTCGGCCGTACCACGCTGGTGATCGCGCACCGGCTGTCGACCATCGAGAACGCCGACCGCATCGCGGTGCTGGACCAGGGCCGCATCGCCGAGCACGGCACCCATGCCGAACTGCTGGCCGCGAACGGCCTGTACGCGGGGCTGCACCGCATCCAGTTCGCCACGCAGTAAGTTGGCCTCGCAGTAAGCCGGCCGGGCAGTAAGCCGGCCGCGCGCTTGGGCGCCGGCCGGCGAGGCTTGGCGTGCCGCCGTGGCTGGCCGATACTGTCGCAGGCCCCCGCACACCGCGCGGGGCCATGCCGACAGCCGGATCAACCGGAACCCACCGAGGAGACCACGATGAGCGAATCGCAGCAAGCCAGTCCGTCCTCGACTGCATCGGCCGACAGGCGGATCAGCCGCTACCCCGTGCCGACGCTGGAGCAGGTGCCCGACGATATCCGCGAGCGGATCCTGACGGTGCAGGAGAAGGCGGGCTTCGTGCCCAATGTCTTTCTCGCGCTGGCGCACCGGCCGGCCGAGTTTCGCGCCTTCTTCGCCTATCACGACGCGCTGATGGACAAGGAGGGCGGGCTGACCAAGGGCGAGCGCGAGATGATCGTGGTCGCCACCTCCGGCGTCAACCAGTGCCTCTATTGCGTGGTCGCGCATGGCGCGATCCTGCGCATCTACGAGAAGAAGCCGCTGCTGGCCGACCAGGTCGCGGTCAACTACCGCAAGGCCGACCTGCCGCCGCGCCAGCGCGCGATGCTCGATTTCGCGATCAAGGTCTGCCAGGCCTCGCACGAGATCGACGAGGCCGATTTCGAGGCGCTGCGCCCGCACGGCTTCTCCGACGAGGACGCCTGGGATATCGCCGCGATCACCGCCTTCTTCGGCCTGTCCAACCGGATGGCCAACACCATCGGCATGCGTCCCAACGACGAGTTCTTCCTGATGGGACGTGTGCCGAAGGCCAAGCCATAAACCGCTTCCGGGACCGGCCGTCTCGCCCGCGCACGGCGGATGCCGTCCGCTCCCGACCTGCAAGGAGATTGCATGCCAAGGATCGTCGACCGATCGTTTGTTTCCTCGCTTCTTTCCTCGTGGCTTTCGCGCCTGACCGGCACCGGCCGGCTGGCCTGCGCCGCGACCGGCGCGGCCATGCTGACCGCCTGCGCCAGCGAACCGCCCCCGGGCCCGCCGCCGCCGCCGATGGGCGGCGCTGCCACGCCGCAAGGCTGCGCCGCCGACAAGCTGGCCGACGACGCGCTGGTCGGCAAGCCCGAGGCCGAGGCGATCGCGCTGCTGGACGGCTGCGCCTGGCGCATCGGCCAGCGCGACGCGCAGCAGTTTCCCGGCACCATGGATTACCGTCCGGACCGCCGCACGCTCGGCATCGCGGGTGGGCTCGTGGTCTGGGTCAAGCGCGGCTGAACGTCTGCATGCCAATGCCGACGTTGGTGGACCAATTGCAATAGGGCGCGGCGATTGCGAAAGCAACCGCGGCGTCGATTGCGGATGATCCGGATCTTGCTTGCGGTGACGGTTCGCCGAACCGGATCACCGCATCCTTCCCCGGTCAATTCGCCAACATCGAGGCTGTCACATGAGAGTCGGGCACCGCGTTAGTCTCCCGCAATCGCCATCGCAACCCACGCGCACGGCGTCCGTGCCGTCCCATCCGGGTCGAGCGCCCCGCAACGCCCCCGCGATTGGCGCCCAGCAAGCCGCGCCGCTGTTGCCCGCATGGCAGGCGCCGCAGGCTCCGGCAGCGCCCCGGCTGGCGGAGCGGCTCAAGAGCGGGCTCTGGTGGCTCGTGCGGGCGCGCGGGATGCCCCAGGCTCCGGTGCCGGGCGCCGGTCGCATTGTTGGCCGCGTGCTCGTCAGGGCAGCGCAGTGCGCGGTGGTTGGCGGCGTCGCCTGTGCCATCGTCATGACTGGCATGGCGATCCCCGCCCTCTTCGCGGCAGCGGGGATCGTTGCGTTGGTGGGGATGTGCGCGGCGCTCGGATACGTGGCCGGCAAGCTGCCTGGCGCGGCTGGCAACGTTGATATGCATCGGCCGGGAACTGGCGGCACCGGCGGCGGTCGGGCCGAATGATCGCTCGCACGGCGCCGGCGACGGTCGCGGTTCGGGCCGGCCGGCGCGCGGCCAAGTTCCGCCCTGATTGCCGCGCTGATTGCCGCCCTGATTGCCGCCCTATTTGACCTGCGCGCACATGCCGCTGCCCGGGTCGAACATCACCGGCCACGCTTCCTCGTAGATTCCCGGCGTGCAGCGCTTCTGGCAATTGGCATGCGCCAGCGTGACGCGCCGCGGATCCTGCCAGACCATCAGCTTGCAGCCGCTGTCGTCGCGTGCCACCAGCTCGATATGCGGGGCCTTCTGGACCTGCCGGAACTCGCTCAGTTCGAAGGCGCACGAGCCGCGGCGCCGCGGCACCCACAGCTTCCAGTTCAACGCATGCACCTCGTTGGCGATCACGCGCACCCGCGCCTCTTCGCGAAAGCCGTCGTCCTCGGTGCGGCTGCAGTAGCCGGCCAGTTCGATCACGCGCGCAGCGATCGGTGGCGGCGGGGCAGGGGTAACCTGGCGTTCGGGCGCGGCCGGCGGCAATGAGGGCGCGCGTTTCGCCAGTTCCTGCACGGGCGCGCAGCCCTGCATGCCGGCAATCGCGATCAGCATCGCGCCGATCCACGGCGCGCCTTGCCGAATCCAGAACTGTCCGGCCGTTGTCGATTGCCGCCCCGTCATGGCCCGCTCCTGCCGTGCTCTTGCTGTATTCGTTATAGGGGATCGGGACGGCAATGACATGCGGTCAGACCCTAGTGGAAATCCGCACCGGGCACGCTACATCAGGATGATGTCGTACTGCTCCTGATGGAAGGTCGATTCGACCTGCAGCGAAATCGGCTTGCCGATGAAGTCGCCAAGCATCGCCATATGCTGGCTTTCCTCTTCGAGGAAGAGGTCGATCACTTCCTGCGAGGCCAGGATGCGGAACTCGCGCGGATTGAACTGGCGCGACTCGCGCATGATCTCGCGCAGGATCTCGTAGCAGACCGTGCGCGGCGTCTTGACCTGCCCCTTGCCCTGGCAGACCGGGCACTGCTCGCACAGCACGTGCGCCAGCGATTCGCGCGTGCGCTTGCGCGTCATCTCGACCAGGCCCAGCTGCGAGAAGCCGTTGACGGTGATGCGGGTGCGGTCGCGCGACAGCGCGCGCTTCAGTTCCGACAGCACCGCGTCGCGGTGCTCGGCGTTCTCCATATCGATGAAGTCGATGATGATGATGCCGCCCAGGTTGCGCAGCCGCAGCTGGCGCGCGATCGTGTGCGCCGCTTCCAGGTTGGTCTTGAAGATCGTGTCGTCGAAATTGCGGGCGCCGACATAGCCGCCGGTGTTGACGTCGATCGTCGTCATCGCCTCGGTCTGGTCGATCATCAGATACCCGCCGGACTTCAGGTCGACGCGCCGCGACAGCGCGCGCTCGATCTCCGCGTCGATATTGAACAGGTCGAAGATCGGCCGCTCGCCGGTGTAGTGCGACAGCCGCGGCAGCACCGCCGGCGTGTATTCCTGCGCGAACTCGACCAGCTTCTGGTAGTTCTCGCGCGAGTCGACCTGGATCACGCCGGTGGCGTCGTTGACGAAATCGCGCAGCACGCGCTGCGCCAGGCTCAGGTCCTGATAGAGCAGGCTGGGCGCCGGCAGCGTGGTGGCGTTGAGCCGGATCGCGCCCCAGATCTTGCGCAGGTAGGCGATGTCGTTGCCCAGCTCCTCGTCGGTCGCCTCCTCGGCGATGGTGCGCACGATGAAGCCGCCGCGTTCGTCCTCGGGCACCAGCCCCTGCACGCGGGCGCGCAGCGCCTCGCGATCGACCTCGCCCTCGATGCGCTGCGAGATGCCGATATGCGGGTCCTGCGGCAGATAGACCAGCGTACGGCCGGCGATGCTGACCTGGGTCGACAGCCGCGCGCCCTTGGTGCCGATCGGGTCCTTGATCACCTGCACCATCAGCGCCTGGCCTTCGAACAGCGTCTTCTCGATCGCCAGCTGCGTGCTGCCGTTGCGGTCCGGCTCGCGCCGGTGCCAGATATCGGCCACATGCAGGAAGGCGGCCCGCTCCAGCCCGATGTCGATGAAGGCCGACTGCATGCCGGGCAGCACGCGTACGACCTTGCCGAGATAGATGTTGCCGACGAGTCCGCGCGTCAGCGTACGTTCGACATGAAGCTCCTGCACCGCGGCCTGCTGCACGATGGCCACGCGCGTTTCCTGCGGGGTGATATTGACGAGGATGTCTTCGGTCATGTTGTGTGCGATCCGTCGCCGGCTGGCTGGCTCCGCCGACGGTTGCCGGTGGCGGCGGAGCAGGTTGGTTCCCTGGATGCCGGGCGGCGCGGTCGGCGGGAGAACCGCGGCCTTTGCCTGATCTGGCTAGGCGTTGCCCGGCGTTGTCCGGACCTGCGCGGCGGTGCGCTTCAGAAGCGCAGACCGGCCTGTCGCAACAGCGACGCGGTCTCGAACAAGGGCAGGCCCATGATACCCGAATAGCTCCCCGCGATCCGCTGCACGAACTCGGCGGCGCGGCCCTGGATGCCGTACGCCCCGGCCTTGCCGAGCGGCTCGCCGCTGGCCACGTAGCGCGCGATCTCGTCGTCGCCCATCGTGCGGAAGCTGACCTCCGAGATCGACAGCGCATGGTGCGCGCCCAGCGTCGAGACCACGGTCACCGCGGTCAGGACCCGATGCGTGGTGCCGGACAGCGCCGTCAGCATCGCGGCGGCGTCGTCGGCATGCTCGGGCTTGCCCAGGATGCGGCCGCCCAGGCAGACCGTAGTGTCGGAGGTCAGGATCGGCGCGTCGGGCAGCGCGCGGCGCTCGCGGCGGCGCAGCGCGGCCTCGGCCTTCAGCGCGCAGACGCGCTGCACGTAGTCGTCCGGCGTTTCGCCGGGCAGCACTGCCTCGAGCGCCTCGGCGTCTTCGTCGTCATCGGGCAGCAGCAGCTGGTAGGAGACGCCGAGCTGGGTCAGCAGTTCGCGGCGGCGCGGACTTTGGGAGGCGAGGTAGAGGACGTCGTGGAGCACGATGGCACGGAAGGGCAAGCCGGGACGAACGCAGCGGCCGGCGCACCGGCTCTGCATGGATCAGACCCGATGGTAAGGGTGGTTTTGCGTGACCGTCCAGGCACGGTACAGCTGCTCGGCCAGCAGCACGCGGACCATGCCGTGCGGCAGCGTCAGGCTGGACAGCCGCAGCAGCGTCTGCGCGCGCGCCTTCAGCAAGGGATCGAGCCCGTCCGCGCCGCCGATCAGGAAGGCGACGTCGCCGCCCTCGCGCTGCCAGCCGGTCAGCTGGTCGGCCAGCTGCATCGTGGTCAGGTCGCGGCCGCGTTCGTCCAGCGCGACGATGCGGCACTGGCGCGGCAGCGCCGCCTCGATGCGTGCGGCCTCGCGCTGCATCACGGTCGCCGCGTTATTGCTGGCGGTGCGCGCCTCGGGCTTGATCTCGCGCAGCACGATGCGCAGCTCCGGCGGCATGCGCTTGGCATACTCGGCGAAGCCGGCTTCGATCCAGGCCGGCATCTTGTGTCCGACCGCGACGATCAGCAATTGCACGGCGGCGCGCTACTGCGAGGGCGGGCCTGGCTCAGGCCGAGCGGGTGGCGCGCTTGCGCGGTGCCGCGGTCTTGGCGGCGGCGCTGCGCGTGGTGGTGGTCCTTGCCGCGGTGCGGGTGCCCGTACCGGTTGCCGTCTTTGCCGCCGTCTTGGGGGCGCTCCTGGGGGCGGTCTTGGCCGCAGTCTTGGCCGCAGTCTTGGTCGCAGTCTTGCGCGCGGCGCCGGTACCGCTGCCGGTGCCCGTGCGGGCCGGCGCCTTGCGCGCCGGCGCGGCGCCGCTGACGCTGGTGGTGCGGGCGCGGGCGACAGGCTTGCGCTGCGTCGCGATCGCGTCCGGATCGGTGTCCTCGTGACCCATCGGCGGCGACGGTTCCTTCATGCCTTCGGGCAGCCGGGCCAGTGCCGGGCGTTCGCCGACCGCGCGGCGCGTGCGGGCGCGCGGTGCGTTGTCTTCCTCGTCCTCGTCGATCGGCTCGCTGGCCTTGATCAGGCCCTTGGCCGCGCTGCCGAGCTTCATCCGCACCGGCTTGTCGCCCCAGATCTCTTCGAGGTTGTAGTACTGGCGCAACTGCGGCTGCAGGATGTGCACCACCGCATCGCCGCAGTCGACCAGCACCCATTCGCCGGTCTCCATGCCTTCCACCGCGACGATGTGGCCGCCGGCTTCCTTGACGGTGTCGCGTACCGAGGCGGCCAGCGCCTTGGTCTGCCGGTTCGAGGTGCCGCTGGCGATCACCACGCGGTCGAACAGTTCGGTCAGGTGCGAGGTGTCGAACACCTTGATGTCCTGTGCCTTGACGTCCTCGAGGCCATCGACGATGGCGCGTTGCAGTTTGCGAATATCCATGGTGCCTTGGTGGTGCCCTTGTATTTGGTCAGCGAGGGATCGGTGGCCGTGGCCGCGTCCCGGGCCAGTGCCAAGGCCGGCCCGGTTCCACGGTCCTGCTCAGTCCTGGCGATAGAGTCCGTGGGTGGCGATGTAGTGTGCCACGCCCGGGGGGAGTTGGTCATCCGCGCGCTGGCCCGCCGCGAGGCGCTGGCGCAGGGCGGTGGAGGAGAGGTCGACGGCTAGCGTCTGGTCGATCCACATCCGGCCGGAGGGCGTGGATTGTATCAGGTGCGCGTCGGCGCGGCGTTGGGCCAGCGCGTCGCGTACCGGGCCGTCGAGCTGGTCCAGCGCGAAGCCGGGCCGGGTCGCCACGCACAGATGGACGTAGTCGAGCAGATCCTGCCAGCCATGCCAGGTGTGCAGGCGCAGCAATTGGTCGGCGCCCATCAGCCAGGCCAGCGAGGCCTCGGCGCCGACCTGCTCGCGCAGCTGGCGCACCGTGTCGATGGTGTAGCTGGGGCCGGCGCGATCGACTTCCATGCGGCTGGCGTGGACCCGCGCCGGCGCGTCGGCCAGCGCCGCGGCGGCCAGCTCGGTCATCGCCAGCCGGTCCGCGGCCGGCGTCACATCGTTGCCCTTCTGCCACGACTGGCCGGTCGGGATCCACAGCAGCTCGTCCAGCTGCAGATGCTCGATGCACAGCCGCGCCAACGCCAGGTGGCCGACGTGCGGCGGATCGAAGGTGCCGCCGAGGATGCCGAGGCGCCAGGGGCGGCCGTGCGGGGCCGGATAGGGATCGTCGGCCGGGGCCGGCCGGATCGGCGCGCTGGCGGCGGGGCGGGTGGTGTTCATCGGTGAGGTTCGGAGCCGGTTCAGACCCAGTCGCGTGCCGGCAGGAAGTCGGTGTACAGCGCCGCTTCGGCGCTGCCCGGCTCGGGCTGCCAGTCGTAGCGCCAGGCAGCCTGCGGCGGCATCGACATCAGGATCGATTCGGTGCGGCCGCCCGATTGCAGGCCGAACAGCGTGCCGCGGTCGAACACCAGGTTGAATTCGACATAGCGGCCGCGGCGATAGGCCTGGAAGTCGCGTTCGCGCGGGCCATAGGGCGTGTCCTTGCGCGCCTGCAGGATCGGCAGGTAGGCGTCGAGGAAGCCGTCGCCGACCGCGCGCATCATCGCGAAGCTGTCGTCGAAGCCGAGCGCGGAGAAGTCGTCGAAGAACACGCCGCCGACACCGCGCGCCTCGCCGCGATGCTTCAGGAAGAAGTAGTCGTCGCACCAGCGCTTGAAGCGCGGATACAGCTCGGCGCCGAAGGGATCGAGCGCGCGCTTGCAGGTCGCGTGGAAATGCCGGCAGTCGTCGGCATGGCCGTAGTAGGGCGTCAGGTCCATGCCGCCGCCGAACCACCAGACCGGCTCGGCGCCTTCCTTGACCGCCAGGAAGCAGCGCACGTTCATATGGACCGTGGGCACGTAGGGATTGCGCGGATGGAACACCAGCGACACGCCCATCGCCTCGAAGCCGCGGCCGGCCAGTTCGGGCCGGTTGGCGCTGGCCGACGGCGGCAGCGCGTCGCCGCGCACGTGCGAGAAGCCGACGCCGGCGCGCTCCATCACCGCGCCGCCTTCGAGGATGCGGGTGCGGCCGCTGCCGCGCAGGCGTTCGGTCGGCGGCTTTTCCCAGGCATCGGTGGCGAACGGCTGCCCGTCGATGGCGGCGACGGCCTCCGTGATGCGGTCTTGCAGATCCAGCAGATAGGCGCGGACCGCCTGGGAATCGATCATCAGCATGGTCAGGATTGTAGCCGCTGCCCCGTCATGGTGCGGCGGGACCGGCACGCGGGGGGCTGCCTCAGGGCCTTTTTCCCCTCTCCCGCGTGCGGGAGAGGGGTGGGGGAGAGGGCAAGGGCGGTGGCGTCACGACGATATTCGAAACCACCTCCTCTCCCCGGCCCTCTCCCCCTGAGGGGGAGAGGGAGAACAACATCGGCTCGAGCCATGTCGGCGAGCCGACGGAGCACCGATTCGTCAGCGCTTGATTGCCCGATATCCGATATCCGAGCGGTACTGCATGCCGTCGAAGTGGATCTGCTGGGCGGCCGCGTAGGCCGCGCGCTGCGCCGCCTTGACGGTATCGGCCAGGCCCACCACGCACAGCACGCGGCCGCCGGCGGTCAGCAGCTTGCCGTCGGCCAGCGTGGTGCCGGCGTGGAAGGTCACGCTGTCGTCGGTCTCGGCCGGGATGCCGGTGATCAGGTCGCCCTTGCGTGGCGCATCCGGGTAGCCGTGCGCGGCCATCACCACGCCCAGCGCGGTGCGGCGGTCCCAGTCGAGTTCCACCGCGTCGAGCCGGCCATTGACCGCGTGCTCCATCACGTCGAACAGGTCGGTCTTGAGCCGCGCCATGATCGGCTGCGTCTCCGGATCGCCCATGCGGCAGTTGAATTCGAGCGTCTTCGGGTTGCCTTCGCTGTCGATCATCAGGCCGGCGTAGAGGAAGCCGGTGTACGGGATGCCGTCCTTCTCCATGCCGCGCACGGTCGGCATGATGATTTCGCGCAGCACGCGCGCATGCAGTGCCGGCGTGACCACCGGTGCCGGCGAATAGGCGCCCATGCCGCCGGTATTGGGGCCGGCATCGCCGTCGAGCAGCCGCTTGTGGTCCTGGCTGGTCGCCAGCGCCAGCACGTTGGCGCCATCGACCATCACGATGAAGCTCGCCTCCTCGCCCTCGAGGAATTCCTCGATGACCACGCGCGCGCCGGCATCGCCGAGCTTGTTGTCGGCCAGCATCATGTCGACCGCGGCGTGCGCCTCTTCCAGCGTGGTGGCGACCACCACGCCCTTGCCCGCGGCCAGGCCGTCGGCCTTGATCACGATCGGCGCGCCCTGCGCGTCGATATAGGCGTGCGCCTCGCCGGCATCGGCGAAGGTCTGGTAGGCGGCGGTCGGAATCTGGTGCCGGTGCATGAAGGCCTTGGCGAAGTCCTTCGACGACTCGAGCTGCGCGGCCGCCCGGCTCGGGCCGAAGATACGCAGGCCCTGCGCGCGGAACACGTCGACGATGCCGGCCGCCAGCGGCGCCTCGGGACCGACCACGGTGAAATGCACGCCCTCCTGCCGGGCAAACTCGGCGAGCGCCGCCGGATCGGTCACCGGGACGTTCTGCAGCCGCTTGTCCAACGCCGTGCCGCCGTTGCCCGGCGCCACGTAGACGACCTGCACCTTGGGCGACTGGGCCAGTTTCCAGGCCAGCGCGTGTTCACGTCCGCCCGAGCCGACAACCAATACTTTCATGATCCACTGCCAGAAGATAAAGCTTTGGGGAGGGCGGCCGCCGCATTGCGTGGGCGGCGGCCGCCGGGGAGAGGGGAGGGGCGGAGGCGCCGGCTCAGTCCTCGATCACCGCGTTGGTGAAGACTTCCTGCACGTCGTCGAGATTTTCCAGCGCGTCGAGCAGCTTCTGCATCTTGACGGCATCGTCGCCGGTGAAGCTGACTTCGTTCTGCGGCTTCATCACGACGTCGGCGACCTCGGCCTTGAAGCCGACCGCTTCCAGCGCCGCCTTGACGGCGCCGAAGTCGTTGGGCGGGCAGGTGACCTCGATCGCGCCGTCCTCATGCGTCACGACGTCGTCGGCGCCGGCTTCGAGCGCGGCTTCCATCAGCTTGTCCTCGGGCGTGCCCGGGGCGAACAGGAACTGGCCGCAATGCGTGAACATGAATGCCACCGAACCCTCGGTGCCCATGTTGCCGCCGTGCTTGGAGAAGGCGTGGCGCACTTCGGCGACGGTGCGGGTGCGGTTGTCGGTCAGGCAATCGACGATGATCGCGGCGCCCGACAGGCCATAGCCCTCGTAGCGGATTTCCTCGTAGCTGGCGCCTTCCAGACCGCCCACGCCGCGCTGGATCGCGCGCTGGATGTTGTCCTTCGGCATGTTGGCGTCCGTGGCCTTGTCCATGGCCAGGCGCAGGCGCGGATTGGAGTCGGGATCGCCGCCGCCAAGCTTGGCGGCAACGGTGATTTCCTTGATCAGGCGGGTCCAGATCTTGCCGCGCTTGGCGTCGGCGGCGGCTTTCTTATGCTTGATATTGGCCCATTTGGAATGACCGGCCATGTTTCTCTCCGAGGCGGAACAGGTACGCGAGGCGCGTGCAGCGCGGCAAGGGCAGCATGGCCGAAGGTTGGCGGCCGGGCCGGCGGACGTTCGAAGACGCCCACGGCTTGTTGCGATGCACGCGCCGGGTGATGGAATCATCAGCGGCAGGCCATGACTGCTGGCAATCACTGCTGGATATAATCAGCCCGGGATTTTATCACGCGCCCCCGCGCGCCAGACCGCCGGCCCGGCCCTTGCCGTGCCGGTGCAAGGCGGGCCGGAATGGCGCAACACCAGCCGCACCATCGCTTCATCAGCGCATCGTCATCGCCTCGTCATTCACCGGAGCCCCAGCATGGCCGACCCCATCGTTATCGCCAAGAATGCCCAGCACGAACTGGCCCTGCTGCCGCAGATGGGCAATCGCCACGGCCTGATCACCGGCGCCACCGGCACCGGCAAGACCGTGACGCTGCAAACGCTGGCGCAGGGCTTCTCGCGGCTCGGCGTGCCGGTCTTCATGGCCGACGTCAAGGGCGACCTGACCGGCATCTCGCAGCCGGGCCAGCTGTCCGACAAGCTCGGCAAGCGGCTGGCCGACCTCGGCCTGCCCGAGCCGGTCTGGGGCGCCTGCCCGACCACGCTGTGGGACGTGTTCGGCGAGAAGGGCCATCCGGTGCGTGCCACCGTGTCGGACATGGGCCCACTGCTGCTGTCGCGCATGCTCGAGCTCAACGACACCCAGCAGGGCGTGCTGAACCTGGTGTTCCGCATCGCCGATGCCAATGGCCTGCTGCTGCTCGACGCCAAGGACCTGCGCGCGATGCTGCAGTACGTCGGCGACAACGCGTCGCAGTTCACCACCGAGTACGGCAATATCTCGGCCGCGTCGATCGGCGCGATCCAGCGCGGCCTGGTCGCGCTCGAATCGCAGGGCGCCGACGTGTTCTTCGGCGAGCCGATGCTGAACCTGGACGACTTCATGCAGACCGACAAGGGCCTGGGCATGGTCAATATCCTGGCCGCGGACAAGCTGCTGCACGCGCCGCGGCTGTACGCGACCTTCCTGCTGTGGCTGCTGTCCGAGCTGTTCGAGAAGCTGCCCGAGGCCGGCGACCTCGACAAGCCGAAGCTGGTGTTCTTCTTCGACGAGGCCCATCTGCTGTTCAACGACGCGCCGAAGGCGCTGCTCGAGAAGATCGAGCAGGTGGTGCGGCTGATCCGTTCGAAGGGCGTCGGCGTGTACTTCGTCACGCAGAATCCGATCGATATTCCGGACACCGTGCTGGGGCAGCTCGGCAACCGCGTCCAGCATGCGCTGCGCGCGTTCACGCCGCGCGACCAGAAGGCGGTCAAGGTGGCCGCCACGACGATGCGCGCCAATCCCGAGCTCGATGTGGAGAAGGCGATCGGCGAGCTGGCGGTCGGCGAGGCGCTGATCTCGCTGCTCGACGCCAAGGGCACGCCCGGCATCACGCAGCGCGCCTGGGTGCTGGCGCCGGGCAGCCGCATCGGTCCGATCGACGAGGCCGAGCGCAAGCAGCTGCTGGCGTCGTCGCTGGTGGCGGGGACCTACGAGAAGGCGGTCGACCGGGAATCGGCCTACGAGCGGCTCAAGGGCAGGGCCGTGCAGGACGCGGATGCGCAGGCTGGTGCGCGGAACGGCGGGCAGGCAGGAAGCGAGCCCGCGCAGCAGCAGGCCGCCGATCGCGGCTGGCTCGACGAGGCCGGCGATCTGTTCGGCGGACTGACGCGCGGCACCGGCAAGAGCGGCCGCGGCGATTCGATCCTCGAATCGATGGCCAAGTCGGCGGCGCGCACCATGGGTTCGCAGGTGGGCCGCGAACTGATCCGCGGCGTGCTGGGCAGCCTGCTGGGGTCGGGGCGCAAGCGCCGGTGACGTTTGCCCTTCCCCCGGCCCCTCTCCCGCAAGCGGGAGAGGGGAGAGAAAACCGGGTGGCGCTTCGATGTTCGTGGAACGGACTGCCCTGTTCCGCTCGCGTGAAGCAGAGAAGAAAAAACCGGCGGCGCTTCAACATCTGTGGGGTGGCTCCCTCTCCCGCGCCGCGGGAGAGAGGCTGGGGGAGGGGGCAAGGCGCCTCCCCAACCCCTCCGCCTCAGTTCTTGGTACCGAACAACCGGTCTCCCGCATCCCCCAGCCCCGGCACGATATACGCGTGCTCGTCCAGATGGCTGTCGAGCGAGGCCACGTACAGCTTGACGTTCGGGTGGGCCTTCTGGAAGACCTCGACGCCTTCGGGCGCCGCCACCAGCGCGACGAACGTGATCGCCTCGTCCTTGACGCCGCGGCGCTTGAGCACATCGACCGCGTGCGCCGCCGAATAGCCGGTGGCGACCATCGGATCGCACAGGATGAAGCTGCGGTCCTCCAGGTCGGGCAGCCGCACCAGGTATTCGACCGGACGATGATGCTCGTCGCGATAGACGCCGATATGGCCGATCCGCGCCGACGGGATCAGCTCGACCAGGCCGTCGCTCATGCCGACGCCGGCGCGCAGCACCGGCACGATGGTCAGCTTCTTGCCGGCGATCACCGGCGCGTCCATGCTGACCAGCGGCGTGTCGATATGGCGCGTGGTCAGCGGCAGGCTGCGCGTGATCTCGTAACCCATCAGCAGCGTGATCTCGCGCAGCAGCTCGCGGAAGGTCCGCGTCGACGTGTCGCGGTCCCGCATATGCGACAGCTTGTGCTGGATCAGCGGGTGGTCGAGGATGAACAGATTGGGAAAACGCGGATCTTGCTTCATGGCGGGTAGCGGCAGGGCGGGAAGGACGGGGCCTGGATCGGGCGCGGGGTTCGGTCGGCAGGCCGTTGGTGCGGGATTGTAATGGATCGACTCCATGTCGTCCCCGCGCAAGCGGGGACCCAGTGACTTCGCGCCCTGGCGGCGATCAAGACGCTGGGTCCCCGCCTGCGCGGGGACGACATGGCCGCCATCCGATGCCTTTGCGCCTTTTGACATACAATCCTCGCGTCTGTCCGGCGGCATTGTCGGGCGGCAATCCCAAACATTTCCGATGTCATGCCCTTGCCGCGCCCGCCTGTCGGCGGCCCTGCGCGGACAGGCCGTTTGCACCATACCCGTGCCCGCTTCCCAGAAATCCCTCGCCAGCCCCGCCAGCGCTTCCGCCGGCGCGCGGCAGCGCACCGGGCTTGCCGTCGCCGCGATCGGCGCGGTGCTGTTCTCCGGCAAGGCCATCGTCGCCAAGCTGATGTACCGCTACAACGTCGACGCCGTGATGGTGATCACGCTGCGCATGCTGTTCGCGGTGCCGCTGTTCATGGCGATCGGCTGGTGGCAGTCGATGCGGCTGCCGCCGCTGTCGTGGAGCGACCGCGCCCGCGTGCTGATGCTCGGCTTCATCGGCTACTACCTGTCGAGCTTTCTCGATTTCCTCGGCCTGCAGTACATCACCGCGGGGCTGGAGCGGCTGATCCTGTTCCTGACGCCGTCCTTCGTCGTGCTGGCGACCGCCTTCGGCTTCAAGCGCCATATCAGCCGCCAGCAATGGATCTCGCTGCTGCTGGCCTATGCCGGCATCGTGCTGGTGCTCGCGCACGACCTCGACGTCAGCGGCAGCCAGGTGTGGCTTGGCGCCGCGCTGGTGCTCGGCAGCGCGCTGACCTACGCGGTCTATCTGATCGCCAGCGGCGAGCTGGTGGCGCGCATCGGCTCGCTGCGGCTGGTCGCCTATGCGATGTGCGTGTCGACCGCCTGCTGCGTGGTGCAATATCTGGTGCTGGGACGCCCCTGGGGCGAACTGCTGCAGCCGGCGCCGGTGATGTGGCTGTCCGTGATCAACGCGGTGTTCTGCACCGTGTTGCCAGTGTCGCTGACGATGATGGCGGTCGCGCGCATCGGCGCGCCGATGGCCTCGCAGGCGGGCATGATCGGTCCGGTGTCGACGCTGTTCCTCGGCTTCTGGCTGCTGGGCGAGCCGATCACCGTGGTGCAGCTGGCCGGCAGCGCGCTGGTGATGGGCGGCATCTATCTGCTGTCGCGCGGCAAGGCCGCGCGGGCTTGAACACAGGCGTGAATACAAACTAGCGAATCAAGGAGAAGGGAGCATGGATTTCGGACTGCGAGGCAAGCATGCGCTGGTGTGCGGCGCGAGCAAGGGCCTGGGCTTTGCCTGCGCCGATGCGCTGGCCGCCGAGGGCGTCGATGTGGTGATCGTCGCGCGCGGCGCCGAGGCGCTGGACAAGGCCGCCGCCGACCTGCGCGCGCGCCATGGCCGCCGCGTGATCGCGGTGGCGACCGACATCACGACGCCGGAAGGCCGTCAGCAGGCGCTCGACGCCGCGGCCAAGCTCGGCGACCTCGACATCCTGGTCAACAACGCCGGCGGTCCGCCGCCCGGCAACTTCCGCGACTGGAACCGCGAGGACTGGATCGCCGCGCTCGACGCCAACATGCTGACGCCGATCGAGCTGATCAAGGCCACCGTCGACGGCATGATCGCGCGCAAGTGGGGGCGCATCATCAACATCACCAGCGGCGCGGTCAAGGCGCCGATCGATGTGCTGGGCCTGTCCAACGGCGCGCGTTCGGGCCTGACGGGCTTTGTCGCCGGCGTGGCCCGCGAGGTCGCCCAGCACGGCGTGACCATCAACAACCTGCTGCCGGGGCCGTTCAATACCGACCGGCTGTACAAGACGATGGAAGGCGCGGCGAAGAAGGCCAACCTGACCGTCGACGAGGTCGCGCAGCGCCGCGCCGCGCAGAACCCGTCGCGCCGCTTCGGCGACCCGGCCGAGTTCGGCGCAACCTGCGCCTTCCTGTGCAGCAAGCAGGCGGCCTACATCACCGCGCAGAACATCCTGCTGGACGGCGGCGCCTACCCCGGCACCTTCTGAGCGCGCGCATGACGACCATCCCTGTCGCCGCGGTTCCGCCGCGCATCGCGCTGATCGCGCACGACCGCAAGAAGGACGATATCGTCGCCTTCGCCCGCCGTCACCGCGACTTCCTCGTGCATTGCGAGCTGCTGGCCACCGGCACCACCGGCGGCCGGCTGATCGACGAGGTCGGGCTGTCCGTCACGCGCATGCTGTCGGGCCCGTGGGGCGGCGACCTGCAGATCGGCGCGCAGCTGGCCGAGGGCCGGGTTGCCGCGGTGATCTTCCTGCGCGACCCGATGACGCCGCAGCCGCACGAGCCCGATATCAACGCGCTGGTGCGCGCCTGCGACGTGCACGACGTGCCGTGCGCGACCAATGTGGCGACCGCCGACATGCTGATCGCCGAGATGCGGCGGCGCGCCGAGGCGCCGGCGGCCTGAGCCGGTGCGGCATCGCCGCGGCGCTTCCATCCGATCATCCCCAAGGAGAACCGAACCATGAGCAAAGCCATCCGCATCTTCGAGAACGGCGGTCCTGAAGTGATGCAGTGGGTCGACGTCGAGGTCGGCGAGCCGGGCCCGGGCGAGATCCGCATCCGGCAGGAGGCGGTCGGCCTGAACTACATCGACGTCTATTTCCGTACCGGGCTCTACAAGCAGCCGCTGCCCGGCGGGATCGGCATGGAAGGCGCCGGCGTGGTCGAGGCGGTCGGGCCGGGCGTCACGCATCTGCGCGAGGGCGATCGCGTCGCCTATGCCGGGCGTCCCACCGGCGCCTATGCGCAGGTCCGCGTGATGCCGGCCGATATCGTCGTCAAGCTGCCGGACGATATCTCGTTCGAGCAGGCCGCCGCGATGATGCTGCAGGGCATGACCGTCCAGTACCTGGTGCGCGACACCTACCGCGTGCAGCCGGGCGACACCGTGCTGCTGCACGCCGCCGCCGGCGGCATCGGCCTGATCGCGTCGCAATGGCTGAAGGCGCTGGGCGCCACCGTAATCGGCACCGTCGGCAACGACGACAAGGCCGCGCTGGCGCGCGCGCATGGTTGCGACCATACCGTCGTCTATACGCGCGAGTCGTTCCTGGACCGCGTCAAGGAGATCACGGGCGGCAAGGGCGTGGCCGTGGTCTACGACTCGATCGGCAAGGACACCTTCAACGATTCGCTGGACTGCCTGGCGCCGCGCGGCACCATGGTCAGCTTCGGCAATGCTTCCGGTCCGGTGCCGCCGGTCGATATCTCGGTGCTGGGCGCCAAGGGCTCGCTGAAGCTGACGCGGCCGACCATCATGACCTATGTGACGCAGCGCGAGCTGCTCGAGCCGATGGCGGCCGAGCTGTTCGACATCGTGCGCAGCGGCAAGGTCAGGATCGAGATCCGCCAGCGCTATCCGCTGTCCGAGGTCGCGCAGGCGCATCGCGAGCTGGAGGCGCGCAAGACCACCGGCTCGACCGTGCTGATTCCGTAAGCTCGTCGCTAGTTGCAACGAAAAAGGGCGCCAGTTCAGTGGCGCCCTTTGTTTTTTGTTCCTGCGAGGTCAGTGCGGCCTGACCGTGGTCGACTGCGTGCGCATCTGCGCTTGCCGCAGGATGTGCGGTGGCAGGCGCTTCAGGATCAGGTGTACGGCCAGCGGGATCAACACCAGGTCATCGACGATGCCCAGTCCCGCCACCACGTCCGGGATCAGGTCGATCGGCGACAGCGCGTACAGCACCACGCCGATCACCGCCGGCTTGAGCCAGCCGGGCGCGTCCGGATGCCGCAGCGCATGCCAGAGCAGGCGCCCATCGCGCCGCGCGAGCGTCCAAAGCGCCGAGAATCGTTTCCACATGAGAGGCCTCCTTCACACTGTGCACCCGCGGCTCGAAATGCGCGGCACGACAACAGGATAGCTTGGGCCGGTTCGCCGCGGTTCAAGTTCCCGGGGGCGGATGTGGCGAAAGACTGAAAGCAGGAAGGGAGGGTCTGCGGAACGCAGGGATCGCGCAAGGGAGGGTTTGCAGAAGGGCGGGTTTGCTCCCCTCTCCCGCTTGCGGGAGAGGGGCTGGGGGAGAGGGAAGGGACGGTCGAATTGCGTACGTCAGCAACCAGTGCCCGCGCCGCTTGCCCTCTCCCCCGACCCCTCTCCCGCCTGGCGGGAGAGGGAGCAAACAAGCGGCAGAGGTCAGACGTCGCCAGCAGAGCGTCCCGATCAACCCGGAATCTGCCCCTCGACGCCCTCGACATAGAACTTGATGCCGTGCAGGAACTTGTCGTCGGCGACCTGGCCCTCGGCGAGCTGTTCCTTGCCGGTGTTGTCCTTGATCGGGCCCTTCCAGATCGGCGCGCTGCCCTCGATGATGCCGCGGCGGCGCTCGGCGACCAGCGCCTTGACGTCCTCCGGCACATCGGCGTTGAAGCCGGTCAGGTCGATCATGTTCTCCTTCAGGCCCCACCAGGTGGTGCCGTTGGTCCAGGTGCCGCTGAGCACGTCGCCGACCACCTTGTTGTAGTAGACGCCCCACGAGATCACCGACGCCGCCAGATGGGCCTTCGGACCGAACTTGCTCATGTCGCTGTCCCAGCCGAATGCGTGCACGCCCTTTTCCTGCGCGGTCTGCACCACGGCGGCGGAGTCGGTGTTCTGCATCAGCATGTCGACGCCCTGGCCGATCAGCGTGGTCGCGGCCTCGCGCTCCTTGCCCGGATCGAACCACTTGTTGACCCAGACCACCTTGACGGTCGCGCTCGGATTGACGCTGCGCGCGCCGAGCGCGAACGAGTCGATGTTGCGGATCACCTCGGGGATCGGCACCGACGCGACCACGCCCATCTTGCCGGTCTTGCTCATCTTGCCCGCGACCACGCCGGCCAGGTACGCGCCCTCATAGGTGCGCACATCGTACTGGGCGACGTTCTCCGCGGTCTTGAAGCCGGTCGCATGCTCGAAGCGGACGTCCGGAAATTCCTTGGCGACCTTCAGCATCGATTCCATGTAGCCGAAGGTGGTGCCGAAGATCAGCTTGTTGCCCTGGCTGGCCAGGTCGCGGAACACGCGCTCGGCATCGGCGGCCGATTCGGGGATGTTCTCGACATAGGTGGTCTTGACCTTGTCGCCGAATTTCTCCTCGACCGCCTTGCGGCCGCGGTCGTGCGCATAGGTCCAGCCGGCGTCGCCGACCGGTCCGATATAGACGAAGGCGACCTTCAGCGGCTCGCCCGCCTGGCCGGCGGCCGGCGCGGAAGCCGCGCCCGGTGCGGGCTGCTCGGCCTCCTTCTTGCCGCAGCCGGCCAGCGTGGCGACCGCCAGCAGCGTGGTGGCGGCCAGCGTCGCGAGGGACTTCCTGCGCGTGACGATCATCGATTTCTCCTTGTGTTGAATGCGCGATTGGACACGCGCGTTGGCTCTTGCTGGAAAACGTTTGCGGGAAATGGGTCAGGCGTTGCCGGGGCGGAATGGCCGTCCCAGCGACGCCGGCATATTGAGGCGAATCCACGCCGGATTGCGCGAGATCAGCGCCAGCACGACGATGGTGGCCGCGTACGGCAGCATCGACAGGATCTGCGACGGCGCGGACACGCCGATGCCCTGCAGGTAGAACTGCAGGATCGTCACGCCGCCGAACAGCCAGGCGCCGACCAGCACGCGGCCGGGCCGCCAGGTGGCGAAGGTGGTCAGCGCCAGCGCGATCCAGCCGCGCCCGGCGACCAGGTTCTCGACCCACATCGGCGTATAGACCAGCGACAGATAGGCGCCGGCCAGACCGCAGCAGCCGCCGCCGAACAGCAGCGCGGCGAAGCGGATCCAGCGCACCGGATAGCCGAGCGCGTGCGCCGACTCGGGCGATTCGCCGATCGCGCGCAGCGTCAGCCCGGCGCGCGTGCGGAACAGGAACCACATGATGGCCAGGCACAGCAGCACGCTGGCATAGACCATCCAGTGATGCTGGAACAAGGCCGGACCGACGAAGGGCAGGTCGCCCAGCACCGGCACCTTGCTGCCCTGCGCGGGCATTGCATGGCCGACGAAGCGCTGGCCCATGAAGGCCGACAGGCCGGTGCCGAAGATCGACAGCGCGAGGCCCGTGGCGACCTGGTTGGTGGCCAGCACCAGCGCCAGCCACGCGAACAGCGTGGCCATCGCCATGCCGGCCAGCGCGCCGGCGACGAAGCCGAGCAGCGGCGACTGGGTCTGGTAGCCGACCATGAAGCCGAACACCGCGGCGACCAGCATCATGCCTTCGGCGCCGAGGTTCAGCACGCCGGCGCGTTCGTTGATCAAGAGGCCGAGCGCGGCAAGCAGCAGCGGCGTGCCGGCATTGATCGCGGTGGCGACAAGGGGAGCGAATTGTTCCATGAGCGGATATCGGTAGAGCCGCCGGATCAGCGGGCGGCCGCCGCGCGCCAGCGCAGGCGGTGGTCGATCAGGCTGTCGCAGGCGAGCAGGAAGAACAGCAGCATCCCCTGGAACACCCAGCCGATGGCCGACGGCAGGCCCAGGCGCGATTGCGCCATCTCGCCGCCGATATAGAACAGCGACATCACGATGCCGCCGAACACCGCGCCGACCGGATGCAGCCGGCCGACGAAGGCGACGATGATCGCGGTAAAGCCGTAGCCCGGCGAGATCGACGGCAGCAGCTGGCCGATCGGTCCCACCACTTCGAACGCGCCCGCGAGCCCGGCGAAGCCGCCGGAGATCAGCAGCGCCATCCACAGCGAGGCGCGCGCCGAGAAGCCTGCGTAGCGCGCGGCCGACGGCGCGGTGCCGCCGACCTGCAGCCGGTAGCCGGCGAAGCTGCGGAACAGGAACACCGTCATCACCGCCACCAGCACCAGCATCACGGCGAAGCCCGCGTGCAGCCGCGAGCCGGACATCAGGTTGGGCAGCAGGAACTCCGACGAGAACACCCTGGACTGCGGGAAATTCATGCCCTGCGGATCCTTCAGCGGCCCGTTGACCACGTAGAGGATCAGCTGCTGCGCGATGTACGTCAGCATCAGCGAGACCAGGATCTCGTTGGCGTTGAAGCGGTCGCGCAGCAGCGCGGTGATGCCGGCCCACAGCATGCCGCCGGCGATGCCGGCGAGCGAAGCGAGCACCAGCACCGCGACGCCGCTGACCGCATGGCCGGGCACGTCGAACCACAGCACCGTCGCCGCGGCGAAGATGCCGCCGAGGATCAGCTGGCCCTCGGCGCCGATGTTCCAGACGTTGGCCCGGTAGCAGACCGACAGCCCCAGGGCGCACAGCACCAGCGGCACGGTCTTGAGCAGCACCTCGCCGAGCGCGCGCTTGTCCTTGACCGGATCGACCAGGAAGACCTTCAGCGCGGCCATCGGGTCCTTGCCGAGCAGCACGAACAGCAGCGCGCCGAAGGCCAGCGTCAGCGCCAGCGCGATCACCGGCGAGGCATAGGCCATCGGGCGCGACGGCAGGCCGCGGGGGGCCAGCGAAACGGGGAAGGCGAAGCCGAGCGATCTAGCCATGGGCGCGCGCCTCCGCGACGTCATGCCGGCCTTCGTCCTGGCCGCCGGGTCCGCCTTGCCACAGCCCGCTCATCCACAGGCCGATCTGTTCTCGCGTGGCATCCTCGACCGGGATCGACGGCGACAGCCGCCCCTTGGCGATCACGTGCAGCCGGTCGCAGATCGCGAACAGCTCGTCGAGCTCCTCCGATACGACCAGGATCGCGCAGCCGGTCGCCTTCAGCGCCAGCAGCTCGTTGTGGATCTGCGCGGCGGCGCCGACGTCGACGCCCCAGGTCGGCTGCGCGACGATCAGCACGCCGGGGCCGCTCTCGATCTCGCGGCCGACGATGAACTTCTGCAGGTTGCCGCCGGACAGGCTGCGCGCCAGTGCGTCGGGACCGCCGGCCTTGACGCGAAAGCGCTGGATGATCGCGGCCGCGAGCCCGGCCGCCGCCTTCGGCGACACCAGCCCGCGCCGCACATAGGGCGGGTCCTGGTGCGACAGCAGCGTATTGTCGGCCAGGCTCATGCCGGGCACCGCGCCGCGGCCCAGCCGCTCCTCGGGCACGAAGGCCAGGCCCGCGCGCCGGCGCGCCCGGGCATCGAGCCGGCCGACCGGTTTGCCGTCGAGCGCGATCGCGTCGCGCGCGGCGCGCGTGTCCTCGCCCGACAGCGCCGCCAGCAATTCCTGCTGGCCGTTGCCGGAGACGCCCGCGATGCCGACGATCTCGCCGGCATGCAGCTCGAGCGAGATGTCCTCGAGCGCGGTGGCGAACGCATGCGCGCGCGGCAGCGACAGCGCGCGCACCGACAGCCGCAGCGCCCCGCGCGGCGTGGCCACGCGCGCCTCGCGCGGCGGCTCGCCGCCGATCATCATGCGCGACAGCGAGGCCGCGCTTTCCTGGCGCGGGTCGCACAGGCCGGTAACCCGGCCCATCCGCATCACGGTGGCGCGATGGCACAGCGCGCGGATCTCGTCGAGCTTGTGGCTGATGTAGAGAATGCTGGTGCCTTCGTCGGCGAGCTGGCGCAGCGTGACGAACAGCGTCTGCACCGCCTGCGGCGTCAGCACCGAAGTCGGCTCGTCGAGGATCAGCAATTGCGGCCGCGCCAGCAGCGCGCGGACGATCTCGACGCGCTGGCGCTCGCCGACCGACAGCGTATGCACATGGCGCTCGGGCTCGAGCGGCAGGCCGTAGCGCGCGGCCGTCTCGCGGATCCGTGCGGCCAGCGCCTTCATCGAGGTGCCGCCGCGCTGCGCGGCCGGCAGCCCCAGCGCAATGTTCTCGGTCACGGTCAGCGTGTCGAACAGCGAGAAATGCTGGAACACCATCGCGATGCCCAGGTCGCGGGCGTCGTGCGGACTGTCGATGACGACCGGCGCGCCGTTGAAGTGCATGTGGCCGGCGTCTGGCTTGACCGCGCCGAAGATGATCTTCATCAGGGTCGACTTGCCGGCGCCGTTCTCGCCGAGCACGGCATGGATTTCGCCGGGAGCGACGGTCAGCGAGACGTCGTCGTTGGCGGTCACGCCGGGATAGCGCTTGACGATATGGGCAAGCGCCAGCCTGGGGGTGGAATTGGATGTCACTGAGGCGGCTCTGGTTGTCGTGGCAGCTTCGTCCGTCGGCACTGCGCGGCACCGGGGCAGACCGCGGGGAAGCGGCGCCACGGCACGGCGGCAGCGGTCAGCAGTGAACAGCGGCAAGGCGAAGGCCAGCATGGCCGGGGCGCCTGGCCGCGTCATCACGGAAGCGTAATGCCTGTTATCAGGTCGGGATTATATAAGTGCGCGGGTCTCGCAACGGCCGCCGTGACCGCCGCTGCAGGCCCCGCAACGGATGGCGGACGGTTGCAAGTCGCATGCCGGATGCGCGGCGGGGAAAGAGAAGAAAGGGGGAAGGCCCGGCGAACGCGGGCCCTCGAAGGGCTGTCTGGGGCGCTCAGGCAGCGGAGGCCGAAGCCCCGGTGTTCTCGCCCGCCTCGCTGCCGGTGCGCTCCGCGGCCAGCGAGCCCTGCATCACCGCCTCGCGCTTCTCCAGCAGATGCTGGCGCAGGATCGCGGCGAGCCGTTTGCCGTCGCGCGCTTCCAGCGCCTGGATCATGGCCTCGTGGTCCTGCACCGCGCGGTCCCATTTCTGGGTCTGCTGGTTGGAGCGGAAGCGCAGCGCCTTGAGCCGGCGGTTGATCGACAGATAGGTCTGGCGCAGCACGCCATTGCGCGCGGCCGCGTTGATGCGGTCGTGGATCTCCTGGTTGCGGCTGTAGTAGCCCGACAGATCGTTCTGCGCGCGGCAGGCCAGCATCGCGTAATGCAGCGCCTTGATCTGCGCCAGCTCGGCCGGCGTGATGCGTTCGCAGGCCAGTTCGCCGGCAAAGGCTTCGAGTCCGGCCATCAGCTCGAAGGTCTCCCAGATCTCGGCCTCGGTCATCCGCGACACGCTGGCGCCGCGGTTCGGCGAGATCTCGATCAGGTTCTCGGCGGCCAGCACCTTGAACGCTTCGCGCAGCGGCGTGCGCGAAATCCCCAGCGTCTCGCACAGTTCGCGCTCGTTGAGCTTCATGCCGGGCTTGAGCACGCCCTCGGTGATGAACTTGCGCAGGTGCTCGACCACGGTGTCGTGCAGGCGCTGGCGCTCCAGCCGGGGCAGCAGCGGGGTGGCGCCGCTGTCGGGCAGCGGTTCCCCTTCGGCGGAATTTTGCATTCAAAGTCCTTATCCGTGATGTCCCGGCCATTCTAGCGCAGAGTCGCCGGCAACTGTCCCGCAGCCCGCGTGGCGCTGGCAATGCGGGTAAACGAGCGCGCTTCCGGGGCAATTTCCGCTTGGGCTGGCCGACCTCGGCTGCTACAGTATTTTGAATTCAAAATTCAACAAGGAGGTACCAGTCCCATGATCTCGCTCGACTTTCACCCCGCCGGCCGCCATTTCCTGCAGATTCCGGGACCGAGTCCGGTACCGGATCGCATCCTGCGTGCGATCAGCTATCCGACCATCGACCATCGCGGGCCGGAATTCGGGGCGCTCGGGCGCAAGGTGCTGGCGGACATCCGCAAGATATTCAAGACCGAGCACCCGGTGATCATCTACCCGGCCTCGGGCACCGGCGCCTGGGAGGCCGCGCTGTCGAACACCACGAGCCCGGGCGATACCGTGCTGATGTACGAGACCGGGCATTTCGCCACGCTGTGGAAGTCGATGGCCGAGTCGCTCGGCCTGAAGCCGGAATTCCTCGGCCTGCCCGGCATCGAGGGATGGCGCCGCGGCGTGCAGGCCGACATGATCGAGGCGCGGCTGCGCGAGGACAGCGGCCATCGGATCCGCGCGGTCTGCGTGGTGCACAACGAGACCTCGACCGGCGTGACCTCCGACATCGCCGCGGTGCGCCGCGCGATCGATGCGGCGGGCCATCCGGCGCTGCTGATGGTCGATACGATCTCGGGCCTGGCCTCGGCCGACTACCGGCATGACGAGTGGGGCGTGGACGTGACGGTGTCGGGCTCGCAGAAGGGCCTGATGCTGCCGCCGGGCATCAGCTTCAACGCGCTGTCGCCGAAGGCCATCGCGGCCAGCAAGGAGGCGCGCATGCCGCGCAGCTTCTGGCGCTGGGACGAGATCATCGAGGCCAACAAGAACGGCTACTGGCCGTACACGCCGAACACCAACCTGCTGTACGGCCTGTCCGAGGCGCTCGACATGATCCTGGAGGAGGGGCTGGACAACGTGTTCGCGCGCCACCAGCGCCTCGGCGAGGCGACGCGCCGCGCGGTGCGCGCCTGGGGCCTGGAGATCCAGTGCGCCGATCCGGCGGTCTACAGCCCGGTGCTGACCGGCGTGATGATGCCCGAAGGCGTCGACGCCGACGCGGTCCGCAAGCGCATCTACGAACGCTTCAACATGTCGCTGGGCCAGGCGCTCGGCAAGATGCGCGGCAAGATGTTCCGCATCGGCCATCTCGGCGATTGCAACGACCTGACGCTGATGGCGACGCTGTCGGGCTGCGAGATGGGGCTGAAGCTGTCGGGCGTGCCGCTGCAGGGCAGTGGCGTCGCGGCGGCGATGGAGTACCTGACCTCCCATGCCGACACCCCGGTGCTGAAGGCCGCTGCCTGAGCGGATGGAGCTGCGATGACGGATCTGTCCACGCCGTTGGCCCCTTCATTGGCTGCCTCGCCGATCGTCAAGCCGCTGCACTTCGTCCGCGCCGAAGGCGGCCCCGGCTCGCCGCTGGCCACGCGGCTGCGGCGCGAGCTGCGCGGCGACGTGCTGTTCGACCGCGCCAGCCGCGGCCGCTATGCGACCGACGCGTCGATCTACCAGATCATGCCGGTCGGCGTGGTGGTGCCGCGCGACCAGCGTGACCTGCTGCTGGCGCTGGAGATCGCGCGCGATGCCCATGCGCCGGTGCTGGCGCGCGGCGCCGGCACCAGCCAGTGCGGCCAGACCGTCGGCGAGGCGCTGGTGATCGACAACAGCAAGTGGCTGAACCAGGTGGTCGACTTCGATCCGGTCGCGGCCACGGTGACGGTGGAACCGGGCATCGTGCTCGACCACCTGAACGCCTGGCTCAAGCCGCATGGGCTGTGGTTCCCGGTCGATGTCTCGACCGGCGCGCAATGCACGATCGGCGGCATGGCGGGCAACAACTCCTGCGGTTCGCGCTCGCTGGCCTACGGCAACATGGTCCACAACGTGCTGGCGATCGACGCGGTGCTGGCCGACGGGGCGCAATGCCATTTCGGTTCGCTGGCGCAGCCGCCGGCCGATGCACGCGTGCTGGCGATGCTCGAGCGCCTGCGCGCGATCGCCACGCGCGAGCGAGACGAGATCGCCGAGCGCATGCCCAAGGTGCTGCGCCGGGTCGCCGGCTACAACATCGATCTGTTCGACTGCCAGAATCCGCGCGCCTATACCGACGACGGTCATGCCAACCTGTCGCATCTGCTGGTCGGCTCGGAAGGCACGCTGGCTTACAGCCGGCAGATCACGCTGAAGCTCGCGCCGCTGCCGACGCACAAGGTGCTGGGCGTGGTCAATTTCCCGACCTTCTACCAGGCGATGGAAATGACCCAGCATATCGTCGGGCTGGCGCCGGTCGCGGTCGAGCTGGTGGACCGCACGATGATCGACCTGTCGATGGCCAACCCGGCCTTCCGCCCGGTCATCGCGTCGGCGCTGCGCGGCGAGCCGCAGGCGATCCTGCTGGTCGAGTTCGCCGGCGAGGATGCCGCCGCGCTGCGCGCCGACCTCGATGCGCTCGACGAGCTGATGGGCGACCTCGGCCTGCCCGGTTCGGTGGTCAAGATGCCGGACGCCGGCGCGCAGAAGGCGCTGTGGGAAGTGCGCAAGGCGGGCCTGAACATCATGATGAGCATGAAGGGCGACGGCAAGCCGGTCTCCTTCATCGAGGACTGCGCGGTGCCGCTGCCGCATCTGGCCGAGTACACGCGCCGGCTGACCGAGGTGTTCCATCGCCACGGCACCGAGGGCACCTGGTACGCGCACGCCAGCGTCGGCACGCTGCACGTGCGGCCGATTCTGGACATGCGCCGCGACGGCGCGCAGAAGATGCGCGCGATTGCCGAGGAGGCCGCCGCGCTGGTGCGCGAGTACAAGGGCGCCTATTCGGGCGAGCACGGCGACGGCCTGTGCCGCGGCGAATGGGTGGCCTGGCAATACGGCCCGCGCATCCATGCCGCCTTCGGCGAGATCAAGGCGCTGTTCGATCCGGACAACCGCTTCAACCCGGACAAGATCGTGCGGCCGCCGAAGATGGACACGCGCGAGCTGTTCCGCTTTCCGCCCGGCTACCAGCGGCTGCCGCTGCAGCCGGCGCTCGACTGGTCGGCCTGGAACGTCAGCCGCGATCCGCTGAGCGGCGAGGAAACGCCGCCGGGCAGCGGCGGCGATCGCACCGGCGGGCTCGCCGCCGCGGTCGAGATGTGCAACAACAACGGCCACTGCCGCAAGTTCGACGCCGGCACCATGTGCCCGAGCTACCGCGTCACGCGCGACGAGCAGCATGTCACGCGCGGCCGCGCCAACACGCTGCGGCTCGCGGTGTCGGGCCAGCTCGGCGAGGCAGGACTGGCCAGCGAGGACGTCAAGGCAGTGCTCGACCTGTGCGTGTCGTGCAAGGGCTGCAAGCGCGACTGTCCGACCGGCGTCGACATGGCGCGGCTCAAGATCGAGGCGCGCCATGCGTGGGCGCAGCGTCATGGGCTGACGCTGCGCGATCGGCTGGTGGCCTTCATGCCGCGCTATGCGCCGCTGGCGAGCCGCATGTCCGGCCTGATGGCGCTGGCCGAGCGGATTCCGCTGCTGTCGGACTGGGCCAAGCGCGCGCTGGGCTTCGCGCCGCAGCGCAGCCTGCCGCGCTGGCAGCGTTCGTTTCTGTCGACGATTGCGCGTGCCGGCCGCGGCGATGCCACCCCGGCCACTGCCGGCGCCGGCGCTGCGACGGACACCGCTTCCGTCGCCGTTTCGTTTGGCGATTCATCTGTCGATGCGGCCGCCGGGGGACAGCGGGAAGTGGTGCTGTTCGTCGACACCTTTAACAACCACATGGAGCCCGAGAACGCGCGCGCCGCGCAGGCGGTGCTCGAAGCCGCCGGCTACACCGTGCATCCGCTGATGCGGCCGGGCGAGCGTCCGCTCTGCTGCGGCCGCACCTTTCTCGCCGCGGGCCTGGTCGAGCAGGCGCGGCAGGAGGCGCGGCGGCTGCTCGACGCGGTGCAGCCGTTCGTCGCGCGCGGCGTGCCGATCGTCGGGCTCGAGCCGTCGTGCCTGCTGTCGCTGCGCGACGAATTCCTCGGCTACGGCTATGGCGACGAGGCGGCGCGGTTGGCCGCCGGCGCCTTCCTGTTCGAAGAGTTCCTGGTGCGCGAGCGCCAGGCGGGGCGCCTGAGCCTGAAGCAGCTGGCGCTGCAGCCGCTGCCGCAGCGCGAGGCGCTGGTGCATGGCCACTGCCACCAGAAGGCCTTCGACGCGTTCACGCCGGTGCAGACGGTGCTGGGCTGGATTCCCGAGCTGAAGGTCACGCCGATCCAGTCCTCGTGCTGCGGCATGGCCGGCAGCTTCGGCTACGAGGCCGAGCACTACGAGGCGTCGGTGGCGATGGCCCAGCTGTCGCTGCTGCCGGCGGTGCGTGCCCGCGCGGACGACGCCATCGTCGTCGCCGACGGCACCAGCTGCCGCCATCAGATCCTTGACGGTGCCCACGCGCAGGCCTGGCACGTGGCGCGCGTGCTGGCCGCGGCGTTGACGGCGCGCGCAGGGGCGGCGGTGACGGACTAGCGAGGGGGTAGCAATACAGGGAGGACAGGCCGGCACCGTTGCCGTGCCGGCCGCAAACCAGTCCGCCGCACAGACCGCACAAGGCCGCTCGACGGCCGGCACGCGGCGGACCGATGTGACATTCCAACGAGGAGACAGGCAATGCAAAGCAAGCACAGCAAGCAGGGCAAGCGTTCGATGCTGGCGTTCGGCGCGGCCGCGCTCGCGATCGGCGGCGCGCCGGCCGCGGCATGGGCATGGGAGCCGACCAAGCCGGTCGAGATCGTCGTGCCGTTCAGCGCGGGCGGCGCGTCCGACCAGATGGCGCGCTCGATCCAGAGCATCATCGCCAAGCACAAGCTGATGAACCAGCCGGTGATCGTGGTCAACAAGGCCGGCGCCAGCGGCGCCGAGGGCCTGATGGATACCAAGGCGTCGCAGGGCAATGCGCACAAGCTGCTGGTGACATCGTCGGCGCTGTACACGGTGCCGATGGTCAGCCACCTGCCGTTCAGCTGGCGCGACCTGACGCCGATCGCGATGGTCGCGCAGGACGAGTTCGTGCTGTGGACCAATGCCGAGGCACCGTACAAGACCGTCGCCGAGTTCGTCGAGGGCGCCAAGGCCGGGGCCGGCAAGGTCAAGATGGGCGGCACCAGCTCCAAGCGCGAGGACCAGATCATCACCACGCTGATCCAGAAGAAGACCGGCGCGAAGTTCATCTACGTGCCGTACAAGGGCGGCGGCGAGGCGGCCACGCAGCTGTCGGGCAAGCATATCGACGCGAACGTCAACAACCCGTCCGAATCGATCGGCCAGTGGCGTGCCGGCGAGCACCGCGCGCTGTGCGTGTTCGCGCCCGAACGGATGGGCTACACCGCCAAGGTCACCCAGTCGCAGAGCTGGCGCGACGTGCCGACCTGCAAGGAGCAGGGGCTCGACGTCCAGTACCAGATGCTGCGCGTGTTCATGATGCCCGGCGGCATCACGCCCGATCAGCAGAAGTACTACGTCGAGCTGATGCGCAAGATCGTCGCCACGCCGGAGTGGAAGGAGTACCTCGAGCGCAATGCGCTGAAGAGCGAATTCGTCGCCGGCAAGGCGCTCGAGGACTTCCTGGTCAAGGACGAGAACGCGCACCGCGACATCCTGAAGGAAGCGGGCTTCATGGCCGCGCGCTGAGCCGGCACCGCAACGACGCGCGGCCGGCTCGACGCGGGCCGCCGCGCGCACCGACTGGGAGAGCTTTCGATGGAAACACAGCAAGAGCATGCGGCCGCCGCCGCGCACGCCGACCGGGCCGATCACGCCGACCGCGCTGATCACGCCGAGGCGGACGCGCCCGGCGTGTCGCTGCGCGCGGTCGAGCTGGTGGTGGCCGCGCTGCTGCTGGCGGCCGCCGCGGTGGTGATCTGGAGCAATCACCGCATCGGCGCCGGTTGGGCCGCCGACGGTCCGGAGGCCGGCTACTTTCCGCTGCGCGTCGGCGCGATCGTGCTGGTGTGCAGCCTGGCCGTGGCGTGGCAGGCGTGGCGCACCCCTGCGGACGCGATCTTCGCCAGCTGGCAGCAATTGCGGCAGGTCTGCGTGATCCTGCTGCCGCTGACGGTCTACGTCGCGCTGATCGGCTGGCTCGGCATCTATGTCGCATCGGCGGTCTTCATCGCCGGCTTCATGATGGCGGTCGGCAAGGCCGAATGGTGGCGCGCGGTGCTGCTGGGCGCGGGGATCAATCTGGTGCTGTTCTGGATCTTCGAGATCCAGTTCCGGGTGCCGCTGCCGAAGGGGCCGCTGGAAGCGGCGCTCGGCTTCTAGGAGGGGCACCATGGAGGAATTCAATGCGCTGATGCACGGCTTCTCGGTCGCGCTGTCGTGGCAGAACGTCGGCCTGATGTTCGTCGGCATCCTGCTCGGCATCGTGGTCGGCGTGCTGCCCGGGCTGGGCGGCCCCAATGGCGTCGCGATCCTGCTGCCGCTGACGTTCTCGATGGATCCGACCTCGGCCATCATCATGCTGTCCTGCATCTACTGGGGCGCGCTGTTCGGCGGGGCGATCACGTCGATCCTGTTCAATATCCCGGGCGAGGCCTGGTCGGTGGCGACCACCTTCGACGGCTATCCGCTGGCGCAGCGCGGCGAGGCGGGCCGCGCGCTGACGTCGGCTTTCACCGGCTCGTGCCTCGGCGCGATGGCCGGCGTGCTGCTGATCACCTGCCTCGCGCCGCTGGTGGCGAAGTTCGCGCTGCGCTTCGGCCCGCCGGAATATTTCGCGGTCTATCTGCTGACCTTCTGCAGCTTCGTCGGCATGGGCAAGGAGGCCAAGCCCAAGATCCTGATCGCGATGTGCGCTGGCTTCCTGCTGGCGGCGGTCGGCATGGACACGGTCTCCGGCACGCTGCGGATGACCTTCGGCTCGACCGAGCTGCTGCGCGGCTTCGACTTCCTGGTCGCGGTGATCGGGCTGTTCGGCATCAGCGAGATCCTGATGACGATGGAGGAGGGCGTGGCCTTCCGCGGCAAGCAGGCGCGCATCGACCTGAAGGTGGTGCTGCGTACCTGGGCCGAGCTGCCGCGCTACTGGATGACGGTGCTGCGCTCGTCGGCGATCGGCTGCTGGCTCGGCATCACGCCGGGCGGCGCCACCGCGGCGTCGTTCATGGGCTATGGCGTGGCCAAGCGGATGGCGCGCGATCCGGACTCGTTCGGCAAGGGCAATATCGAGGGCGTGGTCGCGCCCGAGACCGCCGCGCACGCGGCTGGCACCAGCGCGCTGCTGCCGATGCTGGCGCTCGGCATTCCGGGCTCGGCGACCGCCGCGGTGCTGCTCGGCGGCCTGATGATCTGGGGCCTGCAGCCGGGGCCGCTGCTGTTCCAGGAGCAGGGTCCGTTCGTCTGGGGGCTGATCGCCAGCATGTACCTGGGCAATATCGTCGGGCTGCTGGTGGTGCTGTCGACGGTGCCGCTGTTCGCCGCGATCCTGCGGATCCCGTTCTCGATCATCGCACCGCTGATCCTGGTGGTCTGCGCGATCGGCGCCTATACGGTCAACAACGCGCTGTTCGATGTCTGGCTGATGCTGGGCTTCGGCGTGATCGGCTATGTGCTGAAGAAGCTGGACTATCCGCTGGCGCCGCTGGTGCTGGCACTGGTACTGGGCGACCGCGCCGAGGACGCGTTCCGGCAGACCATGCTGGTGTCGTCGGGCTCGCTCGATATCTTCTGGTCCAACGGACTGGTCGGCACCATCATGACGCTGGCCATCCTGGTGCTGATCTGGCCGATGATCGGCGACCTGCGCGCACGGCTGCGCAAGGGCAAGGGGGTGGCGGAGGCGGTGGAGGGGAATGGGTAGGGCGCAAGGCGGCCCAGTCTCGCTGCCCTCTCCCCCGGCCCCTCTCCCGCGAGCGGGAGAGGGGAGCAAGCCAGCGGCGTCTGGTGAGTCGGTAGGTGTTCGCCTCTCCCGCTTGCGGGAGAGGGAAGCGAACCAGCAGCGTTTCGTTGATCGGAAGGTGTTCTCCCTCTCCCGCTAGCGGGAGAGGGCCGGGGGAGAGGGCCGCGGCGCATCGCGCCGCTTCCCGACCTTACCCCGCGCTCTGCACCTTCCCCTCGAACCGCCCGTCGCGGAAGTCGCTGAGCGCCTGATGGATCTGCGCCTCGCTGTTCATCACGAACGGTCCGTACTGCACGATCGGCTCGCCCAGCGGCTTGCCGGCGATCAGCAGGAAGCGCGCATCCTGCGTGGCCTTGACGATCACGCCGTCGGCGTCCGCCTCGTTGGCCAGCACGCCCATCCGCTGCGCGTCGAGCGCGGCCAGCGCGTCGCCCTCGCCGATGCTGACCTCGCCCCGATAGACGTAGACGAAGGCGTTATGCCCGGCGGGGATCGCCTGCGCGAACGATTGACCCGCCGGCAGCGATACGTCCAGATACAGCGGCTCGGTGACGGGCCGCGTCATCGCGCCTTGCACGCCGTGCGAGGCGCCGGCGAGCACGCGCACCACTGCGCCGCCCGGCAGCGCGACGGTCGGGATCGCCGCGGCGGGCAGGTCGCGATACCAGGGCGCCGTCATCTTGTCGCTGGCCGGCAGGTTCAGCCACAGCTGGAAGCCCTCCATGCGGCCATCCTGCTGTTCCGGCATCTCCGAATGCACGACGCCGGCACCGGCCACCATCCATTGCGCGCCACCGTTTTCCAGCAGCCCCTCGTTGCCGGCGCTGTCGCGATGGCGCATGCGTCCGGCCAGCATGTAGGTGATGGTCTCGAAGCCGCGATGCGGGTGGGCCGGAAAGCCGCCGATGTAGTCGTCGGCCCGGTCCGTGCCGAAGGCGTCGAGCATCAGGAACGGGTCGAGCCGGCGCTGCAGGTTCTGCGTCAGCACGCGGGTCAGCTTGACGCCGGCGCCATCGGAGGTGGCGATGCCGCGCACCACGCGGTCGATGGTGCGGGTGCGCCGCACCGCTTCCTCGGCGGTCGCCGGCACGGTGGTCAATTCGTTCAGGTTGCGGATGTCGTCCATGTCGATCTCCTGTGTCTTGGCGAGCGGCGCCTCGCGCCGCGGTACCCCCTCAATGTAAGGGTTTGGCGGGAAAGCGGTAGCCGGGAACAGGGCAAAAGAGCGTTCTATTGATGGAATGATGGGACCTAGTTTGTGAACGCCACTGGAACGCGGATCGCTGCATGCCGGGTGCCTTGTCAGGCGTTTGGCCAGGCCCCGGGACGCGCAAAAAGACCCCAAAAGACGGCCGGCTGACGGGCGGGGTGACAAGATCGCTGAAGTTGGTTAGAATAGCGACCTCTTTGCCATCCGTTGTTGCAAATTAGCCGCTTGAGCTTCGCGCTCGCCGTGGCCGATTTCGCGACCACGGCCGATTGACCGGCGGCGCGTCGGAACTTTCAATTTTGCGCTGCCACTGGCCTGCGAGGTCTGGACTTACCGTCTGGCGACCGTCCGCGTCCGTCCGGCTCCTGCCGACGCCGCACCGACCGTCGCACCGATCCGCAGCGCCGCGCCAGGGCCGCTGGCGCCCGCCCGTTCCGGGCGGCACCCGCGGTCCGTCACCGGGCCCCCATCGCCTCGCCCCCTCGTGCGGCAATGGGCGCCCACCGTCCGTCCGCCGGCATCGCGCCGGTCATGGCGGACAGCACCAATCTAGTCTGGACCCGGCCGGGTCCGCCGTCATGGCGCATGTCCCCATCGGGTCCCGCCATCGCGCTGGTCCGTTGCCGTCGTCCTTCATGGACCGCCGTCGCGGCCGTCGCGCCTTGGTGCGCCTGTCGTGCCGCGCTTTTGCCGCCGCCTGTCGCCGCTTGGCCGATCTGCCGATCCGCCGATCCGCCGATCGCGACGCCGGCTGGCTTACGGGAGAAAAGATGTCGCAGCGAATCTGGCGTGGACTCGGCTGGACCGGTTTCATCGTGTTGGCACTGGCCGGCCTGCTGGCCTGGGTCGGCGTCGATGCGATCGCCGAGCACCGCGAACGCCTGCTTTACGACGTGGCCGATCACCTGCGCCTGGTGGCGTGGTCGATGGCGCTGGCGCTTGCCACCGGCGTGCCGGCCGGCATCCTGCTGTCGCGGCCGGCGCTGCGGCGCTGGGCCGACCGGCTGATGCAGGTCTTCAACATCGGCAATACCGTGCCGTCGCTGGCGGTGCTGGCGCTGTCGCTGGCGGTGCTGGGCATCGGCGAGCGGCCCGCGGTGCTGGCGCTGTGGCTGGCCTCGCTGCTGCCGATCGTGCGCAATACCTGCGAGGGCCTGCGCGGCCTGCCGCCCGCGCTGCTCGAGGCGGCCAAGGGCATCGGCATGACGCCGCGCCAGCGGCTGCTGCGGGTCGAGTTGCCCAATGCGATGCCGGTGATCCTGGCCGGCGTGCGTACCAGCCTGGTGATCAACGTCGGCACCGTGCCGCTGTCGTTCCTGATCGGCGCCAACAGCCTGGGCGAAATGATCTTCCCCGGCATCTACCTGAACAAGCCGTCGCTGCTGCTGCTGGGCGCCGCGGCCACCGCGCTGCTGGCGCTGGCGCTCGACGCGCTGTTCGCCGCGGGCGGACGCTTCTATCTGCGCCGGCGAGGGCTGGCGGCATGAAGCGGACCATCCAGCGGAACACCCAGCGGAACATCAAGGAGAACACCATGACGATGATGCGATCGCTTCGTCCGCGCGCGTGGCTGGCCGCACTGCTCGGCGCCGCCGCGCTGCTCGTCAACGCTCCGGCGACGGCCGCCGATGCGGCGCCCGTGCGCGTGGGCGGCAAGAACTTCACCGAGCAGCTGATCCTGTCGTCGATGACCTCGCAGTATCTGCGCGCCAAGGGCCTCGCCACCGAGCTGACGGCGGGCCTGGGCAGCACGCTGATGCGGCAGGCGATGGAGAGCGGCCAGCTCGACGTGGTGTGGGACTACACCGGTACCGCGCTGATCGTCTTCAACCGCGTCGAGGAGAAGCTCGATGCCGAGCAGAGCTACGCCCGCGTCAAGTCGCTCGATGCGGCCAAGGGCCTGGTGTGGCTGCAGCCCTCGACGATCAACAACACCTATGCGCTGGCGATGCCGCGCCACCGTGCGGAGGCGGCTGGCGTGAGCACGCTGTCCGAGCTCGCCGACAAGATCCGCGCTGGCGGCGAGGACAAGCGCCACCACTTCGCGGTCGACATGGAATTCGCCGCGCGGCCCGACGGCCTCGAGCCGCTGAAGGCCGCCTACGGGCTGCCGTGGGCGCGCCGCGACGTGATCCAGCTCGATCCGGGCCTGGTCTACACCGCGCTGCGCAACGACCAGGTCGAGACCGGCCTGGTCTACGCCACCGACGGCCGCGTCAAGGGCTTCGACCTGGTGCTGCTGCGCGACGACAAGGGCTTCTTCCCGGCCTACCAGGCGGTACCGGTGGTGCGCAAGGCGGTGCTCGACGCCCACCCGCAATTGGCCGAGCTGCTGAACGCGCTGGCCGCCGCGCTCGACAACGCGTCGATGACGGAGATGAATTACCGCGTCGACATCGAACAGAAACCGGTCGACGCCGTCGCGGCCGATTTCCTGCGCCAGCACGGGTTGATCTGACGCCCGCTCGGGCGCAGACAACACGGACAACCACGGACAATCCATGGACCTGATTTCCTACCTGCAACACAGCTGGCCGACGCTGCTGAAACTGACCGGCGAGCATCTGGCACTGGTCGGCGCGGCGGTCGGGCTGGCGATCCTGATCGGCGTGCCGCTCGGCATCCTGGCCACGCGCTGGCGCTGGCTGGCCACGCCGATGATGACGCTGGCCACGGTGGTGCTGACGATCCCGTCGATCGCGCTGTTCGGCCTGATGATCCCGGTGTTCGCGCGCTTCGGCCACGCGCTCGGCTACCTGCCGGCCGTCACCGCGGTGTTCCTGTATTCGCTGCTGCCGATCCTGCGCAACACCTACGTGGCGCTGGCCGGCATCGACAGCGGCATCCAGGAGGCCGGACGCGGCATCGGCATGACCACCTGGCAACGGATGCGGCTGGTCGACCTGCCGCTGGCGGTGCCGGTGATCCTCGGCGGTGTGCGCACCGCGGTGGTGATGAACATCGGCGTGGCGACCATCGCCGCGCTGATCGGCGCCGGCGGCCTCGGCGTGCTGATCCTGCAAGCGATCAGCCAGAGCAATATGAGCAAACTCGCGGTGGGCGCCGTCCTGGTCAGCCTGCTCGCCATCGTGGCGGACGTGTGCCTGCAATGGTTGCAGCGCGTGCTGACGCCCAAAGGAATCCGCACATGATCGAACTGGACCAACTGAGCAAATCGTTCACGCAGAAGGATGGCGCGCTGGTGCGCGCGGTCGACTCGGTGTCGCTGACGGTGCCGCGCGGCGAGATCTGCGTGTTCCTCGGCCCGTCGGGCTGCGGCAAGACCACCACGCTGAAGATGATCAACCGGCTGATCCCGCCGACCTCGGGCCGCGTGCGGATCGAGGGCGAGGACACCGCGGGCATCGACGAAGTCGCGCTGCGCCGCAAGATCGGCTACGTGATCCAGCAGATCGGCCTGTTCCCGAACATGACGATCGAGCAGAACATCACCGTGGTGCCGCGCCTGCTGGGCTGGGACAAGCAGCGCTGCCGCGAACGCGCGCGCGAGCTGATGGCGATGGTGCAGCTCGATCCGAACCGGATGCTGTCGCGCTATCCGCGCGAGCTGTCGGGCGGCCAGCAGCAGCGCATCGGCGTGATCCGCGCGCTCGCCGCCGACGCGCCGGTGCTGCTGATGGACGAGCCGTTCGGCGCGGTCGACCCGATCAACCGCGAGAGCATCCAGAACGAGTTCCTGCAGATGCAGCGCCAACTGGGCAAGACCGTGATCATGGTCTCGCACGACATCGACGAGGCGATCAAGCTGGCCGACAAGGTCGCGGTGTTCCGCGCCGGCAAGCTGGTCCAGTTCGACCATCCGGACGCGCTGCTGGCGCATCCGGCCGATGAGTTCGTGCAGGCCTTCGTCGGCCACGACAACACGCTCAAGCGGCTGCTGCTGGTGCGCGCCGGCGATGCCGCCACGATGGGCTCCACCGCGACGCCGCAGATGCCGCTGGCGCAGGCGCTGGCGCTGATGGACGACGCCGACGTGCGCTATCTGCCGGTGCTCGATCGCGACCAGCGCGCGCTCGGCTATGTGGCGCGCCGCGACGCGCGCAATCCGGCCGCGGGCAAGCAGGCCTGCGGCGACGTGCTGCGTCCGTTCGCGGCGACCGCGGCGTTCGACGAGCATCTGCGCATCGTGCTGTCGCGGATGTACCAGCACAACACCAGCTGGCTGCCGGTGGTCGACGCCGACGGCGTCTACCTGGGCGAGGTCACGCAGGAGTCGATTGCGGGCTATCTGAGCTCGGGGCGCTCGCGCAGCGGCGCCATCGCGTCGCCTGCCGCCTCGGCGGCGCCGGCTTCGGCAGCGAGCGCGGCCGCGCCGCTGCGCGCGGCGGCCTGAGGACGTACGGCCCGGCGATACGGCGATACGGCGATACGCCGATGCGCCGATGCGCCGATGCGCCGATGCGCCGCGGCGTCAGCGCAGCTTGCCGGGTGGGTCGATTGGGCCCGCCAGCCGCCGCTTGATCGCGTCGATCGCCGCTTCGAGCTGCTCGCGGCAATGCAGCGAATCGGCGGTCTCGCGCACGCGCCACATCAGCTCCTTGCGCAGATGGCCGAGGCGCGTCTTGTAATAGGTGTGTTCGGTGAAATCGGCGTTGATCATCGCCGGATTGATATAGATGCGATGTCCCCGCGCGCGCAGGTCGGCGTGGAAGGACACGTGCTCGTTGATCTCGCCGCCGTTGGCGTCGAGCCCGACATAGCGTCCCGTCACGAAGGCATCGCGCCGGTACACCGCGAAGCCGCCGAAGGCCGATTCGACCTCGATCGGCGCGGCGTCGGCCGGCACGCGGATCTGCTTCGATGCGACGCACATCTCCAGCGCCTGGCGATGCCCCACCACGTCGACGATGTCGCGATAGGCGGCCCAGCAGTCGACCGGCGACCAGGCCGGATGGCGCAGCGCCCAGATATCGTAGTAGCCCAGCCGCTGGTTGGCCGTCATGCCGGCCCAGTCCAGCTCGCTGCGCCAGCAGCTGAGCACCGCGTCGGCCGTCAGGCCATGGTTGATGTCGTCCAGGTCGGCGGCAATCACGTAGTCGATCCTCGCATAGCGCGGGTCGGTGGCCAGGCGCTCGACATAGACATTGCGGCAGAGCGCGATGCGGTCGCAGCGCGCCGGATGACGCTCGCGCAGCGCGCCCATCGATTCGAAGGCGAAGCCCGGTACCTGCGCGGCCAGCTGCCGCAACTGCTCGACGGAATCGTCGCTGGAATCGCTCTCGACCAGCAGGAAGCCGACCGAGGCGAAGCCCGCCAGGACCTTGCGCAGGTGTGCCACTTCGCCCGCGATCGTCGCGCCGCAATTTCGCACCGGCCCTACCACCACGACATGGGCGGATTCGGGCGGGATGCGCAGGGGGCGCGGCGGGGCGGTCATGATGGCGGTCCTCTGTGGCCGACGGGCACACGTTGCGGTGACAGTGTCACTGTACGTACGTCGACCTGCGGCGACTGTGGGATGGATCACACAGTCGCCGCCGGCCGTGGCGGGCCACCGCGTCGTTCCCGCGCAGGCGGGAACCCAGCGTCCTTGAACGCCACTGGGTCCCCGCCTTCGCGTGGACGTCAACGTTTGGCCGGCTATGCCCTGCCCAACTCCCCATCCCGCAGCCGCCACAGCCCCAGCGGATTGTCGTCGCGCAGCGCCGGCGGCAGCAGTTCGGCCGGCACGTTCTGATAGCAGACCGGCCGCAGGAAACGCGAGATCGCCGCGGCGCCGACCGAGGTCGTGCGGGCGTCCGAGGTGGCCGGGAAGGGGCCGCCGTGCACCATCGCGTACGACACCTCGACGCCGGTCGGATAGCCGTTGAACAGTACCCGTCCGGCCTTGCGCTCGAGCACCGGCAACAGTTGCCCGGCCGCGGCGTGGTCGCCGGCATCGGCATGCACGGTGGCGGTCAGCTGTCCCTCGAGGCTGCGCGTCAGCGCGGCCATCTCGTCGATGTCGCGGCAGACCACCAGCACCGACGACGGGCCGAACACCTCGGCCTGCATCCGATGATCGGCGATGAACTGCGCGGCGCTGGTCTCGAACATCGCGGCGCAGGCCTGGTTGGGTCCGCTGCCGGCCAGACCCGTGCCGATGCGCTGCAGGCCGTTGATTTCGCCCAGGCTTGCCACGCCCTGCTGATAGGCCTGGTGGATGCCGGGCGTCAGCATCGTGCCGGCGGGCTTGCCGCCCAGCGCCTGCACCGCGGCCGCGCGGAACGCGGCGAGCGCCGGACTGTCGATCGCGATCACCAGGCCCGGGTTGGTGCAGAACTGGCCCACGCCGAGCACCAGCGAATCGACCAGCTCCGTGGCGATGCGCTCGCCGCGCGCGGCCAATGCGGCCGGCAACAGGAACACCGGATTGATGCTGCTCATCTCGGCATAGACCGGGATCGGCTGCGGCCGCTGCTGCGCCACGCGCGTCAGCGCCAGGCCGCCGCCGCGCGAGCCGGTGAAGCCCACCGCCTGGATCGCCGGATGCGCGACCAGCGCCGTGCCGATCTCGTTGCCGGCGCCGAGCACCAGCGAGAACACGCCCTCGGGCAGGCCGGCGTCGGCCACCGCCTGCTGAATCACGCGGCCGACCAGTTCGGAGGTGCCCAGGTGGGCCGGGTGCGACTTGGCGACCACCGGGCAGCCCGCCGCCAGCGCCGACGCGGTATCGCCGCCGGCCACCGAGAACGCCAGCGGGAAGTTGCTGGCGCCGAACACCGCCACCGGACCCAGCGCGATGTTCTGCATGCGCAGGTCGGGACGCGGCGGCGTGCGCTCGGGCAGCGCGCTGTCCCAGGTGGCCTGCTGCCAGCGGCCGTCTCGCAGCACGCGCGCGAACAGGCGCAGCTGATTGGCGGTGCGGCCGCGTTCGCCCTGCAGCCGCGCCAGCGGCAGGCCGCTTTCGCGGTGGGCGCGTTCGATCAGCGTGTCGCCGAGCGCCTCGATGCCGTCGGCGATGCGCTCCAGAAAGGCGGCGCGCTGCGCCGGCAGCGTGTTGCGGAAGGCGTCGAAGGCCTGTTCGGCCAGCACGCAGGCACGGTCGACCTCGGCCGCGCCGCCGCCATGAAAGTCGGGGCCCAGCGTCGCGCCGGTGGCGGGATCGATCGCCTGCAGCACGGCGTCCTGGCCGCGCACGGCGCTGGCGCCGATCAGCATCTCTCCGGTGATCTTCATTGGCTTCTCCTGAAAACGTCGATGGCGCAGCGGCCGCCGCGGTGCGATACCGCGGGCGGCCGATGCGCCGAGGGCATGATGGCGCGCGCCGCGCCGGCATGGACGGGCGCGGCGTGCATGGACGGGCTTACTGGCCGCCGACCTTGTCGATCAGCCGTTGCAGCATCGCGCATTCCTCTTCGCTCAGATCGGTCAGCGGCGCGCGCACCGGGCCGGCATCGTGGCCGACCAGGCGGGCGCCCGCCTTGATGATGCTGACCGCGTAGCCCTGCTTGCGGTTGCGGATGTCGAGGTAGGGCAGGAAGAACGTGTCGATCAGGCGGCCGACGGTCTCGTGATCCTCGGCGGCGATCGCGCGATAGAAGTCCATCGCGGTCTTCGGAATGAAGTTGAATACCGCCGACGAGTAGACCGGCACGCCGAGCGCGCGATAGGCGGCGGCGTAGACCTCGGCCGTCGGCAGTCCGCCCAGATAGGCGAAGCGCTCGCCCAGCCGGCGGCGGATCGACACCATCAGCTCGATGTCGCCCAGGCCGTCCTTGTAGCCGATCAGGTTCGGGCAGCGCTCGGCCAGCCGTTCCAGCTGCACCGCGTTCAGGCGGCACACCGCGCGGTTGTAGACGATCACGCCGCAGGACACCGAGCGGCAGACCGCCTCGACGTGGTTGGCGATGCCTTCGGGGCTGGCCTCGGTCAGGTAGTGGGGCAGCAGCAGCACGCCGTGGGCGCCCAGGCGCTCGGCTTCCTGCGCATAGGCGATCGCCACGCGGGTCGGGCCGCCGGCGCCGGCGATGATCGGCACCTTGCCGCGGCAGGTGTCGACCGCGGTGCGGACGATGTCGCTGTACTCGTTCGGCGCCAGCGAGAAGAACTCGCCGGTGCCGCCGGCCGCGAACAGCGCGCTGGCGCCATACGGGGCCAGCCATTCGAGGCGCTTCGCGTAGGACGCCGCGGCAAAGTCGCCATTGGCGTCGAAATCGGTCACCGGGAACGACAGCAGGCCGGCGCTGATGATCTGTTTGAGGTCTTGGGGGTTCAGGGACATGGTGGTTTCCGATTTACCGATTTACCGAGGAAAGGGCCGGGCGTCCTGCCCGAATGCGCAACGTTGGACGGCGAAGGCGCCGCGGTAGTGAAGCGCCATTCGATGTTCGATATCGTAAGACATCATACAACTATGGCGCAAGGGGTCCGCGTCGGGGGTTAACCCTCGGAGGGGGCGGGGATCAGGCTTGCTTAGGCCGGCTTATCAGACCTGGGTATTGGGGGCCTGCGTGTTGGAGGCCGGCGTACTGGCGGCCGCGGCCGAGGCCTTGCGCAGGCGTTCGCGGCTGTTGGTCAGGTGCATGCGCATCGCGGCCTTGGCGCCATCGGGGTCCCGGCGCTCGATCGCGTCGTAGATGCTGTCGTGCTCGAAGTTGACCCGTTCCAGATATTGCTCCCGGTCGCCCGGGGTGACGTGCAGCCGGCCGCGCGGAATCACCGAGGCGCCCAGGTGGCCCAGCATCTCGCTGAAGTAACGGTTGCCGGTCGCGCGTGCCACGGCCAGGTGGAAAGCAAAGTCGGACGCGACCGAATCGCCGCCCGAGGCGGCGGTGCGCTTCAGTTCGTCCAGCGCGCGCCGCATCTCGGCCAGATCGGCGTCGCTGCGCCGCACGGCCGCCAGGCCAGCGGCCTCGGCCTCGATGCTGACGCGAAATTCCAGCATCGCCAGCACGTCCATCGCGGTGACCATGGCCGACGGATCGATGCGGAACGGGGAGGCCGATTCGGCGGGCGGCGGTGTCAGCACGAAGGTGCCGATCCCGTGGCGGGTCTCGACCAGGCCGCTCGCCTGCAGGCGCGACAGCGCCTCGCGCACCACGGTACGGCTGACGCCGAGCGAGGCCATGATTTCCGATTCGGTGGGCAGCTTGTCGCCGGGGCGCAGCGTGCCCTGGCGGATGCTGTCAGTCAGGCTGGCGACCGCTTCTTCGGCCAGCGTGCGGCCGCGGCGGCGCAGCGGAGTGGGGGCCAGGGTCGAGGCTTTCATAGGGTATGTACCGTGCTTGACCGGTTCGCGAACGGCTCATTATACTGCGTCGTAAGTCATACGACGACTGATAACCGACTTTGGCGCACGGCCCGACGTTTCACCCACTGGTGTGGCCGGCCCGTAGCGGCAAGCCATCCGAGACAGCATTCCGAGACGCTTCATGACAGACCACTCGATCTCCGCGCCGGGCGCCACGCCCGTCGTCACCGAACTGACCGTGATCCCGGTCGCCGGCCACGACAGCATGCTGATGAACCTGTCGGGCGCCCACGGACCGTTCTTCACGCGCAACGTGGTGCTGCTCAAGGACAGCGCCGGCCGCATCGGCGTCGGCGAAGTGCCTGGCGGCGAAGGCATCCGCCAGACGCTGGAGGACGCTCGCCCGCTGGTGGTCGGCCAGCCGATCGGCGCCTGGCAGGCGGTGCTGAACCGTGTGCGGCAGGCTTTCGCCAGCCGCGATGCCGGCGGCCGCGGCCTGCAGACCTTCGACCTGCGCATCACGATCCATGCGGTGACCGCGCTGGAGGCGGCGCTGCTCGACCTGCTGGGCAAGCATCTGGACGTGCCGGTCGCCGCGCTGCTCGGCGAAGGGCAGCAGCGCGATGCGGTCGAGATGCTCGGCTACCTGTTCTATATCGGCGACCGCAAGCGCACCACGCTGCCGTATCGTCAGGAGGCCGATGCCGACGATGCCTGGTTCCGGCTGCGCAACGAGGAGGCGATGACGCCGGAGGCGGTGGTGCGCCTGGCCGAAGCCGCCTATCAGCGCTACGGCTTCAACGACTTCAAGCTCAAGGGCGGCGTGCTGCGCGGCGACGAGGAGATGGAGGCGATCGTCGCGCTGGCCGAGCGCTTTCCGGAGGCGCGCATCACGCTCGATCCGAACGGCGCCTGGTCGCTGGCCGAGGCGGTGCGGCTGTGCCGCGACAAGCATGGCGTGCTGGCCTATGCGGAAGATCCGTGCGGCGCCGAGGACGGCTATTCGGGCCGCGAGATCATGGCCGAGTTCCGCACCGCGACCGGACTGCCGACGGCGACCAACATGATCGCCACCGACTGGCGGCAGATGGGCCATGCGGTGCGGCTGCAGTCGGTCGACATCCCGCTGGCCGATCCGCACTTCTGGACCATGCAGGGCTCGGTACGCGTCGCGCAGATGTGCGCGGAGTGGGGGCTGACGTGGGGTTCCCATTCGAACAACCACTTCGACATCTCGCTGGCGATGTTCACGCATGTGGCCGCGGCCGCGCCGGGACGGATCACCGCGATCGACACGCACTGGATCTGGCAGGACGGCCAGCGCCTGACCAGGGAGCCGTTGAAGATCGAGGGCGGCATGGTGCAGGTGCCAAAGCGGCCCGGGCTGGGCGTGGAGATCGACATGGCCGAACTGGAGAAGGCCCACCAGTGCTATCGCAGCATGGGGCTGGGCGCGCGCGACGACGCGGTGGCGATGCAGTTCCTGATCCCCGGCTGGAAATTCGACAACAAGGCGCCGTGCATGGTGCGGTAGCCGGTGCCGGCGATCCCTTCGACAACGAACAGAGATTCAGGAGACAACATGAGCAAGACCTTCATCACTTGTGTGCGCCGCCTGCCGCGGCTGATGCTGTCCGCGGGCATGCTGGCCGGCGCGTTCGCCGGCGGCCTGCTGGCCACCGGCACCGCGGCCGCGCAGGACTGGCCGCAGAAACCGGTGTCGGTGGTGGTGCCGTTTCCGCCCGGCGGCTCGACCGACACCATCGCGCGGATGCTGGCGCAGCCGCTGAACGAAAAGCTGGGCCAGCCCTTCGTCATCGAGAACCGCCCGGGTGCCACCGGCGCGATCGGCGCGGCGATGGTCAAGCGCGCGCCGGCCGACGGCTACACGATCATGATCGCGTCGATCGGCGTCTACGCGGTCAACCCCTTCCTGCAGAAGAACCTGCCGTACGATCCGGCCAAAGACTTCGATCTGCTGACGGTCGCGGTGCGCGCGCCCAACGTGCTGGTCGCCAATCCGTCGGTCGCCGCGCGCAGCGTGCAGGACCTGGTCGCCCATATGAAGAAGAACCCGGGCAAGGTCAGCTTCGCGTCGTCGGGCGCTGGCTCGTCGGACCATCTGACCGCGGCGCTGTTCTGGCAGAAGACCGGCACCGACGGCCTGCACGTGCCGTACAAGGGCGGCGGCCCGGCGATCCAGGATCTGCTGGCCGGCCAGGTCGAGGTCTCGTTCCAGAACATCAACGCGGTGATCCAGCACATCAAGGCCGGCAAGCTGAAGGCGCTGGCGATTACCTCGGAGAAGCGCTCGCCGCTGCTGCCGGATGTGCCGACGCTGGCCGAAGCCGGGGTCAAGGATGTCGAGGTCTATTCGTGGCAGGCCGTCGCCGCGCCGCGCGGGTTGCCGGCCAACGTCAAGTCCAAGCTGCACGGCGCGCTGGTCAGCTCGCTGACCGAGCCGAAGATGCGCGCCAAGCTGGCCGAGACCGGCTTCGAGGTCGTCGCCAATACGCCGGAGCAGTTCGCGCAGTTCGAGAACCAGGAGCTGCAGCGCTGGAAGAACGTGATCGAGGCCGGCAAGATCACGATCGATTGACGATCGGACGATCGCTCCACGACATGTCGTTGCCCCGCCTGGTGCGGGGCTTTTTTATTGCGTGGGGAAGGATCGCCGTTTCTGTGTCGCCGTTCGGGTGTCGCCGTTCGGGTGTCGCCGTTCGGGTGTCGTCGTGCGGATGTGACCGTGAGGGTCTGGCGTTTGCAGTGGCGGAGACGGTGAGATTCGAACTCACGGATGGGTCACCCCATCGGCAGTTTTCAAGACTGCTGCCTTAAACCACTCGGCCACGTCTCCAGTCCCATGATGGGCCGGCCTTGCGCCGGCCGCGCATTATAGCAAGGCGGTATGCGGGTGGGGTTGGAAACGCCTCGTTACACATCTTGCACCGCGGGAAGACAAGAAACCGGCCCTGTCGGCGTCCGTCCGACATCGCGGAACCTTGTCTGGATGTATACCTCCTAGGGCAGGAGGGAAGCGGCGGTGCGCCGCATCCCGTCTCTTCTCGTCCCAGTCAGGAGAACATTAAATGAATGGCAAGACTTTGTTTGGCATGGCCGCGCTGGCGGCCGCGATCGGTACCGCGGGCTGCGCGGCACCCGGTGGCGGTTATGGCTACGGCGCCCCGGCGGCCAATACGGGTTACGGCCAGGGGTCCTACCAGGCGCCGGCCGGCTCGGTGTTCTACGGTCGCGTCGAAGCGATCGAACCGATTCAACAACCTCGCGGCGCCAGCTCGGGTCTGCTCGGCACCGTGATCGGCGGTCTGGCCGGCGGCCTGCTCGGCCACCAGATCGGCGGCGGCCGCGGCCAGACCATCGCGACGATCGGCGGTGCGGTGGCGGGCGGCGTGGCCGGCAACCAGATCGAACAGCGCGCCACCGGCGGCATGGAAACCGTCTATCGCGTGCACGTACGACTCGACGATGGCCGCATGGCCACGGTGACGCAGCGCCAGGCCAACAATCTGCAGGTCGGCCAGCGCGTGCAGGTCGCCAACGACATGGCGTCGCCGATCTGACGCGATGCCCGCCGCTGCGATGGCGGCATGAAATGGAAAAAGGCCGCGAATCGCGGCCTTTTTCATTGGCGCGGCTCTCGGTCCCGCTGGCACTCACGACTTCAGGAAGATCTCCTGCAGATCGTTCAGGAAGCGCCGTCCCAGCTCGGTTGGACGGATCACGGTCGGGTCCGGGTCCAGCAATCCCTTGTCGGTCGCCTGCGCCAGCTCGCGGCGGATCGCATGCAGCGGCAGGCCGGTATGGTCATGGAACAGGCTCGCCGGCACGCCGTCGGTCAGCCGCAGCGCGTTCAGCATGAATTCGAACGGCAGCTCGGCGGCATCGACATCGCGCGCTTCCTGCACCGCGTTGCCCGCCATCGCCTGCGCCATATAGGTGGCCGGATGCTTGTAGCGCATCTGGCGCAGCACGCGATGCGGGAACGACAGCTTGCCGTGCGCGCCGGCGCCGATGCCGAGGTAGTCGCCGAAGCGCCAGTAGTTCAGGTTGTGGCGCGCCTCGCGATGCGGCTGCGCATAGGCCGAGGTCTCGTAATGGCGATAGCCGGCTTCGGCCGTGCGCGCCTCGATCCAGTCCTGCATCTCGTAGGCGGTGTCGTCGTCCGGCAGCGCCGGCGGGAAGCGCGCGAACAGCGTGTTCGGCTCCAGCGTCAGGTGGTACAGCGACAGATGCGTGGTGCCGTACGACAGCGCCGTCTCGACGTCCTGCCGGCACTGCGCGAGGGTTTGCCCGGGCAGCGCGTACATCAGGTCCAGATTGACGTTGTCGAAGTGGCGCAGCGCGATGTCGATCGCGGCGCGGGCCTCGGCGCCGCCGTGAATGCGGCCCAGCGCCTGCAGATGTTCGTCGTGGAAGCTCTGGATGCCGATCGACAGCCGGTTGATGCCGCTGGCGCGATAGCTGGCGAAGCGCTCGGCCTCGAAGGTGCCGGGGTTGGCCTCCATCGTGATTTCGGCATCGGCGTCCAGCGGCAGCAGCGCGCGGATGTCGGACAGCAGCCGGTCCATGCCGGCGGCCGACAGCAGGCTGGGCGTGCCGCCGCCGATGAAGACCGTATGCACCGGGCGCCCCCATACAAGCGGCAGCGACTGCTCGAGGTCCGCGCGCAGCGCGTCCAGATACGCCGCTTCGGGAATCTCGCCGCCGTCGGGCGCCGCGTGCGAATTGAAGTCGCAATACGGGCATTTGCGCACGCACCAGGGCACGTGCACGTACAGCGACAACGGCGGCGAGGCCGGCAGCGAAATCTGCCCGGGCTTGAGCCACAGGCCGACGCTGTCGCCGCCGGACGAAGCGGGGGCGGGCGTGGCACCGGGGACGGGGACGATCGGAATCATGGCCGGCCTTGCGCGGCAGTATCCGCGGCGGTATCCGTGGCGCTATCCGTGGCCGCATCCCGGCGCAGCCGCTCGCACAGCGCCTGCAAGGCCAGCGCGCGATGGCTGACGCGGTTCTTCTCTTGCGCCGACAGTTCGGCGGCGGTCTTGCCCAGCGCCGGCAGCAGGAAGTACGGGTCGTAGCCGAAGCCGCCGTCGCCGCGCGGGACGTCGATGACTTCGCCGTCCCAGCGGCCTTCCGCGATGATCGGGCAGGGATCGTCGGCATGGCGCACCAGCACCAGCACGCAGTAGTAGTGCGCGCGGCGATCCGCGTGGCCCGCCAGTTCGGCGATCAGATGCGCGTTGTTGGCGGCGTCGCTCTTTTCCTTGCCGGCCAGCTGCGCGTAGCGCGCCGAGTAGACGCCGGGCGCGCCGCCCAGCGCGTCGACGCTGATGCCCGAGTCGTCGGCCAGCGCCGGCAGGCCCGACAGGCGGCTGGCATGGCGCGCCTTGGCCAGCGCGTTCTCGACGAAGGTCACGTGCGGTTCCTCGGCCTCGGGGATGCCGAGCTCGCGCTGCGGCACCACATCGAAGCCGAGCGGCGCCAGCAGCGCGCCGAACTCGCGCAGCTTGCCGGCATTGTTCGAGGCCAGCACCAGACGTTGCGCGGCGCGCATGGCGATGCCCGCGGTCGAGTTCGCCATCATGCCGCCGTCATGCCAGATTCAGCGCCTGGCGCTGCATCGTGACGAGCTGCGCGATGCCGCGCTCGGCCAGCTGCGTCATCGCGTCGAGTTGCGCGCGCGAGAACGGCACGCCCTCGGCGGTGCCCTGGACCTCGACGAAGCCGCCGCTGCCGGTCATCACGACGTTCATGTCGGTGTCGCAGGCGCTGTCCTCGGCGTAATCCAGGTCGAGCACCGGCACGCCGCCGACCATGCCGACCGATACCGCGGCGACGAAGTCGCGGATCGGGCTTTCCGCGATCAGGCCGTCGCGCAGCATCACCGAAACGGCGTCATGGGCGGCGACGAAGGCGCCGGTGATCGCGGCCGTGCGGGTGCCGCCATCGGCCTGCAGCACGTCGCAATCGAGCTGCAGCGTGTATTCGCCGAGCTTGGACAGATCGAACACCGAGCGCAGCGCCCGGCCGATCAGGCGCTGGATCTCCTGGGTGCGGCCCGACTGCTTGCCGCGCGCGGCCTCGCGGTCCGAGCGGGTATGGGTGGCGCGCGGCAGCATGCCGTATTCGGCGGTCACCCAGCCTTCGCCGCTGCCTTTCTTGTGCGGCGGCACCTTGGTCAGCACGCTGGCGGTGCACAGTACCTTGGTGTCGCCGAAGGCGGTCAGCACCGCACCTTCGGCGTGGCGGGTGTAGTGGCGGGTCAGGGTGATCGGGCGCAGCGCGTCGGCCGCGCGTCCACTGGGTCGCATGGAGGCTCTCTTGGAAGGAAAATCGGGAACAGGCGCGATTCTAACGCCGGGCGCCCCCGGACGCTGGCGGCGGCGGTGCCGCGCCGGGCCTTGCGCTGCGGCACGAACGCAGCGGCGCGGCAGCATGGCGGCAAGGGGCCGCCGGGCAAAGTTCTTTACAATACTGTGTTCAATCCGTGTTGGTCAGCCCACTGCCGGGCCGGCCGCGGTCGCCGCGCCGTGCGGCCCTCGCCGCCAGCCCCTTCAAGAGACGAATCCATGATCCATAGCATGACCGGATATGGCCTGGCGACGCGCCAGGCACCGCTGACCGACGCGCATGGCGCGCCCAGCGGCAGGACCGCCGCCGTGTCGGTCGAATTCCGCACCGTCAATTCGCGCTTTCTCGATCTGCTGTTCCGCGCGCCGGAAGAGTGCCGCGCGTTCGAGCCGGCCCTGCGCGAGATGCTGATGGCCAAGCTGTCGCGCGGCAAGCTCGAATGCCGCATCAATCTGCAGCGCACCGACGCGGGCGGCGCGGCGCTGGCGCTCAATACCGGCCTGCTGGCGCAGCTGCGCGAGCTGGAAGCCACCGTCGCCAGGACCTTCGACCAGGCCGGCACGCTGCGCATGGGCGAGATCCTGCGCTGGCCCGGCGTGCTGATCGAGCCCGAGCTGTCGCAGGACGCGCTGCGCGAAGCGGTGCTCGGCGCCGCCAAGGACGCGCTGGCGCAACTGCTCGAAGCGCGCCGCCGCGAAGGCGATGCGCTGAAGACCACGCTGGTCGACCGCATCGACGCGATGCTGGCGATCGTGCAGCGGCTCGCTCCGGCGGTGCCGGACCTGATCGCGCAGCATCAGGAGAAGCTCACCGAGCGGCTGCAGGAGGCCTTCAACCTGGTCGCGCCGAACGGCATGCCGTCGATGTCGCGCGACGAGATCGGCGAGCGCATCCGCCAGGAGGCGACCGTCTACGGCATCCGCATCGATATCGCCGAGGAGCTGTCCCGGCTCGAGGCGCATCTGAACGAGACCCGGCATATCCTCGACAAGGGCGGCCAGGTCGGCAAGCGGCTCGACTTCATGATGCAGGAGCTGAACCGTGAGGCCAACACGCTGGGCTCGAAGGCCGCGGCCAAGGAACTGGCCGATGCGTCGATGGAGCTCAAGCTGCTGATCGAGCAGATGCGCGAACAGATTCAAAATCTCGAATGACGAACATGAGCAACCCTACTCAGCCTCATCCTGCGGCGAACTTGCAAGCCAGCGCGCCGGCGCAGTCGCATACCGCGATCGACACCGTATACCCCGGCAACCTGTTCATGGTGGTGGCCCCGTCCGGCGCGGGCAAGTCCACGCTGGTCAACGCGCTGCTGGCGCAGGACCCGTCGATCCGCCTGTCGATCTCGCACACCACGCGGCCGCCGCGCCCGGGCGAGCAGGACGGACGCGAGTACCACTTCACCACGATCGAGGCCTTCCGCGAGGCGCGCGATCGCGGCGACTTCCTCGAATGGGCCGAGGTCCACGGCAACTACTACGCGACCTCGCGCGTCTGGATCGAGCAGCAGATGGCGCACGGCCACGACGTGCTGCTGGAGATCGACTGGCAGGGCGCGCAGCAGGTGCACAAGCGCTTCTCCAACGCGGTCGAGGTCTTCATCCTGCCGCCGTCGCTGACCGCGCTCGAGGAGCGTCTGCGCAAGCGCGGGCAGGACGAGCCCAACGTGATCGTGCGGCGCCTGCTGGCGGCCGGCAGCGAGATGGCGCATGCCTCCGAAGCCGACTACGTGATCATCAACGACGTGTTCGACGAAGCGCTGGAAAAGCTGCGCTGCGTGGTGCGTGCCACGCGGCTGCGTTTCTCGTCGCAGAAGGCGCGGCACGCCGATCTGTTCATCGAACTCGGCATCCACTGAATGCGAGGCCGCGGGGCCGCGGGCCACCTGCGGTAAAATGGCGGCCATCGCATAGGTTCTGTCTCAAGGTAGATTTGATATGGCGCGTATTACCGTCGAAGATTGTCTGAAACACATCCCGAACCGCTTCGAGCTCGCGCTCGCGGCGACCTACCGCGCGCGCCAGCTGGTGCAGGGGCACACGCCGAAGGTCGAGGCCAAGGACAAGCCGACCGTGGTGGCACTGCGCGAGATCGCGTCGGGCCAGGTCGGCATCGAAATGCTGAAGAAGGTTCCGACCTGATCGGCCGGCGGCCCGGTTTTCAACGGCATTGCGAGCTACCCTGGCATCCCGCCCGATCGTCGCTTTGGTCGACCGGATTGTCCTGATCGCACTCGTTGCCCACGTCTGAACCACAGGCCGCCATCATGCCCTCGTCGCCGCGCTCTTCCTCGCGATCGTCGCCCAAGCCGGGCAGCACGGGGGAGACGCGCGCCGCGGCGCGCACCGGCGCGCCGAACCTGCCCGATCCCCTGGGCGACGACGTGGTGGGCGAGCGCGCCGTAGCCCCGGCGATGGCACCCGCCAAGGGCCGCGCCGCCAGCGTGCCGGCCACGCAGCCGCGCGAGGCCGACAGCGGCGTCGCGGTGGCCGCGCCGGCCGCTCAGGCGGCGGACGGTCTCTTCATCGACGCGGTCCTCGCGCAGACGTACCGGCATTTCTTCGGCCCCACCTCGCAGCCGGCGGTGCCGCCGCGGCAACAGGTGATCTCCATCTCCGGGCTGATGGAGAAGCTCGGCTACCTGAAGCCCGCCGACCAGGCCCTCGTCCGAGAGGCCTTCCAGTTTTCCGACGAGGCTCACCTCGGCCAGTACCGGCAGAGCGGCGAGCCGTATATCACGCATCCGGTGGCGGTCGCCGAACTGTGCGCCGAGTGGAAGCTCGACGCGCAGTCGATCATGGCGGCGCTGCTGCACGACGTGATCGAGGACCAGGGCATCACCAAGAGCGAGCTGGCCGAGAAGTTCGGCCCCAAGGTCGCCGAGCTGGTCGATGGCCTGACCAAGCTGGACAAGCTCGAATTCCAGAGCCGCGAGCAGGCGCAGGCGGAAAGCTTCCGCAAGATGCTGCTGGCGATGGCGCGCGACGTGCGCGTGATCCTCGTCAAGCTGGCGGACCGCACGCACAACATGCGGACGCTGGACTTCGTGCCGCCCGAGAAGCGCCGGCGCATCGCGCTGGAGACGATGGAGATCTATGCGCCGATCGCGCATCGGCTCGGGTTGAACAGCACCTATCGCGAGCTGCAGGAACTGTCATTCAAGGTCGGCTCGCCGTTCCGCTACGCGACGCTGGAGAAGGCCGTCAAGGCGGCCCGCGGCAATCGCCGCGAGGTGGTCTCGCGCATCCTCGAGGCCGCGCAGAGCGCGCTGGCCAACGCGGGCATCGTGGCCGAGCTGTCGGGCCGCGAGAAGACGCTGTACAGCATCTATCGCAAGATGCATGACAAGCAGCTGTCGTTCTCGCAGGTGCTGGACGTCTACGGCTTCCGCGTGGTGGTCGAGACGCAGATGCATTGCTACATGGCGCTCGGCGCGCTGCATGGGCTGTACAAGCCGATGCCGGGCAAGTTCAAGGACTACATCGCGATCCCGAAGATCAACGGCTACCAGTCGCTGCATACGACGCTGGTCGGCCCGTTCGGCACGCCGGTCGAGTTCCAGATCCGCACGCGCGAGATGCACCAGATCGCCGAGGCCGGCGTCGCGGCGCACTGGATGTACAAGCATCACGCCGACCAGATCAACGACATCCAGCAGCAGGCGCACCAGTGGCTGCAGTCGCTGCTCGATATCCAGAGCCAGACCGGCGATTCGCAGGAATTCCTCGAGCACGTCAAGATCGACCTGTTCCCGGACGCGGTCTATGTGTTCACGCCGAAGGGCCATATCCGGGCGCTGCCGCGCGGGGCCACGGCGCTCGACTTCGCCTATGCGGTGCACAGCGATCTGGGCAACCAGTGCGTCGCGGTCAAGATCAATAACGAGCTGCTGCCGCTGCGTACCGAGCTCAAGAGCGGCGATATCGTCGAGGTCATCACCGCGCCGTACTCGAAGCCCAATCCCGCCTGGCTGTCGTTCGTGCGGACCGGCAAGGCGCGCGCGGCGATCCGCCACTATCTGAAGACGACCAAGCTCGACGAGGCGATCCAGCTTGGCGAGCGGCTGCTGGAGCAGGCCGCGCGCCAGCTCGGCATCGACCTGAAGGCGGTGCCGCAGCCGGTGTGGGAACGGATGATCCAGTGGACCGGCAACAAGCAGCGCGACGACATCTTCGCCGACCTGGCGCTGGGCCGGCGCGTGCCGGCGGTGGTCGCCAAGCGCATGGAGATCCTGCTGCAGGAGCTGTCGGGAGACTTCGATACCGCGCTGATGGCGGCGGTGCAGACCTTTGCCGGCGAGGAGGCGCCCGCGGTGCCGATCACCGGCGACGAGGGCATGTCGATGATCTTCTCGGCGTGCTGCCGGCCGATCCCGGGCGATTCGATCGTCGGCTATCTCGGCAAGGGCGAAGGGCTGCAGATCCATGTGCAGGACTGCAAGGTTGCCAAGCGGCTGCACAGCAAGGATCCGGAGCACTGGATCGAGGTCATGTGGGCCAACAAGACCACGCGCGCCTTCGATGTCTCGATCAAGGTGCTGGTGCGCAACGTCAAGGGCATCGTCGCGCGCGTCGCGGCGGACCTGACCGCCGCCGACGCCAACGTCGCGCACGTCGCGATGGAGCACCAGGACAACGGGCGGCAGGAAGCGACCTATATGCAGTTCGTGATCCAGGTCCACGACCGCCTGCATCTGGCCAACGTGATGCGGGCCCTGCGCCGCAACACCGACGTCATCCGCATCTTCCGCGACCGCAACGACGGCTGACGCGCGGTCGGTACCGGGGACGCCTCAGTCCTCAGGCCTCGCCGCGCTTCGGATAGCGGACTTCCAGAATATCGATCTGCTCGATGCCGTTGGGCGTGCGCAGCGGCACGGTATCGCCCTCGCGGGCCTTGATCAGTGCCTTGGCGATCGGCGAGATCCAGCTGACGCGGTGCGCGTCCAGGTCGACCTCGTCCATGCCGACGATCGTGATCGTGTTTTCCTCGCCCGCCTGGTTGGCGTACGTGACCGTCGCGCCGAAGAAGATCTGATCGTTGTCGCCCTGCAGCGAGGGGTCGACCACCTCGGCCTTGTCGAGCCGCCGGGTCAGGAAGCGGATGCGGCGATCGATCTCGCGCAAACGTTTCTTGCCGTACAGGTAGTCGCCGTTCTCGGAACGATCCCCATTGGACGCGGCCCACGAGACGATCTGCACGATCTCGGGGCGTTCGACGTCGATCAGGTGCATCAGTTCGTCGCGCAGCCGCTGATAGCCCTGCGCGGTGATGTAGTTCTTGGTGCCGGCAGGCAGCGGGGTCGCGCCTTCGGGGAGGTTGTCGTCTTCGTCGTCCGACGGTTCTTTGACAAAAGCCTTGCTCATGGTACGGATCACTTCTTGGCAGGCAGACATTATAGGAACAGCGGCCTGCAACGGTGACGCCGAAAAAGATGGCGCAGGGGGCTTCCCAAAAACAAAAAACGCGATATAATCTCTTTCTCGCGTGCGGCTGTAGCTCAGTTGGATAGAGTACTTGGCTACGAACCAAGGGGTCGTGGGTTCGAATCCTGCCAGCCGCGCCACCTACATGCAGTACGAACGGCTTGGAGAGTCTTCTCTCCAAGCCGTTTTTGTTTTGGAGTTGCCGGAGTTGCCGGTGGAGCAGGATTGCCGCAGATGCCCGGCCGCCAGCGTGGCCGTCAACGCCGATCGAACGCTCCCGTTACAGCGCGGCCGGATTCTCGCTGTTTGCCACCGCGCTCGGGCGGCCGCTCTGGACGTTGGCGCCGGCCTTCAGTCCGGCGTAGGCGGCGAAGCCCAGCGCGGCGACGGAGATGGCCAGCGTGGCTACCCACTTGTAGATGTCGGTATGCGCGCGTTCGACCGAAGCGCGGATATCGCCGAGGTCGAGCTTGGCGTCGAGCCGCGTCAGCGTGGTCTGGATGTCCGCGACACTGGTGGTCAGGTGGGCGACATCGGTCTTCAGGGACGAGACGTCCGTCTTCAGCGATGAGACGTCGGTCTTTAGAGTCGACACGTCGCCCTCGAGCCGGGCCACCGATTGTTCCAGTCGATCGATTCGGTCCATCTTGCGATTTTCCATGACGCATTGACGTTGGTGCGGGGTCCTGGCCGGCCTTGCGGCTCCGCGAGCAATGCCGGCTGACGCGGGTTGTGCAATGGCGAAGATGATGGCACGAATCGAGCGGGCCCACTGTCAATTTGCGTTTCGACTACGCCGTTCTCCGACAGCCGCGTCAGCCTTCGCCGCCTTGCGCCAGCGCCGCACGCTGGCTAGCCTGACACTGTGTACGGGCGAAATCGCAGGAGGCGCGATGCATGACGACGACTGGCGTGTCGAGGACTATCGCGGCATGGATGTCTATGTGCTGGTGTCCGAGCGCGAGGGCGGCGGACCCGCGGGCTGGAGCTACGAGGTCCGCATCGGCCAGGAGGGCGGCGATCCGAGCGATGCCGGCGATGTCGAAATGATCTCGAGCGGCGAGCAGGTCTTTGCGACCCGTCACGCGGCCGAGGTCGCGGCCTTCAGTGCGGGCTATGCGCGCGTGGATCGCATTCTCGGGCCTGAGGTCTGAAGCGGCGACGGGATAAGCGGGTGCCCGGCCCGATCATGTCACGTTGTGATGGATTGACGCGTGGCGTCCGGTGTTTGCTGCAACAATAATGCTTGCAATGGCGGCGCGATTGCTGCATAATGTTGTTCTTCCAGACGCGGGGTGGAGCAGTCTGGCAGCTCGTCGGGCTCATAACCCGAAGGTCGCAGGTTCAAATCCTGCCCCCGCAACCAAATTCCCGAGATGTCGTCGTTACGCACGGTACCTGGCCCTGAACCAGGTACCGTGCAGACATCTCAGCGGCACGCAGTTTCGTCCCTTCGCAGTATCTCCCTGACCAGTACCGCCTTCAGTTACTCCGTGTTCGGGGCTAAGTCGCCCGCGCCTTGCCGCGCCTACACCGCGGAACCGCCGGCCAGCGCGATCGCCTGTTCGAAGGTTTCGCGTATCGCCGGCTGATCTTCGCGCTCGGCGGCCTCCGCGCGTTCGCGCAGCCTCGCTACCAAGACCTGCAGATTGTTGCCGACCGGCGTCGTCTTGCTGGCGTCGCATTCGCTGACCGCCTCGGTCATCAGCTGCTGCAGTTCGTCACCGACATCGGCGCCGTCGAACGCGCTGACCGACAGCGCCGAGATGCGCTCGAGGTAAAGGTTGACCAGCGCTTCGTCGTGTACCGGTTCGGGCATGTCCATCTCGGCCTCCGTGCTGTGGGTTGGCGGTGTGATGTCCATTCTAGTGGCCGCCCCGGCCAGCCTGCTGTCGGGACGTGGCCTACAGCGCGCCTGTCCGATGACCACGAATGCCGTCAACCTTCGGGTCGGTCGCGGGCCGGAAAGACAGGCAGCGCGATGCGCCGGCGCGCGGCCTTCAGCGCACGGGTGGGCCACAGCACGTAATTGGTATGCGGGTCGAGCGGCTTGCCGAAGTAGGACACCCACACCTGTACGCCGTGCTCGGTCTCGGCGATGATCGCGGCCACCGCGCGGGCGGCGACGGAAGGGGACTTCAGCAGTTCGGCCAGCGCCTCGACGCCCTGGACGACGTGGTGCTTGACTCCCCGGAACCACGCGTACTGCCGCATGGCGGACAACAAACGCTTCGTCATTGTCTGTGCATCTCCATTGAAAACGAGAATGAGAACCACGTGTCTGACCGCGCCGCCCGGTCTTTGTTCAGCCTGTGTGCGCGGCTGTTTTCTATCGCTGGCCGGGACCGATTCGTCGCGCCGGTCGAGGGCCCGGAATTGACAGCCCGACGCCGTTTGCCGTAGCTTCGGTCGCATGGGCGGCACGCCCCGCGGCCGTCGCCGCCCGATCCCCGCTGGGGCCACCGCATCATCCCGCAAGGAGCTGCCGATGACCGAGGACATGCTGATGCAATTGATGGTGGAGGTCGAGAAGGAAGATCCGATCGACTATGCGAACCTGCCGTTCGACGATGGCGCGCTGCGGTCCCTGGTCTGCCGCCTGGTGGCCGAGCGCTCGCAGGCGATGGAAGCGGCCGGCATGCCGGTCGACGCGGTGCTGGCGACCATGTGGGCCTCGACCGCCAAGCTGGTCCTCGAAAACATGGTGCTGAACGCGCGTCTGCTGACCTTGCAGGGCGCTCCGGACGACGCCCGCGCGCTGATCGAGCGCATCGCCCGCCGGTCCCGCGGCAAGCCGTGATCCCGCTCTCCAGCGCCGAGGCTGCCGTTTAGGTAAACTACGGTCCTTCATTGCAAATGGTGTGCCTTTGCCCGCACGGCAACAGTCTCGCACCAGGCAGCTCAGGGAGAGTTCGAGGTGGTCAAGTGGATCATTGTCGCGGCCTATCTCGGCGCGATTCTGTATGTGCATTTCCGCGGCAAGGTGCGCCTGCGCATCTGGCGGCAATTGCTGGATCATTCGGCGCTGGTCGCGCCGGTCAATTGCTTCATGTACGCCTTCTCGGGCGTTCCCCGCACGCCGTTCATCCCGGTGGAGCGCTTCCCCGAACTGGAGAAGCTGCGCGCCGCCTGGCCCGAGATCCGCGACGAAGGGCTGGCGCTGGCCGCGATGCGCAAGATCAAGGCGGCCGAGAAGAACGACGACGCCGGCTTCAATTCCTTCTTCAAATACGGCTGGAAGCGCTTCTACCTGAAGTGGTACGAGGCGCATCACCCGTCGGCCGAGCAGCTGTGCCCGCGCACGGTGGCGCTGCTGCGCGAGCTCCCGTTCGTCAAGGCCGCGATGTTTGCCGAGCTGCCGCCGGGCGGCAAGCTCAATCCGCATCGCGATCCCTTCGCCGGCTCGCTGCGCTACCACCTCGGCCTGGCCACGCCGAACGACGACCGCTGCTTCATCGAGGTCGACGGCGAGCGGCACAGCTGGCGCGACGGCCAGGGCGTGGTGTTCGACGAAACGTATCTGCACTGGGCCGAGAACCGCAGCGATCAGAACCGGCTGATCCTGTTCTGCGATATCGAGCGGCCGATGCGCTATGGCTGGGCCGGGAAGATCAATCGCTGGCTGGGCCGCAAGGTGATGAGCGCGGCCAGTTCGCCGAACGACGAGAACGACCAGACCGGCATGATCAACAAGCTGTTCCGCATCGTCTGGCTGGGCGGCCAGTATCGCCGCCGCCTGAAGGCGTGGAACCGCCAGGTCTATTACGTGGTCAAGTTCGGCCTGATCGCCGCCGGCGTCGCGCTGATCGTCTTCCTGTAACGCTGCAGCCTTCAGGCCTGCACGCGGCCGCAACAAAGGACGCGGTGCCACGCACCGCGTCCCACCCCTTCCGCTAGCGTGGCGCCAGCCGCGCCACCACTCCCGCCAGCTTCCGATACGCCCGCTCCAGCGCGGTCGACCGCGGTGCGCCGATATTGATCCGCAGGCAATGGTCGAAACGGCTCGAGTTGGAGAACACCACCCCGGGCATCACGCGCACACCGGCCTCGAGCGCCTGCTCGAACACCGCCTCCGACGACAGCCGGTCCGGCAGCTCCACCCAAAGATGCATGCCGCCCTGCGGCGCCGACAGCCGTGTGCCCGGCGGAAACAGGGCCGCGATGGTCTCTGCCGCCCAATGCCGCTGATGGCGCAGCCGTGCGCGCAGCCGCCGCAGATGCCGATCGACATCGCCCGACGCCATCAGCTCGGCCACGGCGATCTGCGACAGCAGCTCGTTCGGCCGCGACTGGCTGAACTTCAGCATCTCGACGCGGGCCTGCCATTTGCCGGCGGCTATCCAGCCGAGCCGCATGCCCGGCGCCAGATTCTTGTGCAGCGAGGCGCAGTAGATCACGTTGCCGCTGCGGTCCCACGCCTTGGCGGCGGCCAGCGGCGCGTCGTCGTCGGCCAGCGTCGAGAAGCAGTCGTCCTCGATCAGCGCGATGCCGCGCGCCTCGCACCATTGCACCAGCCGCGCCTTGTTCGCGTCCGGCATGATGCTGCCCTGCGGGTTCTGCAGGTTCGGCACCACCACCACCGCGCGAATGTTGTCGTAGGTCTGCGCGGCCAGTTCCAGCGCCTCCAGCGACAGCCCCGTCTGCGGACTGCACGGGACCTCGAGCGCGCGCATGCCAAGGCTTTCCAGGATCTGCAGCAATCCGTAATAGGTCGGGGATTCGACCGCGATGACGTCGCCCGGACCGGCCACCGCGCGCAAGGCGAGGTTCAGCGCCTCGGTGCAGCCATGCGTGATGGCGATCTGTTCCGGCGCCAGCGTCATGCGCGCCTGCAGCGCCTGGCGCGCCAGCGCGGCGCGCAGTGCCGGATGTCCATCGGGCTCGACCGCGCTGCCCAGCAGGCTGGGATGGCGGCGCAGCGCGCGGCCGGTGGCCTGGCGCAGCGCTTCGACCGGATAGAGTTCGGGCGGCGCGCAGGCGCCCGCCAGATTGACCGCGTCGGGATAGCGGCGGCCGCGCGCGATGATCGCCGAGATGCGTGCGTGGATGCCGACGTACTGCGCGGGATCGGGCAGCGACGCCGACGGTTCCGCGATGGGCGTGGTCTGCGGCGCCGGGGGGCGGACGAAGTAGCCTGAGCGCGGACGCGCTTCGAGCAGCCCTTGCGCCTCCATCTCGCGGCACGCCTGCAGCGCGGTCGACAGGCTGACGCCGTGGCGCTCCATCAGGGCCCGTATCGATGGCATCCGCTCGCCGGGCAGCAGCGTGCCCGAGGCGATGGCCTGCCGATAGTGGCCGGCGAGTTGACGGTACAGCGGGGCGGAGTCCATGCGGCATGGTGGCGCATCCGGCCGATGCGCAACAGATACAGAAAAGTATCCGCCGTATCGTAACAGAGCAAAGGATGGGCCTCTGTTCTGCTGTCCGTTGCGGTGCCGTGTGCCTGCCGCACCGCGACGGCGGCCGGTACGCTGCGTTCAGTCGATCGCGCATCCACGATGCCGGCCGCTCTTTGCTGCTGTGTCATGGCATCCCGTCGCAGACGGGCCGCCCGCAGCCACAGCACAACCCCAGCGGCATCAGAACCCGTCCGAGGCCCATCATGTCCATCCTGTCCCTGCTGCCACATCCGATCTACCACCACCGTGCGTTGACGCTGCATGCCGGCCACTCGGTCGGCTTCCACGCCAGGGCCGGTACCGAGCTGCATGTCGCCGATGGCGACGTGGAACTGATCGAGCCGCCGCTGCTGCTCGCCGACACGCTGCACTGGCCGCGACGGGCACTGGGACCGGGCAGTGTGGTTGCGCTGTCCCGCTCCGGCTGGTTTGCGCTGCGCGCGCGGCGCGATACCACCGTGCGGCTGCGCCAACGTGCCTGGGTATTCTCCCGGGCCCGTATCGCGCGCATACTTTCCGGCTGGCGCCGCCGGCGCCTGGCGCACTGAGCCGGCCGATGCCCGTCCCTCCGAATCGTCTATCTCTTTTCCCTGCAAGGAGTGTTGTCCCATGACGCAATTGGCCATCTCGTTCATCGATGTCGTGGAGGCGCATCGCCGCATCAGCGGCGTCGCGCACCATACGCCGGTGCTGACCTCGGCCACCGCCGACGCGCAGGCCGGCGCGCGGCTGTTCTTCAAGTGCGAGAACCTGCAGCGCATGGGCGCCTTCAAGTTTCGCGGCGGCTACAACGCGATCGCGCAACTGTCTGCCGCGCAGCGCGCCGCTGGCGTCGCGGCGTTCTCGTCGGGTAACCATGCGCAGGCGATTGCGCTGTCGGCGCGCCTCTTCGGCACGCGCGCGGTGATCGTGATGCCCAAGGACGCGCCCGCGGCCAAGATCGCCGCGACGCGCGGCTATGGCGGCGAAGTCGTGCTGTACGACCGCTATACCGAAGACCGCCATGCCATCAGCGAGCGGCTGGCGCGCGAGCAGGGCCTGACGCTGATCCCGCCGTTCGACCATCCGGACGTGATGGCCGGGCAGGGCACCGCCGCCAAGGAGCTGTTCGAGCAGGCCGGTCCGCTGGACGTGTTGCTGGTCCCGCTGGGCGGTGGGGGTCTGCTGTCGGGCAGCGCCGTGGCGGCGCGGGCGATGCATCCCGGCTGCAAGATCATCGGGGTCGAGCCCGAAGCGGGCAACGACGGGCAGCAAAGCCTGCGGGCGGGGCGCATCGTCGAGATCGGCACGCCCAACACGATTGCGGACGGGGCGCAGACCCAGCATCTTGGCCGCCACACCTTCCCGGTGCTGCAGCAGCTGGTCGACGATATCGTCACGGTCAGCGATGCCCAGCTGGTCGAGGCGATGCGCTTCTTTGCCGGCCGCATGAAACTGGTCGTCGAACCGACCGGCTGCCTGGGCGCTGCGGCGGCCTTCGCCGGCAAGGCCCCGATCGCCGGCAAGCGGGTCGGCATCATCCTGTCCGGCGGCAATGTCGACCTGGCCCGCTATGCCGCGCTGCTGGGGCAGGTGCCAGCCCAGGACTGAAGGCCAAGGACTGACGGCCAGCGGGGCGGGAAGCGGCGGCAGCGAGGGGCCGGCGGCGCCGAAAGGCTTTAGAATTGCGGGTTGGCCATCGGACCCGCCGCTCGGCCGCCGAATACCTCGTTCCCCATGCTACGCCTCAGTGAACTCAAGCTCCCCCTCGACCATTCAGAAAGTGACCTGGAGGCCGCTGTCCGCGCGCGGCTGATCGAGATCGGCATCAAGGGCGATGGCATGGTGTCCTTTACCGTGTTCCGCCGCGCGCACGACGCACGCAAGCGCTCCGATATCAAGCTGACGTATATCGTCGATATCGAGGTGAAGGACGAGGAGGCGGCGCGCAAGCGCATCGCCGGCAAGCCGAACTGGAGCGTGACGCCGGACATGACGTACCGCTTCGTCGCGCAGGCGCCGCAGCACACGGCCACGCCGCGACCGGTGGTGATCGGCATGGGCCCGTGCGGCCTGCTGGCCGGGCTGCTCCTCGCGCAGATGGGCTTTCGCCCGATCATTCTGGAGCGCGGCAAGGAAGTGCGCGAACGCACCCGCGACACCTTCGGTCTATGGCGCAAGAGCGTGCTGAATCCGGAATCGAACGTGCAGTTCGGCGAGGGCGGTGCCGGTACCTTCTCCGACGGCAAGCTCTACAGCCAGATCAAGGACCCGAAGCACTACGGCCGCAAGGTACTGCACGAGTTCGTCAAGGCCGGCGCGCCGGAGGACATCCTGTTCAAGGCGCGGCCGCACATCGGCACGTTCCGGCTGGTCAAGATGGTCGAGAACATCCGTGCGGAGATCTTCGCGCTCGGGGGCGAGATCCGTTTCGACACGCGCGTCGACGATATCGACATCGAAGGCGGCCGCGTGCGCGGACTGCAGCTGTCCAATGGCGACTATCTGCCGTGCGAGCAGGTGATCCTGGCGGTCGGCCACAGCGCGCGCGATACCTTCGAGATGCTGTACCGACGCGGCGTGTTCATGGAGGCCAAGCCGTTCTCGCTCGGCTTTCGCATCGAACATCCGCAGGGCATGATCAACCGCAGCCGCTTCGGCAAGTTTGCCGGCAACAAGCTGCTGGGCGCCGCCGACTACAAGATCGTGCACCACTGCAGCAACGGCCGTTCGGTCTACAGCTTCTGCATGTGCCCGGGCGGCACCGTGGTGGCGGCGGCATCCGAGCCGGGGCGCGTGGTCACCAACGGCATGAGCCAGTACAAGCGCGCCGAGCGCAACGCCAATGCCGGCATCGTCGTCGGCATCACGCCCGACGACTATCCGGGCGGACCGCTGGCCGGCATCGAGTTCCAGCGCCATTGGGAAGAACGTGCCTTCGAGCTGGGCGGGCGCAACTACTGCGCGCCGGGCCAGCTGGTCGGCGACTTCCTGGCGCGGCGGCCATCCACCGCGCTCGGCACGGTCGAGCCCTCGTACAAGCCGGGCGTGACCCCGACCGATCTGAGCACCGCACTGCCCGACTACGTGATCGAAGCGATTCGCGAGGCGCTGCCGGCGTTCGAACGGCAGGTGCCTGGCTTCGCGATGGACGACGCCGTGCTGACCGGCGTCGAAACGCGGACCTCGTCGCCGCTGCGCATCCGCCGCAAGGACGACTACCAGAGCGTCAATGTCGCGGGACTCTATCCGGCCGGCGAAGGCGCGGGCTACGCGGGCGGCATCTATTCCGCCGCGATCGACGGCATCGAGGTCGCCGAGGCGGTCGCGCTCGATATCGTCGGCCGCATCGGCAAGGCGGCCTGAGCGATGTCGCCGGCGGAGCAGCAGCAGATCGTCGATGCCACGCGTCACTGGCTGACGCGCGCGGTGATCGGGCTCAATCTGTGTCCGTTCGCCAAAAGCGTCCACGTCAAGGACCAGATCCGCTACGTGGTCTGCGAGGCCACCGACGCCGAGGCGCTGCTCGATACCGTCGAGGCCGAGCTGAAGGCGCTGGCCGCGGCCGATCCGGCGCACATCGATACCACGCTGCTGATCGTCCCCCGGATGCTGGCGGACTTCGCCGACTACAACGATTTCCTGTACCTGGCCGAACGCATGCTCGACAGCCTCGGCCTGTCCGGGGTGCTGCAGATCGCCAGCTTCCACCCGCAATACCAGTTCGCCGGCACCGATGCCGACGATATCGAGAACTACACCAATCGCGCGCCGTATCCGATCCTGCATCTGCTGCGCGAAGACAGCATTGCCCGCGCGGTCGAGGCCTTTCCCGACGCGGCGGACATCTACGAGCGCAATGAGGAAACCCTGCGCCGGCTCGGTCACGAAGGCTGGCGGCGCTGGATGGCGGGGGACGAACCCCGGTAAGCGTGGCTGAGCGCGCGGCTGACGCCGTGGCTCAGGCCGGCGTGAAGAACCGCTCGCGCATTTCCTCGAGCCCCAGCGTTTCGAGCACGTGCGCCAGCCGCTCGGACGGGCGCCGGCGCGGCAGGTCCTTGTACTGGGCCACGATCAGCTCGTTCTTCATCGAGTGTTCCCACCCGACCAGCTCGGTCACCGTGACCTGATAGCCGTGCGCCTCCAGCTGCAGGCAGCGCAGCACGTTGGTGACCTGGCTGCCGAATTCGCGCGTATGCAGCGGATGGCGCCAGATCTCGGTCAGCGGATTGCCTAGCGACTTCGACTTGTTCCTGCGCAGCACCGCCGCGACCTCGGCCTGGCAGCAAGGGACCACCACGATGTACTTGGCGCGCTTGGTCAAGGCGAAGCGGATCGCATCGTCCGTAGCGGTATTGCAGGCATGCAGCGCGGTGACCATGTCGACCGTCGCGGGCAGCCGGTCCGAGGTGATCGACTCCGCCACCGACAGATTCAGGAACGACATGCCCGGGAAACCGAGCCGCTCGGCGAGCGCGGTGGACGAACGCACCAGTTCCTCGCGCGTCTCGATGCCGTAGATGTGCGAGCGGTCCTGCTGCGTCTTGAAGAACAGATCGTAGAGGATGAAGCCGAGATACGACTTGCCGGCGCCATGGTCGACCAGCGTCAGGTCGGCATGGTCTCGCTTGAGATCCTGCAACAGCGGTTCGATGAACTGATAGAGGTGATAGACCTGCTTCAGCTTGCGGCGGCTGTCCTGGTTCATCTTGCCGTCGCGGGTCAGGATATGGAGTTCCTTGAGCAGCTCGATCGATTGGCCGGGACGGATTTCGTGGGTGTTCGACATGGGATACGGCGGGGTTGGCCCGGGTCCTGGTGCGCCGCGTCTTGCGGCATGTTGCGGCGTCCTGCGAGCGGCGAAGGCCCGGGCGGGCAGGGCGACAGTTTACCGGAAGGCGTCCCGAAAAAATTCTCCTAAAGTTTTGCCGAAATCTGCCGTAGGTGACGGACAGGCGGCATGTCGACTCGGTGCCGCTCTCAACAACAACGATAAATCAAAGGCAGACGGCTGGAGGACGCGATGGGTGACGTAGCAGCTTCGGTTGTGCGGGTGTGGGTGGAGGCCACGGACAAGGCCGTGCGGGCCCGGTACGAGGTGCCGGTGGAGGGCGAAGGCGGCAGCGGGCCGCCCGACCGCGCCGCGCTGATGGCAGCCCTCGAGACGCAGGGATGGGCGCATGCCAGGCTGGACGAGCACGCCATCGCGGCGTTCCTGCTCGCCTGCCATCGCGACGGGCCGCCGGCCGAGGCGGTGGTCGGCGAACTCGTCGACGGCTATTTCGAGATCGATATCGATGCCGACTCGCTGACGGTGCGGCTGACGCTGTGGCCGCCCGAAGGCGGACGTGCGGTGCAGCCCGACGATGTACGCATCGTGCTCGCGGGGCGCGGCATCAAGCTGCCCGTCGACGAGCCGGCATTGGCCGAAGCCTTCGCCGCGGGACGTTGCGACGACCTGCCGATCGTGCACGGCACGGCGCCGACGCGGGGCACGCCGGCCCGCTTCGTCAATCTGCTGGAGCCGCGCCGCGGCGGCGCCGAGGATGATCACGCCCGGATCGATCTGCGAGACCTCGGCAACCTGCTACTGGTGCAGCCCGGCACGCATCTGATGCGGCGGGTCCCCGCGGTGCAGGGTACCGCGGGTCAGGACGTGTTCGGCCGCGTGCTGCCGGCACCGGAGGTTGCCGACACGCCGTTCTCCGATCGGCTGACTGGCGTCGGCCCGGATGCGCACGATCCGAATCTGCTGGTGGCGACCGTCGCGGGTCTGCCATCGGTGCGCGCGCGCGGCGTCAGCGTCAATCCGGTCGTCGCGGTCGATGCGGTCGACATGCACTCCGGCAATATCGCGTTCGAGGGCACGCTGCGTGTCAACGGCGACATCAAGACCGGCATGTCGGTGCGTGTCGGCGGCGACGTGATCGTCGGCGGCACCATCGAGGCCGCCCATGTCGAGGCCGGCGGCAATGTGGTCGTCAGCGGCGGCATCATCGGCAAGTCCGAAGGGCCGCACGATCCGGCGAGCGCGATCGCGCGGATCCAGTGCAAGGGATCGGTGCATGCGCGCTTTATCGAAAACGCCGTGGTCGAGGCGGGCACCACGGTCACCGCCGACAGCGCCATTCGCCAGAGCGATGTTGCTGCAGGCGAGGTCATCACCGCGGGCGACCCGGCCATCGGCAGCGGCAATATCACCGGCGGCCGCTCGCGCGCCTGGCATGCGGTCCGTACCGGCACGCTAGGCGCGCCGGCAGGCACCGCCACCGCCATCCATGTCGGACTGAACCCCTATGCGGACGCCGAGAAGGCGGCGCTGGAGGCGGACAAGCGCCGGCAGGAACAGGAGCAGGCCAAGATCCAGCAACTGATGACGTTCTTCGCCAAGAATCCCGAGCGCGCCACGCCGGAACTGCGCGAGAAGGCGCGCGCCACGCTGTTCAAATACACGCGGGACATGCTGGACACCGACGCCCATCTGGCCAAGCTCGCCGAGCAACTGCATCCACGCCCGGACGCCGCCGTGGTGGTCGGCAAGCGCGTCCACGGCGGGGTCAGCGTGACGATCGGGCAGAAGACCATGCGCGTGATGGAAGATATGCCGAAGGTCGAATTGCGGCTGGTCGGCGAAGGGATCGGGGTGGTGCGGGAATGAAAAAGCGGCGCACAGGCGCCGCTTTTTCTGAGACTGGTTACGCCTTCGCGCCCTGGTTACTGCAGCGACAGCGCGGTCTGCGTGTAGTGCCGGCTATTGCCGGCCGGCTCAATGCCGACATAGCTGTAGTTGAACTCGCACTTGACCGCCCGGCCGAGTTCGGTGGCCCACCAGCAGCGGTAGTCCATCCGGTAGGCGGCATTGCCGGTCACGCCGTTGGTCAGGTTGCCGTCATTGGAATTGGTGAATGCTACGCCGTACTTGATGCGCAACGTATCGAACGTATCGCTGCCGACGGCGACACGCTCGAACGCTTCCACGCTGGCTTCGAGGGCGGCCGTTTCGTGATATGCGCCACACTGATATTGCCAGCCCGAGGTCCAGGTCTTGCCGACGAACATCGGGTATTGGAAATGCTCGCGCTTCGGCGTGAAGGTGCAGGTCTGGCTCGGGCTGTCTGCGCTAATGCGCGCCGTACGGTTGCGATCCGCGTCGTTGAGGATGGTATCGGTCAGCTCGCCAGTGGTCCTGTAGCGGTTCATCGTGAATCCGCCTTGCGAATCGACGGCAGTCGTCGTATCGCGATAGGTGCGGTCGATGGGTGAGCCGTCGACAGTCGTGCCCTGCTCGCGCCACAACGTGGTTTCACCGACCTTGGCTGCGACCCGCGCATAGCGGTGCGGCGGCACCTCGATACGGATCGTCGCCAGCTTGCTCGCATCGGCGGCGGACTTGGCCACCAGCGTCACCGTGCCGCCTTCCGGGCTGATCAGCACGGCATCCCACACCGCACTGTTCTGGCTCTTCGGCTGGATCGTGGTCTTCTCCATGCTCGCGGTCCACGTCACGCCGTTGCTGGCGCTCAGACGCAGCTCCTGGCCCGACGCGATATTGAGCGTCGTGCTGCCGCCGTCCTTCAGCGCAAAGCCGGTGACCGGCGTGCCATCGAGACTGGCGGACAGTTGAAAGCCCGTGTCTTTACCAGCCTCATTGCCCCCGTCATCGCCGCCACCGCCGCACGCGCCCAGTGCCGCGGCAACCAATGCGGCTGCGGTAAATCCCGTCCAATTTCTCATCTCTTTTCCTTGTTATTGATCCTTGTTCTTTTATCGGCAACAAGCCGCGCGGGATATTAGCAAGGCGCTCCCCGAAAGTGGGGACCGTGAAGTAGGGTTGACCGGAACGGAACGTTGGGATAGAGCCGGGCCGGCTTCCATCCTGTCGTGTTCTTGCGTTGGCGATGTCGGCCCGTCGCTCAGACCGTGCCGCGCCAACGCCCACTACGGCGGATCGACTGACAGCGATCGTGATCCAACGCGGCAACGGCGCGACGCAATAAACGCGCTTCGTCCAACGTTACCGGATAGCGCGGCTCCACGTCGTCGATCGAGCCCAGATCGAAATAGCTCCAGAGCGTTTCGCCGTGGATCGTGACGCCCCAGTGGTCCATTTGCCGCAGGTCGGCGAGGCATAGCGTGACGAACGCATCGGGATCGTTCGAGCCGGCGCGGCCAATGGCCTGGTCCAGCCGCATCGTCATTGCGCGGACTTCGGTGCAAGTCGGCGTGTCGTTGTTTTCCGCGCTGTGCCTGGGCGTTGGCGCGAGCTTTCGTTCGAGCGGAGTTTCGGGAATGGACGCAGGGCCGAATGACTGCGACTGCCGGTGCAACGCGATCGGATTCATGGCGAGCTCGAGTGGGTGGAGGAGGTTCGAGCTTATCCAGCGTCGGCGCGGTGGGCGCTGAGCGGATTCTGAAAGGTAGAGCGGGAAAGCGACCGGCCGTCGGACGGAGCCTTGGCCTGGGGCGTAAGGGTGGGGCGCCAAACAAAAATGCCCTTGGAAAATCCAAGGGCATTTCTTTGAAACCTGGTGCCGAAGAGAGGAATCGAACCCCCGACCTTCTCATTACGAATGAGCTGCTCTACCGACTGAGCTACTTCGGCAACACTACCGGTTTGGAACCGGATAGAGCCCGCAATAATAGCAGTGGATCCGGCGGCTGTGAAGCCCCCCGGCGCACTTTTTTCACGCTTCCCGCAGGCGGCGGTCAGCCGAAGGTGCGGCCGGTAGGCGAGGCGGGATGGCGGGTCATGGCCTCGTCCGGCCGCGCCAGGGCGGTCAGCAGGCTGTCGATCGCGGCGATGAATTCGCGCAGGCGGACCAGCGAGACCGGAAACACCGGGTCCGATGCATCGATGGTCCAGGGGTAGAAGTACAGCTCGCGTTCGTGCTCGCTGATCGGCACGCCCCAGTTCGCCAGCTGGCGCAGATCGCAGACATGCAGGTCGATGCCGTCGCTCAGCCCGTAATGCAGCGCGACATCGAGCGTCTCGTGCAGCCGGATGGCGAGGGCCTGCACTGCCGTGCGTTCCAGCGGGGCCTCGCCGCACGGCGGGTTTGCCGGCGTGGTGGCGGTGACGGGCGGGTTGATCGGTGGGGTGATGGCGTAGCGGGCGCCGGCATCCGAGAGGGGGGCCATCGCGGTTTCCTTGCTCCGTGGAGAAAACAGCAGGGTAGGGACTCTACGAGGCGGAGGAAATGAGCGGATTCTGATTTCCGCTGCGAAAAGAAAAAGGAGCCACCGGCAATGCGGTCGGCTCCCTGTCGGCGTGCACCATGCACGTCGATGCAGGCCCCGCGAGACCGGCCTCTGTCGAAGACCGGCCCGCGTGCAAGCAGCCGTATCAGCTGCCCGCTTGCGCTTCCTGGTGGTAGCGCGTCACGCGCTCGACCTCGTTCTTGGAGCCGAGGATCACCGACACGCGCTGGTGCAGCTTTTCCGGCTGGACCTCGAGAATGCGCTGATGGCCGTTGGTGGCCGCGCCGCCGGCCTGTTCGACCAGCATCGCCATCGGGTTGGCCTCGTACATCAACCGCAGCTTGCCCGGCTTCTCCGGCTCGCGCTTGTCCCACGGATACATGAAGATGCCGCCGCGCGTCAGGATACGGTGCACGTCGGCGACCATCGAGGCGATCCAGCGCATGTTGAAGTTCTTGCCGCGCGGGCCTTCCTCGCCGGCCAGGCATTCGTCGATGTAGCGGCGCACGGGCGGGGCCCAATGCCGCATGTTGGACATATTGATCGCGAATTCCTTGGTGTCCTCTGGAATCCTGACATCCGACTGCGTCAGCACGAAGCTGCCCGCCTCGCGGTCCAGCGTGAACATATGGACGCCGTTGCCGACGGTCAGCACCAGCGTGGTCTGCGGGCCGTACACCGCATAGCCGGCCGCGACCTGTTGCGTGCCCGGCTGCATGAAGTCGGACTCGGTGACGGTCTGGCCCGGCTTGGGCATATGCAGCACCGAGAAGATCGTGCCGATCGACACGTTGACGTCGATGTTCGACGAGCCATCGAGCGGATCGAACAGCAGCAGGTATTCGCCCTTCGGATAACGGTTCGGGATCTCGTAGAACGAGTCCATTTCCTCCGACGCCATCGCGGCCAGGTGGCCGCCCCATTCGTTGGCGTCGAGCAGCACTTCGTTGGCGATCACGTCCAGCTTCTGCTGGGTTTCGCCCTGCACGTTGCCGGTGCCGGCCGAGCCGAGCACGCCGGCGAGCGCGCCCTTGCTGACGGCATTGGAGATGGCCTTGCACGCGCGCGCGACCACCTCGATCAGCAGCCGCAGCTCGGGCTGGATGGTGTTGTGCTGGCGTTGTTCCTCGACCAGATAGCGGGTCAGGCTGATGCGAGTCATGGGTTTCCTCCTTGAATGGCCGCCATTCTACAGGCCGGGGCGGGCGGCCCACCGAAGCCGGCGGGCCTGGACCGCGATCGCTGGTTGGCTAGCGCACCCAATCGGCAGCCGACCGGCATCCCAACCCGCGGCCGACCAGCCGCCTCACGTCGACAGTGCCTTGCCGACGATCTCGCGCACGTCGCGCGACAGCTTGTCGGCCGCGGCCACCCGTTCCAGCGCGGCGCGCATCCTGTCGCGCAGCGGCAGCGCGTATTTCTGCCAGCGGTCCAGCGCGCGCGCCAGCCGTGCCGCCACCTGCGGATTGATCGCGTCGAGCGCCAGCACCTGTTCGGCCCAGAATTCGTAGCCCGAGCCGTCCTCGGCATGGAACTGCGCGGGGTTGCCAGAGCAGAAGCTGAAGATCAGCGCCCGTGCGCGATTGGGATTGCGCAGCGTGAAGGCCGGATGCTGCATCAGCGCCCGCACCGTGTCGATGGTGCGCTTGCCCGCATGCGGGCCGACTTCGCCGCGCTGCATGCCCTGCAGCGAGAACCATTTGTCGACCACCAGCGGATCGTGCTCGAAGCGCTGGTAGAAGTCGGCCAGCGCCGCCTCGCGGCCCGGCGCGAAGCTGTTGACCAGGGCCGTCAGCGCGGCGAAGCGGTCGGTCATGTTGTCGGCCTGCTGATACTGCTCGCCGGCCAGCGCATACATCGCATCGTCGCCGACTTCGACCAGATAGCCGAGCGCGAGATTGCGCAGCGCGCGCTTGCCTGCCGATTCCGGATCGGGCCGATACGGGCCGGTGGTCGCGTTGCTTTCGTAGGCGCCCAGCCAGTCGCTCTGCAGCGCGCGGGCGAGGCCGGCGCGCATGAATTGCCGCGCGCGATGGATCGCCGCGGGATCTGCCACGCCCATGCGCTCGGCCAGATAGGCCTCGGCCGGCAGCATCAGCGCCTGTTCGCGGAAGGCGGGGCTCAGCGAGGTGTCGGTCAGCACCGAGCGGAACGCGCCGATCAGCGCGTGGTCCAGCTCCAGCTCGCGCCCGGCCTGCACGTCGGCGACCAGCTTCAGCAGCGCGCGCGTCGCCAGCCGCTGGCCCGCTTCCCAGCGGTTGAACGGATCGCTGTCGTGCGCGAGCAGGAAGGTCAGCTCGTCGTCGCTGTAGTCGACATCGACGATCACCGGCGCCGAGAAGTTGCGCAGCAGCGAAGGCAACGGCGCGCGCGGGCCCTTGGGCAGGTTGATGAAGCGGAAGATCTGCCGCGCTTCGGTGAAGTTCAGCACGCGCGTGGTGTCGCCGGCGGCGGCCTCGCCCTCGAGCTGCAGCGGCAAGTCCTTGCCGTCGGCGCCGATCAGCCCGACCGCGAACGGGATATGGAAGGGGAGCTTCTCCGGGGTGCCGGGCTGGGTCTCGATGCCGACCTTGGGGCATTGCTGCGTCAGCGTCAGCGTCAGCCTGCCCTCGCCGGCGTCCCATTCCGTATGCACGCCGACCACCGGCGTGCCGGCCTGGCTGTACCAGCGCCCGAACTGGGTCAGATCGCGGCCGTTGGCGTCGGCCATCGCGGCGAGGAAGTCGTCGCAGGTCACCGCCTGGCCGTCGTGCCGCTGGAAATACAGGTCCATGCCCTTGCGGAAGCCCTCGCGGCCCAGCAGGGTCTGGTACATGCGCACGACCTCGGCGCCTTTCTCGTACACCGTCACGGTGTAGAAGTTGTTGATCTCCTCGTAGCTGTCGGGCCGCACCGGATGCGCCATCGGCCCGGCATCCTCGGGGAACTGCACCTGCCGCAGCACGCGCACGTCCTCGATGCGCTTGACGGCGCGCGCCGAGCCGTCGTCGGCGCCTTGCTCGGCCATCATGTCGGCGGAGAACTCCTGGTCGCGGAACACCGTCAGCCCTTCCTTCAGCGACAGCTGGAACCAGTCGCGGCAGGTCACGCGATTGCCGGTCCAGTTGTGGAAGTACTCGTGGCCGACCACCGATTCGATATTGAAGAAGTCGGTGTCGGTCGCGGTGGCCGCATTGGCCAGCACGTACTTGGTGTTGAAGATGTTCAGGCCCTTGTTTTCCATCGCGCCCATGTTGAAGTCGCCGACGGCGACGATCATGAAGCGGTCCAGATCCAGCTCCAGTCCGAAGCGCCGTTCGTCCCAGCGGATCGAATGGATCAGCGAATCCATCGCGTGCTGCGTCTTGTCCAGGTCTTGCGGCTCGACCCAGACCTGCAGCAGTTTTTCCTTGCCCGAGCCGGTGGTGATGCGCTGCTCGATGCATTGCAGCTTGCCGGCGACGATCGCGAACAGATAGGAGGGCTTGGGGAACGGGTCTTCCCACACGGCCTCGTGGCGGCCGCCGTCCAGTTGCTGTTCACCGATCAGATTGCCGTTGGACAGCAGCACCGGATAGGCGGCCTTGTCCGCGCGCAGGGTGACGCGGTAGGTCGCCATCACGTCGGGACGGTCGAGAAAATAGGTGATGCGGCGAAAGCCCTCGGCCTCGCACTGCGTGAAGAAGTTGCCGTTGGAGACGTACAGTCCCGACAGCGTGGTATTGGCTTCCGGCTGGCAGGCGCTGACGATCTGCAGCGTGCCATGCTCGGGCAGCCCGTTCAGCGTCAGGCTGCCATCGTCGAGGCGATAGTCGCCGAATGGCTGGCCATCGAGACTGACGCTCGCCAGCTCGAGCGCTTCGCCGGCCAGCACCAGCGGCGCGCCGGCCTGGCGGCGGGCAAAGCGCAGCGTGCTGGTCACCACGGTGCGCTGCGGATCGAGCTCGAACACCAGGTCGACGTGTTCGATGGCGAAGGCGGGCGGGGTATAGTCCTTGCGGTGGACGGTGACGGGGGTATCGGTGCGGAGCATGGATGGTCCTGTCCTGGAAGGCGATGAGTCGGGCGCGCCGGGCGCCGGGTAATCCATTGTAGCCAAGCACGGCATGGCCGCATGGCGCCAAGGGAATTCCGGCGCACGCCGCCGGTCTGATGCAACGAGAGGGCGGCCCGCCGACCGCCCCCGCGCCCACCACCGGCGCACGGTCCGGTGGAGCCCTGTCGGCGAGACCATGAACAGAAGGAAGAACATCATGTGGCAATGGCGAAAGGCCTGTGCACGGACGGGCCAATGGCTGAGCACCGTGAGCCGTCGCGGTCAGGAAAGGGGGCGGACCGCCAGCTGGTCCGGATGGGCCGGGGCCGCGATGCTCGGCGCCTTGCTGCTGTCCGGCTGCGCCAGCACCGTGACCACCGACGTGACGGCGTTCCGCCAGCCCGGCTGGCAGAACGATCCGCCCCGCACCTACGCGTTCGACGCCGAAAAGGGGCAGGAGCAGCAGGGCCAGCTGGACCGCGCCACCTATCAGAACTGGATCGCCGACGCGCTGTCCGGCCACGGCTTCACGCAGGTGCCGCGGTCGCAGGCGCGCTATCTGGTCAGCTTCGATTTCGATTCGGATCCGCGCCTGGTGCGCGTGCACGAGACCTACTATCCCGATCCCTGGTATCCGTGGGGGCCGTACTGGGGCCCGTACGGCTATTACCGCCCGTGGGGGCCGTGGGGCTGGGGCCCGGGCTACTGGCCGCCACAGACGGTGATCCGCGACGTCCCGGCCACGCTGGCGAGCCTGCGCGTCTTTATCCGCGAGGCCGCCGGCAACAAGCGCGTCTACCAGGTGACCGCGCAGAACCTGAGCGAAGGCAGCACGATGCCCGGGCTGATGCCCTATCTGGTGCGCAGCGCCTTCGCGGAATTTCCGATGGAAAGCGGCCGGCCGCGGCGCGTGACGCTGGAGGTCGACAAGAACGCCAGATAACGGCAACAGCGAGAAATACATCGACGCCGGTATGCATTGCCAACGCTGCATGCCGGCGTTTTGTTTTACCGGTGGATCGCCCAGGGCGCACTCGCACCCATTCGCACCCGATCCGCGCCATTGACGCTATTCCGGTAAAAGCTCTTTAACCGCAAAATGCCCGCGTTTGCGGCCTTCCGGGGCGCCATCGGGGCGACTCGCGCACGGCGGCTGGGCTAGAATAGCTGCTCGATTTTTTCGGCCCTGGCGGTTCGACCGGTATCGACCGGCATCGTACGGCGCCATGTTGGGCCTCTTTCCGGACGAGCGACATGAGCAGCAAGACCAGCGGTGACGCACCGCAACACGCCCCCAATAGTCCTGAAGCGCAACTGCGCCTCGCCGCGCTGGAATATCACCGCAGCCCGACCAAGGGCAAGATCCAGGTGACTGCGACCAAGGCGCTGTCCAACCAGCGCGACCTGTCGCTGGCCTATTCGCCGGGCGTGGCCTATGCCTGCGAGGAGATCGCCAAGGACCCGGCCATGGCGGCCGAGTACACCTCGCGCGGCAATCTGGTGGCGGTGGTCACCAACGGCACCGCGGTGCTGGGCCTGGGCGACATCGGCCCGCTGGCCGGCAAGCCGGTGATGGAAGGCAAGGGCTGCCTGTTCAAGAAGTTCGCCGGCATCGACGTGTTCGACATCGAGCTCGACGCGCGCGACCCGGATCAGATCGTCGAGATCGTCGCCGCGCTGGAACCCACGCTGGGCGGCGTCAACCTCGAGGACATCAAGGCGCCCGAGTGCTTCTACATCGAGAAGAAGCTGCGCGAGCGGATGAACATCCCGGTCTTCCACGACGACCAGCACGGCACCGCGATCATCTCGGCGGCGGCGCTGCTCAATGGCCTGAAGGTGGTCGGCAAGGACATCGCCAACGTCAAGATGGCGGTGTCGGGCGCGGGCGCGGCGGCGATCGCCTGCCTGGACACGATGGTGAGCCTGGGCGTCAAGCGCGAGAACATCTACGTGGTCGATTCGAAGGGCGTGATCTTCGTCGGCCGCGACGCCAACATGGAGGCCAACAAGGCGCGCTATGCGCAGGACACGTCGGCCCGCACGCTGGCCGATATCGTCGAGGGCGCCGACGTGTTCCTCGGCTGCTCGACCGCCGGCGTGCTGACCGCCGAGATGGTCAAGACGATGGCCGACAAGCCGATCATCCTGGCGCTGGCCAATCCCGAGCCGGAGATCCGTCCGGAAGTGGCCAAGGCCGCGCGCCCCGACTGCATCATCGCGACCGGCCGTTCGGACTATCCGAACCAGGTCAACAACGTCCTCTGCTTCCCGTACATCTTCCGCGGCGCGCTCGATTGCGGCGCGACCAAGATCACCGAGGAAATGAAGCTGGCCTGCGTCAAGGCGATCGCCGAGCTGGCCGAGGCCGAGACCAACGATGCGGTGGCCGCCGCCTATGCCGGCAAGGAACTGAAGTTCGGCCCCGACTACATCATCCCGACGCCGTTCGACCAGCGCCTGATCGAGAAGATCGCGCCGGCGGTCGCGCGCGCGGCGATGGAGTCGGGCGTGGCCACGCGTCCGATCCAGGACCTCGAGGCCTATCGGCAGCAGCTGACCCAATACGTCTACCACACCGGCCTGATCATGAAGCCGGTGTTCTCGGCCGCCAAGGCCGCGCCCAAGCGCGTGGCCTATGCCGAGGGCGAGGAAGAGCGCGTGCTGCGCGCGGTGCAGACCGTGGTCGACGAAGGCCTGGCGCGCCCGATCCTGATCGGCCGTCCGCACGTGATCCAGATGCGCATCGACAAGGCCGGCCTGCGGCTGAAGCCGGGCGTCGATTTCGAGCTGGTCAATCCCGAGGACGATCCGCGCTATCGTGCCTATCACGAGGCCTATCACGCGCTGCGCGGACGCGATGGCGTGACGCCCGACATGGCCAAGGTCGCGCTGCGCCGCTCCAACACCCTGATCGGCACGATGCTGATGCACATGGGCGATGCCGATGCGCTGCTGTGCGGCACCGTGGGCCGCTTCGAGGCGCATCTGGAGCATGTGCGCGACGTGATCGGCCTGAAGCCCGGCGCCAAGGTGCTGGCGGCGATGAACGCGCTGATGCTGGAGAAGTACACGCTGTTCATCACGGACACCTTCGTCAACGAGGACCCGACCGCCGACGAACTGGCCGCGATCACGCAACTGGCGGCCGAAGAGATCCGCCGCTTCGGCCTGACGCCGAAGGTCGCGCTGCTGTCGCATTCGATGTTCGGCTCGTCGAACCGCGCCTCGGCGCGCAAGATGCGCGCGGCGCAGGAGATCCTGAGCCAGATCGCGCCCGAGCTCGAAGTCGAGGGCGAGATGCAGGGCGATGCCGCGCTGGTCGAAGACGTGCGCCGACATTTCCTGCCGGGCACCAAGCTGGCCGGCTCTGCCAATCTGCTGGTGATGCCGACGCTGGACGCGGCCAATATCGCGTTCAATCTGCTGAAGATCACCGGCGGCCAGGGCGTGACGGTGGGCCCGATCCTGCTGGGCGCGGCCAAGCCGGTGCACATCCTGAATCCGCAGGCGACCACGCGCCGGATCGTCAATATGACGGCGGTGGCGGTAGCGGAGTCGGGCGCGCTGCGCTGAGCGGAGGCTGGCGCTGGCCGCAAAATAAAAGCCGGGCTGCGGGCCCGGCTTTTTTCATTGCGACATTCGGTCGCGTTGGCGTTCGTCGGTTTTGCTCAATGTTCGGTGCTCGTGATTTCATGCTGCAGTGTTGTGCTGCGGAGCAGCGTATCGGCTGAAGGCGGCGCTATTGCAATACGTTGTACTGCTGGCGCATGTCGACGATGATCGACTTCGCCGCACGCAATTGCATCGACACGCTGTCTTCGGCCGCACGGGGGAAGTCCACCTCGGCGCTCCAATTGCATCCCGTATGGTCGGGCTGGTGCACGCGTACCGCATGCAATTCGCACTCGCCGCATTCCGGATTGTTATCGAGGCACTGGTTGAGGATAGCCATCAACTCCGACCGGGTCTTTGCGTATCGCCGCATGAGTCACCTCTCTCGTTTGGCTAATCGTGGTCTGGACGTTCAATGTAGGCATTCGTCCTGGGCCGTGCCAATTGAATGAGCCTATGAGGTGAAGTCGTTCATTCCCGCGCCGGAGCAGGGGAACGGTGCTGCGATGCAGCGGGGAAGGGAGGAAATGATGCGATGCTGCGGCATTGCGCCGCAGCGTGGGAGCGCTGTTGCCCTCTCCCCAGCCCTCTCCCGCAAGCGGGAGAGGGAGCACGCCCACAGACCCGCGACACGCTGCTGGTCTTCTCCCCTCTCCCGCTTGCGGGAGAGGGGCCGGGGGAGAGGGCAAGGCGAGAGGGCGTCTTCGGGCCGTTCAGGCCCGAAGGCAATCCCGATCAGAACTTGTGCCGAATGCCCACACCGAACGAATCGCCGTGCTCGGCGCCGGTGATCTTGTCGTAGAAGTAGGCGGCATACACATCGGTGCGCTTCGACAGGTTGTAGTCGTAGGCGATCGCGAACGTGTTGCGCTTGAAGTCGTCGACATTGTTCTCGGCCTTGGCATAGCCATACGAAGCGAGCAGGCTGCCGGCGCCGATGGGCACCGAGGCACCGATCTGGCCGCTGGTGTGCTTGATGTCGCCGGTGGCATTGGTCACGTCGCTCTTGATGTACTGACCCTGGGCGAACAGCTTGACCACCTTGAAGTCGTACGACAGGCCGGCCAGCACCGCGTTCTGCTTGTCGAAGCCGGCCAGCGTGGCGGGCGACGTCACATCGCCCGGCACGTTGTTGAACTTGACCTGCTGGAAGGCGACGGTCGCGGCCAGCGGGCCGTTGAAGTACATCAGGTTGCCGCCCCACTTGTTGCGGCCGGTCGAGCCCGCCTGTTCGCCGAACGAGTAGATCAGGTTGGCGGTCAGGCCGCCGAAGGTCGGCGTCGAATAGACCAGCGAATTGCTCCAGCCCGAATCGCCGATGATGCCCGGATCGAACACCGTGCCATTGGTGGCCGTGAAATAGGTGTGGAAGATCGCCGGCGAGAACACGTACGAATCGACCAGCGGGTTGAACAGGATGGTCGAGATGAAATACGGCGTGGTATTGCGGCCGAGCTTGAGCGTACCGGCGCGGTCGCTCTGCAGGCCGACATACGCATTGCGGCTGAACATCGCATCGCCGTCGAAGCGGCCGGTGCGGCCGTTATCGGTGCGATAGAAACCGTTCAGGTCGAAGATCGCCTTGAGGCCGTTGCCCAGATCCTCGGCGCCCTTGATACCCCAGTACGACGTTTGCATGCCACCCGAATTGGCGACCCAGGCGCGCTCGCCGGTGCCCGGGCTCTTGACCGCGCCGACGAACATGTCGACCTGGCCGTAGAGCGTGACGCTCGATTGCGCCATGGCCCCGCCGCTGAAAAGGGCCGCGGCCAGTGCCGCCAACTTGAACTGCTTCTGCATGAAAGACCTCCGTGGTTTGATCCTGTTGGAACGTTGTGTACTGGGTCCCTGACGGGTTCTCTTTTTGGTATGTACCGGCGGCATCCGTGGCGAGGGTGCCGGCGGCGGACGGCGCTGGCTTCGGGCGCCGTTCATCGTGTCATCGGGCAGGGCGCCGGCGGTGACTTGCCGAGGCCTTGCCCGATGTGCGGTCTTGCTCCATGCATGGGTTCCATGCGAGGGGAATTTCGACTCAGCCGGATACTAAGTCGTCGAGACGGAACTGGGCAATGCGATGGATCTGATTGATGCAAGTTTGCAACTCATCGGCCGGCGAATTCTCGATGCGTCTTGCGAACTCGTCGATGATGCCGGCGCGATCGTAGCCGCGTACCGCGAGAATGAACGGAAAGCCGAATTTCTCGTTGTAGCGCGCATTCAATGCCTGCAGCCGTTCGAATTGCTCGGGCGTGCATTGATTCAGTCCGGCGCCGCTCTGCTCGCGCGTCGATTCTTCGGTCAGCTCGCCGCGCACCGCGGCCTTGCCGGCGAGCTCGGGGTGGGCGCGCACCAGCTTGAGCTGGGCCGCTTCGCCGGCCTGGTCGACGGCCGCCTGCATTGCCGCAGCCAGCGCCTGGCGATCGGCGAAGGGACGCTGCTCGGCGGCGCTCGCGGCGACCCAGGGCGAGTGTTCATAGATGCCGCCGAGGGCCTGCACGAATTCGGCGGACGGCATCGCGTTCAGTTGGGAGAGGGTGTAGGTCACGTCGGGACTCTGGTGTTGGTGTCGGAGAAGGGCGCCGGAGAAGGGCGCCGGAGAAGGGCGCATTACCGCGCCGTGCTGGCCTTGTACGGATGCGTCTCGATCCAGTGCCGCGCGATATCGATGCGGCGTGCGATCCAGACCTTGTCGTGCGACTGCACGTAGTCCAGGAAACGCTGCAGCGCGCGGAAGCGGCCCGGGCGTCCGAGCAGCCGGC